>JAJDZH010000019.1 GCA_022824725.1 Thermoanaerobaculia bacterium | reverse complement strand
TCCCCTACTCGGGCGGCTTCACCTTCGCCCGGATCCGCTTCGAGCCGACGATCTGGGGCGGCGGCCCGTTCATGTGGGGCCTCGACCTGAAGTGGAACCACGACTATCCGTTCGCCGAGGAGAACTTCACCCGCATCGTCGACGAGATCACCGACATCGAGGTGCAGACGGAGGGCGGCAACGTCCTCGACCTGAGCGATCCCCGGCTGTTCGAGCATCCCTGGGCCTATCTCTGCGAGCCGGGCTTCTGGAACCCGACGGAGGAGGAACTCGAGAACCTCCGCTCCTACCTGCTCAAGGGCGGCTTCCTGGTGATCGACGACTTCTTCGACATCCGGGGCTATCCCGTTCAGTGGGAGAACTTCGAGCGGCAGATGGGCCGGCTGCTGCCTGGCTACGAACTCGTCCCCCTTACGGTCGAACACCCCGTCTTCCGCGCCTTCTTCGTGCTCGAGGACATCAACTTCGACATCGAGGACGCCCGTTTCTACCCCGTGCGGGGCCGGATCTACGGTGTCTTCGAGGACAACGATCCGAGCCGGCGGCTGATGGTCGCCATCAACTACAACATGGACATAGGCGACTTCTGGGAGTGGTCGGAGACCACCTTCTACCCGGTCGACGTGACCCAGAAGGGCTTCAAGCTCGGGGTCAACTACCTGATCTACGGGATGACTCACTGAGCCGTTCGCCAACGGACGCGGCCCCGATTCCGCAAGCATGGAGAACTCGATGAACGACACCTCGGAAAGCCTCGCCCAGACGACTGTCCTCGAAGGCGGCGGCGAGGGCCTGACCAGCGAAACGGATATCGAACTGGCCGCGCGGCTGGCGACAGGCCGGGAGCAGGTCCTCGCCCAGCTCGCCAAGCAGATCGTCGGCCAGGGAGAGGTGCTGGACCAGGTGCTGATGACCCTCTTCGTGGGCGGCAACAGCATCCTGACCGGCGTGCCGGGTCTGGCCAAGACCCTGATCGTCCAGACCGTCGCCGAGATCCTGGACCTGAAGTTCAGCCGCATCCAGTTCACGCCCGACCTGATGCCGAGCGACATCACCGGCACCGACATCATCCAGGAGGACCAGGACACCGGCAAGCGGGAGATGATCTTCATGCCCGGGCCGATCTTCGCCCAGATCGTCCTCGCCGACGAGATCAACCGGACCCCGCCGAAGACCCAGGCGGCGCTGCTCGAAGCGATGCAGGAGCACCGCGTGACGGTCCAGGGCCGGACCTACGAGCTGGAGCAGCCGTTCTTCGTCTTCGCGACCCAGAACCCGATCGAGCTGGAAGGCACCTATCCGTTGCCGGAGGCCCAGCTCGACCGCTTCATGTTCAACATCATCATCGATCACCTCCCCGAAGACGAGGAGATGGAGATCGTCGACGCCACGACCACGTTGCGTGAGTTCACCCTGGAGACCCGGGTCACGGGCGACGACCTGCGCGCCTTCCACCGGCTCGTGCGGCGGGTGCCGATCGCGGAGCCGATCCTCCGTTACGCCGTTCACCTGGTGCGGATGACCCGTCCCGACACCCCGGAGGCGCCGGACTTCGTCAACCAGTGGGTGCAGTACGGCGCCAGCGTTCGCGCGGCGCAGTTCATGGTCCTCGGCGCCAAGGCCAAGGCGCTGATGGACGGGCGTTATCACGTCGCGCACGAAGATGTTCGGGCCCTTGCCAGGCCCGTCATGCGCCACCGCATCCTGACCAACTTCCACGCCGAGTCGGAGCGGGTGACCACCGACGAGATCGTCAACCGGTTGTTGGAACTGGCCCCCGTCACGCCGAGTGGGATGAAGTGAAGAAGCAGGGGCCGGAAGCCGCGCCATGAGCTACGGCAGGTTCGTCGACACCGGGACACTCGCGCGCATCAGCAGTCTCGACCTGCTCGCGAAGACCGTGGTCGAGGGCTTCGTTAGCGGCCTGCACCGGTCGCCGTTCCTCGGCCGGTCGATGGACTTCGCGGAGTACCGGGCCTACCAGCCCGGCGACGACATCCGGCGCGTCGACTGGAAGCTCTTCTGCCGGACGGACCGCTTCTACGTGAAGGAGTTCGAAGCCGACACGAACACGAACCTGACGATCGCGCTCGACGTCTCCCGCTCGATGGACTTCGGCACGGGCGCCCTGACCAAGCTCGACTACGGTCGCTACCTCGCCGCCTGTCTGGGCTACTTCGCCTCCAAACAGAAGGACCGCATCGGCCTGGTGACCTTCGACAGCGAGATCGTCGACTTCGTGCCGCCGGCGGCCAAGCATCTTCAGGTCGTTCTCCACACGATCGACCGGATCGAACCGGGTGGCGGCGGCAGCCTGCGCGAACCGCTGCTCGAGGTGGTCGACGCGGTGCGGCGCCGGAGCATGGTGGTCCTGATCTCGGACTTCTACGAGGAGCCCGAGACGGTCATCCGGACCGCGGCCGGCTTCCGGCACCAGGGCAACGATGTGATCCTCTTCCATCTGCTGGACCCGGCGGAACTCCGGTTCGATTTCGACGGCGAGCTCGACCTCAGGGATCTGGAGACCGGGGTGCGGGAGGCCGTGATGCCGGACGTTCTGCGGGACCAGTACCTTGAGCTGATCCGGGAACACACGCGGACGCTGGACCGGTCCCTGGTCGAGGCGGGGATCGATTACACGCTGGTCGACATCTCCCAACCCCTGGATGCGGCGCTCTACAGCTACCTTTCCTCCCGGCTCTACGCGATGAAGGCCCGCTAGCCCGATGGGTCTGCTGGCGCCTCTGTTTCTGCTCGGTCTGGCCGCCGTCGCGGTGCCGGTCCTCATTCACCTGCGTTTGCGGCACCGCAGCCGGGTGGTCCGCTTCCCGTCGCTGATGTTCATCTCCCAGGCGCCCTACCGTTCGATGCGCCGGCGCCGGCTGCGAGACGTTCTTCTGCTCCTGATGCGCTGCCTCGCGGTGGCCCTGCTTGCCCTGGCCTTTGCCCGGCCGCTGTGGCAGGGCGACGCGGCTGCCGGCGCCACTTCTTCCAGCCGGCTGGTCGTCGTGCTGCTGGACAACTCGTTCAGCATGGGCTTCGGCGATCGCTGGCAGCGGGCCGCCGAGTCGGCCGAGTCGGCCTTCGCCGACCTCGAAGCTGTCGACCGGGGCGCCCTGGTCGTCTACTCGGACGAAGCGGAACTCCAGAGCGGGCCGACGACGGATGCCGCGCTGCTGGCCGCGATGGTCCAGGACGTGGAAGTGGCGCCGCGGTCCACTTCGCTGCTGCCGGCGATCCAGATGGCGCGTGGAGTGCTGGCGGAGGCTGGGGAACTCGGCCGGCGCGAGCTCCTCATCGTGAGCGACTTCCAACGCTCGTCCTGGACGCCGGAGAACGTCGCGGCGCTGCCTGCGGGCGTGGAACTGCGGCTCGTCGACGTGGGTGGGGAAGACGAAGAGGTGAGCAACGCCGCCGTTACCGACGTCGCCTTCGACCACTCTCGCAGCGGTGACCGCGAACAGGTGGGCATCGCGGCCCGGGTCAGTTACCTGGTCGTCCGCGAGCCGTCGGCTGGCCCGGCCGGGACGCCCTTGCGGGCGGAAGTCGACCTGCTGCTCGATCGCGAAGTGGTCCAGACCAGGGCAGTCGAACTGGGCGCGGACTCGTCGGCGATGGTCAGCTTCGCGCCGGAGGTACTCGAACGGCAACGCACGACCCGCGGCACGGTGCGTCTGCGCGACGACACCCTCGCCGCCGACAACGAGTTCCACTTCGTCCTGTCGCCGGCCCACGAAGTCGGCGTGCTCGTGATCGAACCGGACGGCGACCGCCGCCGTGGCCGGTACCTCGAAGAAGCTCTGGCGCTTGGCCGGCGGCCGTTCTTCCGGGTGAACCGGGTGCAGGCGTCCGGTTTCCAGCGATCGATGCTGGACGGCAAGTCGGTCGCCGTCATCAACGACGCGGCCCAGCAACTGTCCGCTTCGGCCGGCGACGCGATTGCCGGTTTCATCCGGGACGGCGGTGGCCTGCTGCTCTCGGTCGAGCGCGGCATGACGTCGACTGCGGGGTTGCTGCGGGAGTTCGGCGTGACCAGCGAACGTCAGGCGGACCGGTTGTCCGGCAGCGCGGCTTCCCTGGCCTGGTTCGACACGGGTCATCCGGTCTTCGACGTCTTCGCCGCGGCCAGGAGCGGCGATTTCTCCTCCGCGTCGTTCTTCCGCTATCACCGGCTCGTGCCTCCGGAAGGCGCCGCGACGATCGCCCGCTTCGACGACGGCGTCCCGGCGCTGCTCGATCTGATGCCGGCGTCGGCGGAGGACGGCGGGGTGCCGGGCGCCGCTTCCGGCCGCGTCCTCGTGCTGCCTACCTCGTTCGACACGTTCTGGAACACGCTGCCGCTTCAGGCGGTGTTTCTTCCCTTCGTTCATCGCTCGGTCGAGTACCTGGCCGGGTACTCGCTGCCCCGCTCCTGGTATCGCGTGGGTGAAGTCGCAGAGGTGGAACTGCCCGGCGGGCGGGCGGAAAGCGAGGGGGACGGATACGTCTCGGTCGCTCCGTCGGGCCGCGAGAGCCGTATCGACGCGGACGGCGGAGGTCTGCTGCTGGACGTGGAGGAGCCGGGCTTCTACGAGTTCCGGGAGGTGCGGGCCGACGTCTCCACCGAGCCTCTGACCCTGGCGAGCAACGTGCCCGTGGCGGAGTCCGACCTGAACCGGCTCGATCTGGACGAGTTCATGTCCCGCATTCGGCCGAGGGAAGAGGAGAGCGCTTCGGCGACGGAGGCGGCGGCGCTGACTCCGGAAGAACGTGAGCGGCGGCAGCGACTCTGGTGGTTCCTGATCGCTGCCGCGGCTCTGGTACTGGCCGCCGAAACCCTGTTCGCCAACCGCCGCCGCGCCGCCGCGGCGCCGGTCGTGACAGCATGGAGCCCCACCGGCGAGCAGAGCTGACTGAGGAGACCCGATGGCTTCCGGTTTCGATCCGATCTACGACCCGACCTACGGCGAACTGATGAGCGTGATCCGTCGCGTTCGCCTGCGCTGGCGGATGAAGGTGGCGTTGCGCGGGCTGGTCACGCTGATCGTGACCGGCTTCGCTGCGTTCGCCGTCTCGGTCTGGGGCATGGACTACTTCCTCTACAGCGAGCGCGCGGTCGAGGTGTTCCGCTGGCTCGCCTACCTGACGCTGATCGCTCTTGCGGTTCGGTTGCTCGGGATTCCTCTTGCTCGACGTGTGTCCACGCGCCAGGTGGCGCTCTACGTGGAGGAGAACGAGCCGACGCTCAAGGCTTCGGTGCTGAGCGCGGTGGAACTGGGTCCCGTGCAGCAGGGTTCGCCCGCGGACGCCGAGCGGGTGTCGCCGGAACTCCAGCGGCAGGTTCTGGAGGACGCGATCGAGCGCTGCCAGCAGAGCGGCTTCGCCACACGGATCGAGCGCGGCGCGCTGCAGCGTTTCTCGGCGGCCCTGGCCGGTGTGGCGAGCGCCGGCATGGTGGCCGTGTTGCTCAGCCCGGCTTTCCTTCAGCACGGCGCGATGCTGCTGTTCACGCCCTGGCGGGCGGCGGCCGTCGACAATCCGTACCGCCTGGTCGTGGCGCCGGGAAACGTGACGGTCGCTCGCGGCTCCGATCAGTTGATCAGCGCGGCGGTGCTGGGCTTCGACCCGGACCGCGTCGAACTCGGTCTGAGGCCGCTGGACGCCGCAGGCAATCCGGACGGCGAGTGGCGGCAGTGGCCGATGAACCGCGTCGGCGAGGGCTTCGAACTGGCGGAACCCGGGGAGGATGGGGAGCGGATGATCGGCGGCGAACCCGCGACTCACGACTTCATCGCCCTGAACCTGCGCGCCGACACCGACTACTACGTCGACGCCTCCGGCGTCCGCTCGCCGATCTACCGGATCCGGGTCAAGGACTTGCCCTACGTCGACCAGATCGACCTCCTGTATCGCTTCCCCGGCTACAGCGGCCTGTCGGACCAGGCCGTCGAGGACGGCGGCGACATCGCGGTTCTCAAGGGTACCCAGGTGAGCTTCAGCATCCTGCCGATCTTCCAGGTCGAGGCGGGGCGGTTGCTGATCGAAGGCGACGAACCCAGGGATCTGGACATCGAAGGCGACCGGCTCGTCGCCGCGTACACGGTGGATGAGAGCACCTACTACCGGATCGAGCTGATGGACGACGAGGGCCGGTGGCACCGCGCCTCGGCGGAGTACATGGTCACGGCCCTCGAGGATCAGCCGGCCATTGTGCGTTTCGTCGCCCCCGGCCGGGACGTGAAGGTGTCGATGATCGACGAGGTGTTCGCCGAAGTCGAGGCGGAGGACGACTACGGCGTGCGTCGCCTGAACATCCGCTACGCCGTGAACGGCGGCGACGAGACGGAGGTCACGCTGCTCGACAGCGCCTCCTCGATGAAGAAGGTGAGCGCGGGACACACGCTCTTCCTCGAGGAGATGGACCTCGAGGTCGGCGACTCCATCTCCTACCACGCCGAGGCCTGGGACCGCAGCCACGCGCAGCCGACGGTCAGCGACATCTACTTCCTGGAGATCCGGCCCTTCGACCGGAACTATCGCCAGGCCGAGCAGGGCGGCGGCATGGGCGGCGGCGCCGGCGGCCTGGACCAGACGCTCTCGGTGCAGCAGAAGATGATCATCTCGGCAACGTTCCGACTGATCCGCGACAAGGACGAGTACACGGCCCAGGAACTGTCCGAGCACGTGAAGACGGTTGCCCTGATGCAGGGTCGGTTGCGCGAACAGGTGGCATCCCTGGTCACGCGGATGGGCAACCGCGGCCAGCAACTGCTCCAGGACGACGACTTCTCGAAGATCATCGAGTTTCTCGGGAAGGCCGACGTCGAGATGTCCATGGCGGAGAAGGAGCTCGAGGCGGAGCGTCCCGAGGAGGCGCTGGCGGAGGAGAAGAAAGCCTTGGCGTCGTTGCAGCGCGCCGAGTCCGTGTTCCGCGACGTGCGCGTGTCGTTCGAGCAGGGCGGCGGCGGTGGCGGCGGCAATCAGCAACTGTCCGAGGATCTGGCGGATCTGTTCGAGCTCGAGCTCGACAAGCTGCGCAACCAGTACGAAACGGTCCAGCGCGGCGCCGCGGAGCAGGCGCAGGCGGAAGTCGACGAACTGATGCAGAAGCTCCGCGAGCTGGCCCGCCGCCAGCAGCGCGAGAACGAGCGTCAGAACCGGCTGCGGAGCCGCTCGCAGCAAGGCGGCGGTGGCGGCGGCAGACAGCAGGACCTGATCGAGGAAACGGAGGAGCTCGCGCGGCGCCTGGAACGGCTGGCGCGCGAACAGCAGCGTCCGGAACTGAGGGAGACGACGCAGGCGCTGCGACAGGCGGCGGAGGAGATGAGGCGTTCCCGGGCTGGCTCGTCCCGGTCGCAGTCGAATGCCGGTGCGGACGGGATCGCGGCTCTCGACAAGCTGCGCGAGGCGAGGCGGCTGCTGGATCGCAACCAGCGCCAGCAGCTCGGACGGGACATGGAGGAACTGCAGGAGCGCGCGAACCGTGTGTCCCGGATGCAGAGCCGGATCGAGGAGCAGGTTGGTGAACTGGCCGGCCGGGAAGGCGAAGACGGACAGACGCGCAGCGACCTTTCGGCGCGGGAACGCGCCGACCTCGTCGAACGGATCATGGAGCGGAAGGACCGTCTGACCGACGAGGTGGCGGGCCTCGAGGCGCAGCTCAACCGGATGAGCCAGGGCGCCCGCAACGATCAGCCGGAGACGGCGCGGAAGCTGCGCGAATCGGCGACGATCATCCGCGACGAACAGTTGAAGGAGAAAATCCGTTACTCGAAGGGCGTGCTGGCCGGCCGTGACCCGGAGTTCGCCCGGTTGTTCGAGAACCAGATCCGGCAGGACATCGACGACGTGACGGAGCGGATCGCCGAGGCGCGGGAGAGTGTCGGCGAGGGAGGCGGCGAGCGCCAGGAGCGGATGCTCGAGCGGACGCGCGACCTGGTCGAGAACCTGGCCTCGATGGAGGCCCGTTTGCGTGACCGGGTCGAGGAGGGCGGCCGGCTCGGCCAGCGTCCGGGGCAGGGGAACGAGCAGGAGGGCCAGCAGCAGGGAGGCCAGCAGCAGGGCGGTGAGCAACAGGGCGGTGAGCAACAAGGCGGCCAGCAGCAAGGTGGCCAACAGCAAGGCGGCCAGCCCGGCGACACCGCTTCGGAGACCGGGGGCGACGCGGCCAATCCGCAGGGCGGCCGGAACCGGGGCCGCTTCAGCCAGTACGGTTCGAGTTCAGGCGGCTACTTCCAGCCGGGCATCTTCCAGGCGGAGGATCTCCGGCAAGTCGACCGGGAACTGGACCAGCGACGCGCCGACCTGGAGAGCCTGAGGAACGACCTGCGCCGAGAGCGGATGGACACGGCGGACCTCGACCAGCTACTCCAGCAGATGGGCGACCTGAGCCTGCTCGGTCTCAACCGCGACCCGCGAGCCCTCGAACGGCTCCGGAACGAGATCGTCGAGGGCCTTCGGCAGTTCGAGTACCGCCTGTGGCGCGAGCTGCGCGGCGGCGAAGCCGAACGCGTCTACCTCGGCAACTCGGACCAGGTACCGCCCGGCTACCGCGAACTCGTCGACGAGTACTTCCGCAAGCTCGCCAGCGAGATCTAGCTGACGCCGACGTCCAGGAGGCGGTGCCGGCCGTCAGGCCCGCGGCTCCGCCTCTAGTTCCCCGTCGGGATGTCGTTGTAGGGCACGTCCCGGTCGACGCGGATCTCGCCGGGGAGGCCGAGGACGCGTTCGGCGATGATGTTGCGCAGGATCTCGTCGGTGCCGCCGGCGATGCGGAGGCCGGGGCTGTAGAGGAAGGACTGCTGGAACAGGGCGTCGGAGGGCATGAGGGACGGGTCCGTGATCACGCCGCCCATGTCCATCAGGTCCGCGCCGAACGAGGACACGTTCTGGAGCTTCGAGGCCGAGACGACCTTGCCGATCGAGTTCTCGGGGCCAGGCACCTTGCCCTGAGAGAGGGCCGTCAACGTGCGCGCCTTCGTGTGCGACATGCCCATCGATTCGACGTACCAGTCGGCGATCTTCTCGCGGACCGAGGAGTCCTCGAGGGCGGGCCTGCCGTCGAGTTCGCAGGCGGCGGCGAGCTTCATCACTTCGCGGAAGTCCGGCGGCGGTGCGCCGCCGACGGCGAGGCGCTCGTTCATCAGGGTGGTGATCGCCACCTGCCAGCCTTCGCCGATGGCGCCGAGGCGCTGGCTGTCCGGCACCCGGACGTTGGTGAAGAAGACCTCGTTGAAGTTCGAGCCGCCGTTGATCTGCTTGATCGGCTTGATCTCGATTCCGGGCGACTTCATGTCGATGAAGAAGAAGGTCAGGCCCTTGTGCTTGGGCAGCGACGAATCGTGCCGCGCGACCAGGATGCCCCAGTCGGAGTAGTGCGCGCCCGAGGTCCATACTTTCTGGCCGTTGACCACCCAGTCGTCGCCGTCGCGGTGGCAGCGGGTGCGGAGCCCGGCGACGTCGGAACCGGCCGCGGGCTCGGAGAACAACTGGCACCAGACCTCGTCGCCGCGGATCATCGGAGGGATGTAGCGAGCCTTCTGCTCTTCGGTCGCGTACTGGGCCATGACCGGGCCGCACATGCCGAGACCGATGCTGAAGAAGCCGGTCGGCACGTCGTAGCCCGCTTCCTCCTGGTCGTAGATGATCGTCTCGATCATCGGCCGGCCCTGGCCGCCCTGCGCCTCGGGCCAGTGGCGGCAGGCGTAGCCGGCCTCCGCCTTCCTGGCCTGCCAGGCCTTGGCGAGGGCGAGGCCTTCGTCGGCGTCCAGCCGGCGGTTGACGCTGGGGCGGTCCCTGCGCGGCTCCGCGTTGGCGTTGAGCCAGGCGCGGACCTCGGCTCGGTACGCCGCCTGTTCGGGAGTGTCGTTGAAGTCCATCAGGCGGCCTCCTGCTGTTCCAGACCGGAGATCAGCCGGTCCTTCCACACCCTCTCGCTGCCGATGCTGAGCGCGAGCAGCTTGGAGCGGCGGTAGTAGAGGTGGCAATCGGACTCCCAGGTGAAGCCGATGCCGCCGTGAGTCTGGATGTTCTCCTTCGAGGCGAAGTGGAAGGCCTGGGTCGCGGCAACACGGGCCGCGGCCGCCGCGACCGGCAGTTCCGGCGCGTCGGTCGACAGCGCCCAGGCGCCGTAGTAGCAGTTCGCCCGGGCGAGTTCGTTCTTGATGTAGATGTCGGCGAGCTTGTGCTTGATCGCCTGGAAGGAGCCGATCGGCCGGCCGAAGGCGTAGCGGCCCTTGGCGTAGCCGATCGCCATCTGGAGGCAGGCGTCGGCGCCGCCGAGCTGTTCCATCGCGAACAGCACGGCGGCGCGGTCGAACACCCGGTCCTTGAGCGCCCAGCCCTGGCCTGCTTCGCCGAGCAATTCCGCCTCGGCGCCGTCGAACGTGATCCTGGCGTGGGAACGGGAGGGGTCTAGGGTCTCGACCTGCTCGCGGGAAACTCCGCTTCCATCCAGGTCGACGAGCGCGAGCGAAACGCCGTCTCCGTCCTTCGCGACAACCACGCAGAAGTCGGCGATGTCGCCGTCGGGTACAGGCATCTTGGTGCCCGACAGGGTGCCGCCTCTCAGCGTCGCCTGCAGGTTCGCCGGGGTCGCCAGACCGGGACCTTCCGAGAGAGCGAAGGTGCCGATCGTCTCGCCGGTCGCCAGCCTGGGAAGCAACCGCTGCTTCTGCTCTTCCGAGCCGCCGAGGAGCACCGCCTCCGCTGCCAGATAGACCGAGGAGGAGAAGGGCACCGGCGCGACCGCGCGACCGAGTTCCTCGGCGACCACGCAGAGTTCGAGGTAGCCGAAGCCGATGCCGCCGTACTCCTCGGGAACCGCGATGCCGGGGGATTCGTTGGCGCCGATCTGCTGCCACAGATCGCGCGCGAAGGGTTCGTCCGCGTCCTCCAGCACCCGCCGGGGGACGGTCGTAGCGCAGGCCGCGCGCAGGAAGTCGCGCGTCTGCTGCTTCAATGCCTTCTGGGCATCCGAGAAATCGAAGTTCATTGCTGCTCCTGGTCAGTTTCGGACGCGGAGTGTAGCAAGCGAGAACGGGCTATG
>JAJDZH010000083.1 GCA_022824725.1 Thermoanaerobaculia bacterium | reverse complement strand
CCGAAATCTCTCCGGGCGGCGCCGCGCATCCAGGAGGCGGAGGCGCGCCGCTCCCTCACGGGCGGCTGGCTGCGGCAGGTCTGGCACGGCCGGCCGGTGGCCGTGGAACTCCTCTACCTGCCCTACTGGCTCGCTGTGTTCGAAACGCGGGCGGCGTCCGGGACCGGCCAACTCGCCGTCCTCGTTTGCCGCAACACCGGCCTCGCAGCGCACATCCCCCCGGACGCGCTTGAACCCGGGCACGGCCCGACACCCCTGCCCGCGAGCCTCGATCCGGACGCGGCAGTAGACCGCGCCGTCGCCTTCGCCGACCGCGTCCTGCTGATGGCTGCCCGCGGCCGCCGCCGCCGCGAACGCGGCCCGCTGCTTCGCTCCGAACCCTGCGCCTACCCGTACTGGGTCGCCTACTTCGAACGCCGCGGCGCCATCGACTTCCGCGCCCTCGACCCGCTATCCGCCAAACCCGCCGGCGCCGCCGCCCGCGGCGCCATCGCCCAGGCCCTGGAACGAGACGCCGCTCTCCATGCCGAAGCGGGTCCGCCCACTGGCCCCGGCTCCCTGTAAGCGCCCGCTACCGCGGCGCCGGCTTCTGCTTCTCGTCGGGCGCCGGCAAGGGTTGAGGCCGCTTCGGCGGCGGAGGCGGCTTGGTCTTCGTGACCGGTCGCGCCGGCTTTCCGCCAGCACGCCGCACCTCCGGTTCCTCAGCCGGCATGTTGCTCTTGCATCGTCGCGTACGCGGCTTCAGCGCACTCCACGTTCAACTTGCCGTCCTCGGCCACCCCGGCCTGACCGGCCCAGCCCTTGACTTCGGCCAACCGCCGCGAGACCCGCAGCCACTCCCGGCGCGCCTCGTCATCTTCCATCGTCTCCAGACGCAGCCAGACGTCCCGCAGTTCCGTCTCCATCAGGCTGCACTCCATGCTCACCGCGTGGAGCACCGCAGCCTTGCTGGCGTATCGCGAAAGCAGGTCCCAAGAGACCACGCCCGCAATACCGGCGCCAAGCAGCAGACGGACGCTCGCCGGGAGCAGGTCGAAGAAGGCGACCACGCCACCCATGGCCGTGGCCAACAGGACGAAGCGAACCACGAGGTGATTGCGCCGATGCCGGTCAGCCATTGCCTCGTAGTAGCGGACGAGCCGCGCCACGTCGAGAAGCTCCTGCCACACAGCGTTCCGCGTTTCATCGGTCACCATGACTTGTCTCCTCATACGGATCGGGAACCCGAAGCGTCCACAAACCGGTAGCGCCAGGTATCGCCCGGAACGCCGCGGACGGCCTTGTCGCGCTTCCTCGTCATTCGGAACTCGTCGAGCCGCCGCTGACAAGCTCGGAAGCTGCCTCGACGATCTGCGCCGCGGCCGCCAGAGCCTCCTCCGCCTTCGGCCGGTCGTAGGTCGCGAACGGCGGCCCTGACGCGACGCCGTTCGGATATCGGGACGCGATGTAGTGGGGGTCGAGGAACTCGCCCTGCTCGCGCAGGGCCTTCAACTCCGGCACCCGGTCCTTGAAGCGCTCGACGATCTCGACGATGGAGTGTCCGCGAACGAGTCGCTCTCCCGATCCGTAGACGATCGCCTTGACCGCCTTTTCCGCCGCCTGCTGGGAGATGAAGCACGCTTGGCTGAAGTACTCCTCCCTCAGCGCCAGGCGTGCGAAGCCGAGGTCGTACTCGGCCTGATCCAGCCAGCGCTCGGCCTCGGCCCGGGCCTTGTCCGGCGGCGCCGGCCCCGACCAGGCCGCGCCACCGCGCAGATCCTCGAGTTCGCTCTCCAGCTCGACCGCCCAGGCCGTTCCCGCGTGGATCTGCTTCGCTTCCTTCAGGGCGTTGATCACGAACGGCCTCTCCTGGGCCTTCATCGCTTCGAGTTCCTCGGGCGTGTAGACCAGAAGGTCCACCGCGCCACCGGCCTTCCGGATCGCCGCGTCGTAGGACTGGCAGCGGTCCGGCCGCGGCTCGTCGCTCGACTGCACGACAATCAGGTCGATGTCGCTCTCGGCATGCGCCGTTCCTCGCGCGTGGGAGCCGAACAGCCAGGCGCCATGCGCGCCCTGCTCCCGCAGGAGCGGACGCATGGCTTCGAGGAATGTCTCAAGCCGGCTCATGGAGGGGATCCTACAGCCGCCCGCCTTCCCGACCGGCTGTCGCGCCGCCCGATGCGCCCGATGCTGACGACCAGGCCAACGTGCGGGCTAGACTCTGCGACCTTCCCGCACGAGGAGACCGAAATGACCGAGGCATTCGACACGCCGACAATGATCCGTGGACCGCTCCGGTCCCCGAAACAGATGCTCGCCGAGCAGGAGTATGGCGGACACATGTCCATCCACGACGACTCGACGGCCGAGAAGATGGGGTTCCAGGCCGGCGGGCCGATCGAGGGTCCCACCCACTTCAGCCAGTTCGTGCCCCTGCTCCACGACCTGTGGGGGCAGGAGTGGTTCGAGACCGGCTGTCTGAGCGCCCACTACCGGAACATGGTCGTCGAGGGGGAGCAGGTGCGCGCCCTGGTCGAACAGCCGGCGGACGGCCAGACCCAGGTACGCGTCCGGGCCGAGAAGGCGGACGGCACGGAGGTGCTGATCGGCACCGCGTCGATCCGCGGGGATGTCGAATCGACCGAGATCGCGACCCGGATCGCCCGCCTGCGGCCGCCGGGGCCCCTGGTCGTCCTCCGCGATCTCGAGGTAGGGATGAAGGGCAAGGGACTCGAGGACGTGCGAATGGACTTCGACCAGCACATGGGCAAGCTCTATCCCTTCAGCCTGAACCAGAAGCTCGAGAAGATCACCGAGCCCTCCCCCTGGTACACGAAGGATGAGGGCGCTTCCTCGCCCTGGGGCCGCGCGGTCATCCCGCTGGAGATGGTCAGCGTCCTCGCCGGCTACTCGAACCGCAAGGCCGGCTTCCCCACGCGCGGACCGGCCCTGGGCCTGTTCGCCGGCCAGCAGATCCGGATGATCGACGGCCCCCTGTTCGTCGGCCAGAACTACCTGCTGGAGCGCGAGATCGTCGCCCTGAGCGAGAGCCGGCGCACCGAGTCGAACTGGGTCAGGACGACCTTCCTGGACGTCGAAACGAAGGAGCCCAGGGCCGAGATGATCCTGAACAACGCGACGCTCAAGCACTCTTTCGAGGGCTACGAGGAAGAACGGGCGGCGATGGAACGGGCGGCGACGGCATGAACCACGCCATGTTGAAGCACCCCCTCGCCAAGCACGACGAACTGGCGACCACGGCATGAATGACATGCGCGAAAAGGCCGCCGAGCCGATTCACGGCCAGATGACCTACGACGAGTCGGTCGCCCACCTGACCGCCCCGGGCGCCGACTGGGAACTTGTCACCGAGACGGTGCGCGGGGTCGAGTATCAGGTGTTCAAGAACCTGCCCGCGACCCTGCGCGACGTCTACCATCAGGCCTGTCAGGACCACGGCGACAAGGACTTTCTCGTCTTCCAGGACACGCGGCTCACCTATGCCGAAACCTGGGAGCGGGTAGCCGCCCTCACCTACCAGTTGATCCACCGCTACGGCGTGAAGAAGGGCGACCGCGTCGCGATCGGCATGCGGAACTACCCCGAGTGGGTCATCGCCTTCATGGCGATCACGTCCTCCGGCGCCATCTCGGTTTCGCTGAACGGCTGGTGGTCGGGCGAGGAGCTCGAGTACGGCTTCAAGGACTCCGGCGCCAGGCTCGCCATCTTCGACCAGCAGCGCTACGAACGCGTGGCGAGCAAGCTGCCTGAACTCGGCGTCAGGAGCATCGGCGTGCGCTGGGAAGACGAGCTGCCCGAAGGCGTCGACGACTTCGACGAGGTATGGCGGGAGGCCGCCGGCCAACCGATGCCCGATGTCGACCTCGGCCCCCACGACGACGTGACGATCCTGTTCACGTCCGGCACGACCGGCTTCCCGAAGGGCGCCGTCTCGACCCACCGGGGAGTCCTCAGCGGCATCGGCAGTTGGGGCTTCTACGGCGCCCAGAGGATCGCGATGGGCCTGCTCGAGGAACCGGAGGAGAACCCGGAGTTCCAGCCTTCGATCCTCATGCCGCTGCCGCTGTTCCACGTCAGCGGCAGCCACGCCGGCCTGCTCGCCTCCTTCGGGGTCGGCCGCAAGATCGTGATGATGTACAAGTGGAACCCCGAACTCGGCCTGGAGCTGATCGAACGCGAGCGCGTTACCTCGTTCAACGGCGTGCCGACGATGACGTGGGAGATGCTCCAGTCGCCGTCGCTCAGTGAGCGCGACCTGCGGAGCTTGATCGCCGTGTCGGGCGGCGGCGCGCCGATCCCGGGCGGCATGGTCGACCGCCTGCAGGCCCTGATGCCGGACAAGCACTGGTCTTTCGGCTGGGGGATGACCGAGACGAACGCCGGCGGCGCCGGCAACACGGACGAGGGCCTGGTCGAGAAGCCGGACAGTTGCGGCAAGCCCTGCCCGATCGTCGAACTGAAGATCATCGACGACGACGGCAACGAGCTGCCCTCCGGCGAACAGGGCGAGCTGATCATGAAGTCCTCGATGAACATCCGCGGCTACTGGAACCGCCCCGAAGCGACCGCGGAGACGATCCAGGACGGTTGGCTGCGGACCGGCGATATCGCCGAGATCGACGAGGACGGCTTCCTCTACATTCGCGACCGCAAGAAGGACATGGTGCTGCGCGGCGGCGAGAACATCTATTGCGCCGAGATCGAGCGCGTCGTCTACCAGCATCCGGCCGTCTACGAGGCGGCCGCCTTCGGCGTTCCCGACGACCGGCTGGGCGAGGAGTTGGCCGTGGTCGTCGTGCCCAGGGACGGCGCCGACCTCGACGCCGCCGAGGTGCGGACCCACGTCGGCGAGCATCTCGCCCGCTTCAAGGTGCCGCGCTACGTCTGGCTGCAGGACGAACAGTTGCCGCGCGGCGCCACCGAGAAGATCCACAAGCGCACCCTGCGCGACCAGATGCTGCGGGAAGCCCCGGAGTTCCGTCAGTAGCACCGGCTCCGCCAACCGCCCGCAGCGACGACCAGATGACCACCGACGAAGTCCGGATCGAACCGGGAGACCCCGCCGATCCCGCGTTCGCGCGCCTGCACGAGGCGCTCGACCGTGAACTCGGCGAGCTCTATCCCGCGGACAGCATCTACAGCGTCGAGCCGGACAAGCTGGACGCCCCCGGCTGCTGCCTGCTCCTGGGCCGGACCGCCGAGGGCGAGGCCGTCGCCTGCGGCGCGCTGCGCCGGCTGAGCGACGACCAGGCCGAGATCAAGCGGATGTACGTGGTCCCGAAGTACCGCGGCCAGGCGCTGGGCCGGCGCATTCTCGAGGGCCTCGAAGCGCGGGCCGCCGCCTTCGGCTACAGCTCGCTGCGCCTCGAGACGGGCGAGCGCCAGCCGGCCGCCATCGGCCTCTACCGCTCGTTCGGCTACGTCCAGATCCCCTGCTACAACGAGTACGCCTACGACCCGCACAGCCTCTGCTTCGAGAAGCGGCTGGAAGCGGCTGATAGCGCCCCGGCCCCTGGGCACGCCGTCACCGACGGCTAACATGCCGCGTCATGACGCTGCCACCAGGCGACAGGCCCGCTGACCGGATCCCTCGGCGGCAGGCCCTTCGGGTGATCGGCGGCGCCGCCGCGCTGCCGCTGCTGCCAGAGGAACTGTTCGCGAACCCGCATCTCGCCCATGTCCACCTGCACCGGCAGGAAGCCGACGCCGAGCCCGCCCCGCTCACCGTCCTGACGGAACACCAGGCCAGGACGCTCAACGCGATCGCCGAGCGCATCCTGCCGACCACGGACACCCCCGGCGCCGGCGACGCGGAGATTCCCGGTTTCGTCGACCGGCTGCTGGCGGGCTGGCTGCCGGACGCGGCGCGGGATCATCTGCTGGCCGAACTCGACTCCTTCGATGCCCGTGCCAGGGAGAAGGGCGGTCCGTTCGTCGATCTTCCCGACACCGGGAAGGACGAACTCCTGACCGAGGCGCAGGACGAAGCTCTCGCGGAACGCAACGGCCGCGGCTTCTCGCGCAACCCGAACCGGCTCCACGAGCAGCCGTTCTTCGACCTGGTCAAGTGGCTCACGCTGTTCGGCTACTACACCTCCGAGGCCGGCATGAAGTCCGAACTCGGCTACCGGATCGTCCCCGGACGCTGGGACCCCTGCGTCGACATCGAGGACGCCTGAAACCCTCCGGGAACCCTGGACAATGGTGCAGATCATCGAGCGCAAGACCTGGGACGCGATCGTCATCGGTTCCGGCATCACCGGCGGCTGGGCGGCGAAGGAGCTGACGGAGAAGGGCCTGGAGACGCTGGTGCTGGAGGCCGGCCCGCCGGTCGTCCCCGAACGCGACTACAGCGAGCACACGCCGCCCTGGCAGATGCCGTACCGGGGGCTGCGGGACCGCAAGCACCAGGCCGAGCGGCAGCCGGTCCAGAGCCGCGCCGCCGCCTGCGACGAGTGGTCGGGCAAGTTCTTCGTCGACGACATCGACAACCCGTACTCGATCGGCGAGGGCGGTCAGGACTTTCTCTGGATTCGCGCCCGCATCGTCGGCGGACGTTCCCTGCTGTGGGGCCGGCAGAGCTACCGCTGGAGCGACCTGGACTTCGGCGCCAACGCCCGCGACGGCTACGGCACGGACTGGCCGATCCGCTACCGGGACCTCGCGCCCTGGTACGACCACGTGGAGTCCTTCGTCGGCATCGCCGGCCAGCCGGAGAACATGCCGCAACTCCCGGACGGGAAGTTCCTGCCGCCGATTGCCCAGAGCTGCATGGAGGAGAAAGTCCGGGAGGGCCTCGACCGCGCCTTCGGCGGCACGCGCCGGTTCACTCCCGCCCGGGTCGCGGTGCTCACCAAGCACCACCTCGGCCGCCGCGCCTGCCACTACTGCGGCATCTGCCGCCGCGGCTGCATCAGCCGGTCCTACTTCTCCAGCCTGAACGCGACGCTGCCGGCGGCAGAGGCGACCGGCCGGCTGACCGTGCGCCCCAACAGCGTCGTCCGCAACCTGGTCTACGACGAACAGACGGACCGGGTAAGCGGCGTCCACCTGATCGACGCCGAGTCGAACGAGTCGATCGAGGTGCGCGGCCGCATCATCTTCCTCTGCGCCTCGACGATCGAGTCGGCGCGCATCCTGCTGAACTCCGCGACGCCGCGCTTCGCGGAAGGCCTCGCGAACTCGAGCGGCCAGGTCGGCCGCAACCTGATGGACCACATCTTCCAGGTCGGCGCGAACGGGAACCTGGAGGGCCTGGAAGACAAGACGACGTTCGGCCGCCGGCCCAACTCCTGCTATCTGCCGCGCTTCGTCAACCTCGACGGCGACCGCGCCGCGGCGACGCGCGAGAAGGACTTCCTGCGCGGCTTCGGCTACCAGTGCGGCGCCCGCCGCGGAACCCTGTGGCAGGGCGGCATCGGCCAGCCCGGCTTCGGCGCCGACTACAAGGCGAGTCTGCGCGGGCTCGCGCCCTGGCGGCTCGGTTTCACGGGTTTCGGCGAGAACCTGCCCAACCCCGACAACCGCGTCACGATCGACCCGGAGCTCGAGGACCGCTGGGGCATCCCGGCGGCCCGGATCACGATGAGCTACGGCGAGAACGAAGAGGCGATGCGCGAGGCCATCCAGACCCGCGCCGCCGAGATGCTCGAAGCGCTCGGGGCGAAGAACATCCGCACCTTCAACCGGAACTCCCTGCCCGGCTTCGCAATCCACGAGATGGGCACGGCGCGGATGGGGCGGGATCCCGAGACCTCCGTCCTCAACGGCTGGTGCCAGTCCTGGGACGTGCCGAACCTCTTCGTCACCGACGGCGCCGCGATGGCCTCGTCCGCCTGCCAGAACCCGAGCCTGACCTACATGGCGCTCACCGCGCGCGCCTGCGATTACGCCGTGCGCCAGATGCGCCGGCTGGAACTCTGATTCCCGGCAAGCCGCGCCTCCCGCGCGGCGCGAGCGCACTATGATTCCCGTTGAACCGAAACGGAGAGGAGCAACTCCCATGCGCCCGACCCAGCGACTCGCCGCGACCTGCCTCGCCGTCACCGCCCTGGCCCTCAGCCTCGCCGGCTGCGGCGGCGAAGCGCCGCCGCCCGACGGGACGATCCTGACCGACACGCACACGTTCGAAGAGGTGGCCCCCGGCGTCTACTTCATCGTCGGTCGGGACGACGTGATCTTCGTCCAGAGCAACGCGATGCTGGTCGTGACCGACGAGGACGCCCTGGTCGTCGACTCCCACGTCACGCCGGCAGCCGCCCGCGCCCTGATCGCGTCGATCGCGGAGGTGACCGACAAGCCGGTCACCCACCTGGTCAACACGCACTACCACTTCGACCACGCCCACGGGAATCAGGCATTCCCCGAGGACGTCGCGATCGTCGGCCACGAGTTCACCCGCGCGATGCTGATGACGGACGTGATGAGCCAGCCGACCGCCTCGATCTTCACCGGGAACATCCCGAACCAGATCGCCGCGATGAAGGAGTCGGCGGACGCGATGGAGGACGGCGAGGAGAAGGACCAGGCACTCAACGCGATCCGGATCCAGGAAGCGCACTACGTGGCGGTCGGCGAGACGGAACCGACGCCGCCCAACGTCACCCTGACCAGCCGGATGACGATCCACCGTACCTTCGAGGGCCGGGACAGGCCGATCGAGTTGCTCCATCTAGGCCGCGGTCACACCGGCGGCGACGTCGTCGTCCTGCTGCCGAACGAGCGGGTCGTCTTCACCGGCGACCTCGTCCTCGCCGGCGCCGCGTACATCGGCGACGGCTACGTCGACGAGTGGCTCGCCACCCTCGACCGCTTCGAAGAGCTCGACTTCGACCTCATCCTTCCCGGCCACGGCCCGACCTTCAGCGACCCGGCCCAGGTCGATGCCCTCAGACAGTTCCTGAGCGACTTCTGGAACCAGGCGTCCGCCGCCCACGAGCAGGGTCTGAGTCCCGAGGAAGCGATCGCCGAGATCGAGTGGCAGGGGTTCCTGGCGACCGCGCCGGACGCCCTGAAGATTCACTGCGTCCAGACGGCCTACAGCAGGATGGATGCCGCCGGAGACCCGGAAAACAGCGATTCCGCCTGAGGCGGCAGGGCTCGGGGAAAACGTGGCGATTTCGCTAAGTTCCGCATTTTGTGGTATTTACAACGAAACACAGTTAGCATTCTGGCATGGAACAGCAGCAAGTTGCTCCCCTCTCCGCAGGCGTCTCCGCGCTCGACCGCGCGGTGGAACGCGCTAGCGGCTGGCTGCTGGAACGCTACGGCGAGGAAGTCGAATGGGCGATCGAGGACCAGTTCCTGATCGGCCTCGACGACCAGGAACGGATCGACCTGGAAGAGCAGCTCCAGGCTCGGAGCAGCCGCGACCAGTCCACCTTCTTCGCCAACGCGATGAGCTGCATCCTCGCCCAGGGGCGCTTCGAGCCGGACGCCGAGGAGGGCGACTGCCGGTCCTTCAGCTTCGCCGACAAGCTGCTCGGCCAGGGCGGCCTGCTGCTGGAGGTCACCGAGCGTCAATGGCTCGAGGCGCTGGTCGGAAGCAGCTTGCAGCTCTACCGGATCGGCCGGCTGGAGGGCGACCTGATCCCTCTGGACGAGGTGACCAGTCGCGAGCGCGTCCGTGTCGAGCCCCATCCGGCGATGGATCCCCTGGAAGAGGGAGACCTGGTCGGCGCGCGCGTCGTCACCCTGGAGGGCGAGGAAGCCGGCCGTCTGTGCGGGGTCTTCGGCTTCCCCACCGGAGACGCCGAGCGCGATCTCATCGACCTGGTGGAGACCGCGGCGGCGCACTCCCGCGCGAACCAGGGCGAGATTCTCGGCATCGCCGAGGTCGTGGCCACCGCCTGGCTGCGCGCCTTCCTGCCCGAGGCCTCGACACGCGGGCCCCAGGCCCTCGCGGACGGCGGCGGCGCATCCGACACACGCCGAGTTCTGGAATGGCGCGCCTCCGACGTTTCGGCAACCTCGCCGCAATTGCCGCCTTTGGATTCCTGACAAACGGCGGAGCCGCTGCCCAGGACGCGGCCACGCGAATCGCCAGCGGTCCGGTAGCGATCCGCAGCTACCAGCTCCTGGTGCCTCACGAGCTGGCCGGCAGCGGCATCGACCCGGAGGTCGAAGTCCGGGTGGAGATCGACGCCGCCGGGGCCGTGTCGCAGGTCGAGGTCCTCGCCATCGAACCCTCGTCCGAGTTCGACGACCTCCTTCGATTCCAGGTCGAGCGCAGCGTCGGTGGCTGGCGCTACGGCCCGGCCCGCGACGACGAGGGCAACGCCGTCGCCTCAACACTGTCGTGGAGGATGAAGTTCCAGAGCCCGGAGGAAGAGCGGAACGCTCCGACCCGCAGGCGTTTCGATCCGCAACTCGACGTCCTGGTGTCGGCCGGGGCCCTCCCGAGTCCGATGCCGCAGGCGACCCTCGCGGAACGGGTCAGGATCCTGAACCGGACGATCGAAGTCGCCGAGAAGTACATCGACCGTGAGCACAGAAGACGCCGGGAGACGGAACGCTTCATCCTGATCAGCGACGCGGACGACGAGTCGACGGTCGACATCCTGGCCGGAAACATGGAGGCCGTCTTCGGAATCCTCCACGAACTGTTCGATCCGCACGTCGAGCCGCTGCCGGCCCGCCTCAAGGTCGTCGTCTACCTGTTCCGCAGCCGCGACAGCCTCCGCCGACTCCAGGAGGAACTCGGGGGCCGGCTTCCCGGCGCCGGCTTCTACCATTCACCCGGCCTGCTGGCCTTCCACCAGGAAGTCCGGTACTTCGATGAGCTGCTGCACACGATGCTCCACGAGGCGTTTCACGCCTTCAGCGACACCTACCTGACCGGCCCCGGATCGGACCTGCCGCGATGGGCCGAGGAGGGCATGGCCGAGTACTTCGGCAACTCGAAGATCGAGCGGGGCACCCTCATTCCGGGCGCGGTCGATCGCGGCCGGTACGCGATCTCGCACGCCGCCAGGGGGCCCGTGCGGTTGCAGAGCCTGACGACCTGGAACCTGGAAGAAGCCCGATCCGCGCTGCGGAAAGGGGAAGCGCCCGGGATCGCCGAGCTGATGGAAGCCGGCGCCGACACGTTCTACGGCGAGCGAGCGCAGCACTACTACGGCTTCTCATGGCTCCTGACCCACTTCCTGCAGCACGGCCGGGAAGACTGGGAAAGCGGGCAGTCCTTCGCCAGGATGCTGCTCTACCTGGCCGAGGGCTACCCCAGCCGGGACGCCCTCGAGGCTGTGTTCCAGACCACGCCGGCCGAGATCCAGGCCGAGTTCGAGCGCTACGTGCGGGGGCTGTAACGCCGCTATCGCTCGCCCAGCGCGTCGTACACGGCCTGGTGGCGAGCCGCCTCCGCCGCGCGGCCGAGCACCCGGTAGCAAACCCACAGGTTGTAGTGGGCGAGCCGCCGCTCCGGATCGAGTTCGACCGTCCGCAGGAGCCGCGGAATCGCCTCGTCCCAGCGCTCGAGTTCGATCAGCGCCAGACCGCTGAAGAAGAAGTTGTCCGCCCGCTGATCGTTCAGCTCGGCGGCCCGGTCGAGAGCCTCGAACGCCTCTTCCCAGCGCTCGGCCCGATAGGCCGCGAAGCCGAGGTTGTACCAGACCGCCTCGAAGTGCCCCAACTCCTCCGCGGCGCGCTTCAACAGCTCGATGGCCTGGTCGAAGTTCCCGGCGCTCAACTGGTTGGCGCCTTCGTTCAGTAGCGATTGCGGATCCGTGACGTACCGCCAGCGATTCGCCGCGGCCTGCTCGTGGACGGCCCGCTCTTCGGCCGTGCCGTACAGGTGGACGAGCGCTGCCCGAGCCTCGACCGTGGCCCAGCTCCGTGCCGGTGCGTGCGTCTCCGCGAGCCGGAACAACGCTTCCGCGTCCGCGAAGCGGCCGGAATCCCGGAGATTCCACGCCGCCGCCAGCACGTCGGCCGCGTAGTCGCTGAGCGCCAGACCGTCGTTCGGATCGATCTCTTCGGCAAGGAGCCCGAGTTGCCTGTTCGCCTCGTCCACCCGGCCGGCCCTGGCCAGGGCCCGCGCGTAGAGCGAACGAATGGATGCGCCGCCCTCCTCCGCCATCTCGCCCAACAGGTCGGCGACCGCGTCCCATCGCTGCTGGAGGATCAGCAGCCGCAACAGCGCCCAGGAGATCTCCTCGCTTGCCGGTTCGAGGCTTCGCAGTTCGACGAGGGCCGTCGTCGCGTCCGCCGGCCGGCCCAGGCGCTGGTCGAGCAGCGCCTTGAGGCGCAGCAACCGCACCCGGTCCGTACCGGCGTCCGTCAGGCGGCGCTCGACCAGGCCGAAAGCGGCCCGAAGCACCGTCTCGTCCGCTTCCTCGCTGCGAGCGATGAACTCCAGGACACCCGGCGGCGGCGCGGAGACCGGGTCGTCGATGGCGGCGACCAGTTCCCGCCGGTACTCCTGCGCCTCTCCCTCGGGCAGCGGACTGCGCCGGTCGGCACGAAGCAGGCCGACCAACGCCGCCGTCGGCTCATTGCACTCCGCTCGAGCCCGCTTGAGCCACTCGACCTCGGAAGCCGGTCGCGAGGTCAGCTCCGCGATTCGGGCCCGGCGCATGAGGCGCAGGCACTCGAGGTCCGGGAGTGCCCCGCCCGCCTCCGCCGAGTGCTGCGCGAAGGCCGGCGCCGGCGCGCCCGAAGCCAGCAGCCCGGCGAGCAGAACACCGGCGAAAAGACACCCGCTCAGGCAGAAGACGGCCGGCAGACGGTCGGGCTTCATGTCAACGGCCCGCTCCCTCAGGCGTTCTCCACCGCGGCAGCCATCCGCTCCACGATCTCCTCGAGGATGGCGCGGGACGTGGCGAAGTTGAGCCGCGTGCAACGATCGAATCCGAGCGGCGAGTCCGGCGGACCGAACTCCGCGCCGTCGTTGAGCGCCACCTTCGCCCGCTTCAGGAAGAAGCGGGACGCAGCCATCGGCAGATCGAGCCCGCGGCAGTCGAGCCAGTACAGGTAGGTCGCCTCCTGCGGCCCGTGGACGATCCCCGGCAGGCGCCGGTCGAGGAAGTCCGTGAGGAAGGCCCGGTTGCCATCGAGATACGC
>JAJDZH010000249.1 GCA_022824725.1 Thermoanaerobaculia bacterium | reverse complement strand
CGCTCGCCCGCGACCTCGGCGACCTGACCCGCGACTTCGACCTCGAGTCCATCACCTTCTTCGACGTCTTCCCGCAGACCGCCCACCTAGAAACCGTGGCGCAGTTGCGACTGCGGCGGTGATACCCGCCTACAACTTGCGTCGGTAGCTGGCGCCCTGGCCCCGGGTCTCGGCCACGGTGACTTCAAGGGTCTCCACGCGGTCGCGAAGAGAGTCCCAACGGTTGGCGAGGCGTTGCCAGAGCAACCGGGCCAGCGCCTCGACGGTCACGTTCGCCACGGGCAGCAGGACGACCTCGGGTGACGGGAACTCGTAGCGCCGCTGCCCGAGGGTCGCCGTCACCGGGTCACGTTGCTCGAGTTCAAGATGCGGGCACTCCGCGGGCAGGAGGACCTTCTCGTCCAGGGCCGCGCATTCGGCCCGGATGTCCCGCTTCGCCGCAGCCATCGGAACCAGGAACTCGAGCTCGTCCACCTCCGACCCGGTCATCTCGACCGTGACCCGGTAGTTGTGGCCGTGAAGCGCCTCCGCCTCGCCTTCCCCGAAGATGGTGAAGTGGGCGGCGGAGAACTTGAAGTCCTCCTTGCCGAGGTGCAACGAGTAGGTGCCGGACACGGGCCGATCGTAGCGTTGACAGGGATCGGATGCCGGCCAGAAGGCCGGTGCACCGACACTCGACGCCGGCGCGGACGGGTGCCTCCCGGAGCGCTAAAGGAGATCTGCGACTGCGTGTTCGACTTCGCCGTTGTCGGGGAAGCGGCCGAGCTCTTTCTTGGAGAACACGGGGCGGCCGTCGAGGGCGACTTCAAAGACGCCGCCGCTGCCGTCGACCAGCTCGGACTCGAGGTTGAACCGCTCCTTCAACTGAGCCGCCAGACCGGCGGCTCGGGGCCGGTAGTTTCACATCACGCAGTATTCGATCGTCACTCGGCTCATCGGATTCCGTCCTGGTTGGTGGTCTCTGACTGACGGCGACTACGGTAGCATGCGCCGATGCGCGTTCTGGAACCGGTCGAGCCAGCTTCGACCTACGAAGATGGTCGGGCGGCGGCTGGGGACGGGGAGCGTGCGGCTCGCGTCGCGGAGCTGGTGCGTCGGATGCTCGTCGAGCTGGGTCTCGACCTGAACGACCCGAATCTGGACACCACCCACGAGCGGGTCGCCAAGATGTACCTGGAGATGTTCCGGGGACTGGATCAGGGGACCAAGCCGAAGGTCACGACCTTCCCCAACGACGAGAACTACCGGGCGATGGTGATGGAGAAGGACATCCCGTTCTACTCCATGTGTTCGCACCACCTGGTGCCCTTCTACGGTCATGCGCACATCGCCTACGTCCCCGGCGACAAGATCCTGGGCCTGTCCAAGTTCGCGCGCATCCTGGAGTTCTACGCCAAGCGGCCGCAACTCCAGGAGCGCCTCACGGAGCAGGTCGTGAGCTTTCTGGTAGAGGAACTCCGGCCCCGCGGCGCGATGGTCGTCATCGAGGCGCGGCATCTCTGCGTGGAGATGCGTGGGGTGAAGAAGTCGGGCGCGAGGACGGTCACGTCGGCGCTTCGGGGCATCTTCCATGAACGCCCGATTCGGGAGGAGTTCCTGGACCTGCTGAAGGGTCGTTGACGTGCGGCGGTTCGGTCTGGCTCTTGCGATCGGCGTTCTGACCGCCGCCGGCGCCCAGGCCGCCGAGAGCCTCGAGCGGCTCCATCCGGACGACCTGATCAACCCCTTCCTGGGCCCCGGCTACACGAGCTGGCTGGTCGGCCCGGTGGGGCAGCTCGCCGACGAGGAGGAACGGACCCTCTATCTCCTGCTCGAGTCGGACGAGGAGGCCGCCGCCTTCGTCGACGAGTTCTGGAGCCGCCGCGATGCCGGTCTGCGGCGGCAGTTCGACAGTCGCGCGGCCGAGGCGGACAAGCGCTACTCCGAGTCCGGCCGGCTCGGCCGGCGCACGGACCGCGGCATGGTCTACATCCTGTTCGGCGACCCGGAGAAGACGGAATGGGAAGAGCATCGCGACATCGATGACCCGGACGTCCAGCTCTGGACCTACGCGAAAAGTACGGCCAAGGGGCTCAACGGCAGGAAGCCGGCACGCCGCTACCGCTTCGCCCGCGACGGCGACGTGATGCGCCTGTTCTCGAACGATCCAGGCGACCCGGACAATCGGCGTCGCCGGATGCTCCGCCGGATCCGCGAGCCCCCGCGCCGGCCCTGGCGGTAGGGTGGAGCCGGCCTGCGGCCGGCGGTTACGGTTCGCCGATCGAATCGAAGTCGAGCCGTTCCCCGGGCTCGACCGTGGAGTCGTCGCCGGGGAAGAGGAATGCCCTCATGTGGCCCGTGAGGGTCGTCTGCGCCGCCGGATCCATGAAGTTCAGGCGCAGTTCGTTGATCACCTTGATCTCCATCGCCGCCCATTCCTCCCAGCAAGGGGCGCAGACGCGCCGGGCGATCTCCTCGCCCGTGGCGCCGGGCACCGGCGGCACGGCGAGCGCTTCCCGTTCCCGGCCGCAACGAGCGCAGGCGATCATGGTCGTTCTCCCGGATCCTCCGAGCCGGCGGCCGCCATCTCGTCCTGCGTGTCCCGGTAGCGCTTCTTGATGCCCGCCTTCTGGCGATTGCGGACAAGCCAGCGGAGAAGCCTCGACTCGTTGATGCCGACGACGAGGTCGTCGAGCGCTTCGTAGATGGCGGGGTCGTTGATCAGGCGGGCCGCGGTGCCGTCTCCCTCC
>JAJDZH010000031.1 GCA_022824725.1 Thermoanaerobaculia bacterium | reverse complement strand
CGCCCTTGAGCGCGCTCTCGGCAACCAGCGTCAATGCGTCGGCGCGCACCTTCCCGGCCGGCGGCCGGTCCTCTCCCTGCTCCGCGAAGAGCTTCTCGCCTGCCGCGTCGAGTGCCTTCATCAAGACTTCGCCGGCTTCCGGCGCGAGCCGACCGCGGATCACGAACATGCCGTTCTCGTCGATGTGCGTCGTTACATGGCTCGACGCGTCGCGCAGTTCGTCGTCCGCAGCCTCGACTGAGCGGTCCATCCTTCGCCACGCTCTGACGACTCTCTCGATGTGGGCTGCTGTTCCCGCCCTGCCGAGTTCAACCAGCTCCTTCTCCGTCTCGGGCCGGGCGACGCGGGTCAACGCTCTCACTTTCGAGTACGAGAGCTCGCCCCGCTTCATCGCCTCGCTCATCAGCGGAAGGTCGCCCAAGGCCCGCGCGACCCGGACTTTCTCCCGGGCTGCACTCGGCGCCAGGCCGATGCGCCAGGTGAGCCATCGGGCGCAGTTGAGAAAGCCGCAGTTCCAGCCCTCCTCTTCATCGAACTTGCGGATCAAAGCGAGCAACTCGTAGGTCGCCGCATCGATGCGTGCGGCGAGCGTGGCGATCTCCTCGCCCATGCGCTCCTTGGTGCACATGCCGGTTTCTTTGTCAAGCATTCTTCTGTCACCCGTGCTGTGACCTGACGGTCTGATTGGCGCGTGTCGGAGGCTGCCGAACCAGCCTTTCGGGCCTCCCGCGAAGACAGTCAACCTATCACGATGGAGGGCGTGAACACAAGGAAATCCAAAGCGATGGAGACGTGTAATCCTCCTCCCGGAGGCGGCCGACCACGACGCTGACGCGGTGGCGTCAGCGTGGCGTCGACACGTGGAAGAAGTGGGAAGGGAGTGGTTGGACTATCTGCCCCAGCAGGAAGCGGCGGACGGCGAGGATGTCCCGGATCACCTGCTGTTCGAGGACTCCGAATCGAAGGCGAGTGCCGCCGAGCGGATGGCCCCGGACGATCGTTACGTGGACGCCCTTGTCGTCCAGGAGAGCAAGCGGTTCGGCCTGTCCCTGGATGCGCGGGATCGTTCTGATCGCCTTGTTCTCGGCACGCCCCACGGGCAGGTCCTCCGTTACCTCGCGACCGCGTACAGCGTGTCGGATGGCCGGATCGCCAGGGGCCTTCTGACGAACGGCCGGATCTGGAGGCTCTACGACCACCAGGCCCGCCCGCGTGCGAGTGGCTACTTCGAGGTGGACTTGGGCGCGATCCTCGAGGGCGGGGACGAAGACGCACTGAGGACCTTCCTTCTTCTCTTCGGGCGGAACGCGTTCGTTCGGCGGGCTGGCGCCAGGGCGAACTTCGTGGACTTGGCGATCGCGGAGGGAAAGCGCTACGAGGAGAGTGCGGCGGAGGACCTTTCCCAGGTCGTGTTCGGCGACGTCTTCCCACGGCTGCTGAACGCCCTGGCCGCTCAGGCGCCGGAAGCCGGTCTTCAGCAGATCCGCAACTCCGGTCTGATCTTCCTCTATCGCCTGCTGTTCGTGCTCTACGCCGAAGACCGCGGTCTGCTGCCCGTGAACGACTCGCGGTACGACGACTATGGCCTGCGCCCGGTCCGCGACAACGTTGCGACGAGGTGGCGCGAGCGAGACACGTTCTCGAGCACGGCGAGCAACTACTTCAACCGCCTCATGGAGCTGTTCCGGCAGATCGATCGAGGCGATCCGTCGATCGGCTTGCCGCCCTACAACGGCGGCCTGTTCGCGGAGGAAGCGGCGCCGTTGCTCACGAGAGTCCGTTTGGCGGACAGCGAAATCGCCGCGGTCGTCTTCGGACTCAGCCATGTCGCGCAGGACGACTCGGGCCGAGCGAGGTTCGTCAACTACCGCGACATGACGGTCCAGCAGCTCGGTTCGATCTACGAACGACTTCTGGAGCGGGAACCGGTCCGCGATTCGGCAGGCAACGTCTCGATTCAGCTCAACCGGTTCGCCAGGAAAGATAGCGGCAGCTTCTACACGAGCCAGGAGTTGGTCGACCTGATCGTCGAACGCACGCTAAAGCCGTTGGCGGATGAGCGGCGGCGGGAGTTCGAGGCGAGGGCCGCGGACCTGAAGAGCGATCGCAGGCCCAGGGCCGAGCGCCTGGCGGAGCTACTCCAGATCGACCCGGCGGAAGCGGTGCTCAATCTCAAGGTACTCGATCCCGCGATGGGAAGCGGCCACTTTCTGGTCACGTCCGTGGACTTCCTGTCCGACTACGTGGCGGAACTCATCGAGTCCGCGCCGGCGGTGCCGGGCTGGCTCGACGAGCCCTACGAATCGCCGCTCGTAGGTCGGATCGCTCGCATCCGCGAAGGCATTCTGCAACGCGCGGCGGACTCGGACTGGGTGATCGATCAGGCGCAGCTCACGGATCAGGCGATCATCCGGCGAATGGTGCTCAAGCGCTGCATCTACGGCGTGGACAAGAACCGCCTGACGGTGGAACTGGCGAAGGTGTCGCTCTGGCTGCATAGCTTCACGGTCGGCGCGCCGTTGTCGTTCCTGGACCATCACCTGCGTTGCGGCGATTCGCTGGTCGGGCTCAGGGTGGGCGACGGCACCGACGAACTGCGTCGCCTGGGCGGGCTGATCGCCTCCAGCGCCATTCAGGGCGCCGAGAACGCGGTTGCCGGGATGGAACTGATCGAGGAGATGTCCGACGCCGACGTAGCCGAGGTCCGTGAGTCGGCGAGGCTCTTCGAGGGCGTGGACCAGGCGACCTCCGAGTTGCGCCGCGTGCTCGACTTTCTGTGCGCCCTCCGCTGGATGACGGCGGGCATGAAGAAGAAAGAGCGCAACGAGTTCGAGACCCGCGGACTGCTCGAGGTGATCGGCGCTTACCCGGCCAAGGCGTACTCGCTCCTCGCCGAGGGGCCGGGCGCCGTCGACGCCACGCCGAACGGTGCGGATGATGCCGGCCTGACTAGGTTCGCCGGGCTATGGCGCGATGCCGGCGACCTGGCCGAGCGGGAGAGCTTCCTCCATTGGGAAGTCGCTTTCCCCGGAGTGTGGCGACACTGGCAGCGGCGCCAGCCGGAAGGCGGCTTCGACGCGGTGATCGGCAATCCACCTTGGGACAGGATCAAGCTGCAGGAAGTGGAGTGGTTCGCGACGCGGGATCCGGAGCTTGCTCGGGCGCCAACAGCGGCCCTGCGCCGGAAGGGCATCAGGGAACTTCGGGACCGCGGCGAACCGCTGGCCGCGGCTTTCGATGAGGCGAAGCAGCGGGCCGACAGCCTCCTGACGCTGTTTCGGAAGTCGGGTGACTTCCCGTTGCTTGGCAGGGGCGACATCAACCTGTACTCACTGTTCGTCGAGCGGGCGCTGGGCGTGCTCAAGCCCGGCGGCATCGTCGGCTTGCTCGTGCCTTCGGGCATCTACGCTGACAGGACGGCGGCGCCCTTCTTCCAGTCGGTGTCTACCGTGGGTCGCGTCGCTGGGCTCTTCGATTTCGAGAATCGGCGGCAGGGGAGCGGCTTGCCGCCGTTCTTCCCGGACGTCGACACGCGGTTCAAGTTCTGCGCCCTGATCCTGGGCGGCAGCGAGCGAGCGTTCGAGGAGACGCCGTGTGGCTTCTTTCTCGACAGTGCGGCCGATCTGAACGACGCGGAAC
>JAJDZH010000192.1 GCA_022824725.1 Thermoanaerobaculia bacterium | reverse complement strand
ACCTCCCCGTGCTCCAGGCCGACGCGGACGGCCGGATGTGGCTGTTCTTCCGCCACCGCACGATCCGGGCCCGCGACACGCCGGACTTCACGCCGGCTCACCGGGCCGCCTGGCAGATCTTCGGCACGGCCTACGTCGGCGATGAATGGACCCGGCCGCTTCACCTGCCCTTCAGCCGCGGCCGCCAGGACGTGCGCTGGGAACTGGCCTCCGATGGCCGGGGCAACCTGTTCGCGGCCTGGCCGACGGACAACCGGAACTCCGAGGAGTACCTCTTCGAGCACTCCTCGATCAACGCGGCGAAGCTGCCCTCCCTGACCGGCGAAGCGACGCCGCCGCGACTCGTCGACCCGGAGACGCGCGCCTATACGACGTACCCGGTGCATCCCAACGAGGCCGAAGACGTCGCGCGCATCCGCGCCTACACGATCGAGTCGGAGGGCCGCACCTACCGCATCTACCGGGGCGACACCCACCGCCACACGGAGTTCTCGCACGACGGCCTGAACGACGGTTCCCTGATGGAGGCCTACCGCTACGCCCTGGACGCCGCCGAACTCGACTTCCTCGGCGTCAGCGAGCACAACAACCGGGGCGGCCAGGACATCGAGTACGTCAACTGGCTCCATCCCCAGATCGCCGACATCTTCCGGCTGCCGGGGAGCTTCGTGCCCGTCTACACCTACGAGCGCAGCATCAGCTACCCGGGCGGCCACCGGAACATCCTCTCGGCGAAGCGCGGCATGCCGACGCTGCCGATCACCGAGGCGGAGTCTCGGAGCGAGGACGGCGCCGCGCGACTGTTCGCGTACCTCCGGGAGCACGACGCGATCTCGATCCCCCATACCTCGGCGACCGGCATGGGCACCGACTGGCGCGACAACGATCCCGAGGTCGAACCTCTGGTCGAGATCTACCAGGGCGACCGCACGTCCGCGGAATACGAAGGGGCTCCCCGAGCAGCCACCCGCGAGAAACCGAGCGGCCAGCAGGGCGGCTTCCAGCCCGCCGGCTTCGTCTGGAACGCCTGGGCCAAGGGCTACAAGCTCGGCGTGCAGGCCGCTTCGGACCACATCTCGACCCACATCTCCTACGCCGCCACGATCGCCGAGGACTTCTCCGCCGAAGGCCTCCTCGACGCGATGAGGAAGCGCCACTCCTACGCCGCGACGGACAACATCATCCTCGACTACCGGATGCGTGCGAACGGCCGGGAGTACCTCCAGGGCGACATCGCCGAGGTCTCGGGCCGCTTCGATCTGGTCGTCAAGGTGATCGGCACCGCCCGCATCGAGCAGATCGACATCATCCGCGACCAGACCTTCCTCTACAACCGCCAGAACCTCGATCAGGAAGTCGACCTGACCTTCGTCGACAGCGACGTGACGCCCGGCGAGCACTACTACTATGTGCGGGTGATCCAGAAGAACCGCGAGATCGCCTGGTCGTCACCGATCTGGGTGACGGTCGAGTAGCGCCGCCAAACCTGTCGCAAGCTCCATGTTTGGCCCCAGCCCCACCTCTCTACGACCTCGCGCCGCGGCACTTGCTTCGCTGCGGTCTGCGGCGCGAGCTCGTAGAAGATGGACGCGGTCTGGGTCCTGGTTTCGGCCGCGGTCGGCATCGGCTTCGTCCACACGCTGATCGGCATCGACCACACGCTGCCGTTCGTCGTCCTCGGCAAGGCCCGCGGATGGTCGCTGCGCAGGACGCTGTGGATCACCGGGCTGTGCGGCGGCGGACACGTCGCCTCGTCCGTCCTGCTGGGCGGCGCCGGAATCGGGATCGCCCTCTTCGCCACCGGTCTCGACACCCGCGAGGGCCACCACTGGATGCAGGGCCGGGTGGGCGCCTTCGAGTCCATTGAGGCGGTCCGCGGCGACCTGGCCGCCTGGGCGCTGGTCGCGTTCGGCCTGACCTATGCCGGCTGGTCGCTGGCTCGCAGGCGGCGGCAGCAGCGCCACGTCCACGCCCATGCCGGCGGCCTCGTCCATGCCCATGAACATCCCGAGGCGGCCGGCCACGAGCACCCGAAGGTCTCGGCCGCCGGGGTGGCCGGCCTCACCGCCTGGAGCCTGTTCGTCATCTTCGTGCTCGGCCCTTGCGAGCCGTTGATCCCCATCCTCATGGTGCCGGCGTTCCAGGTCGGCCTGTGGGCGGTGATCCCGGTGACCGTGGCCTTCGGCGTGACGACCATTGCGACCATGGCAGCCATCGTCGCGATCGCCTATCGCGGCCTTCAGTTCGTGCGGTTCCCCGGCCTTCAGACCTACGCCCACACGCTGAGCGGCCTCGCCATCGCCGCCTCGGGGCTCGCCATGATGTTGTTCGCGATCTAGCCGTTCGGCATGGGCGCGCCCAATTTCCAGGTTCACGGCCAGGACGACGGTCACGGCCACTCGCACAGCCACGGGCTGCTGCAGCGGGTCGGCTACATCGCGCTCTGCGTCGCGGTCGGCGTCCTGCTGCTGCTCTACCTGCTTGGCGTCGTGCGGACCGTCGCCGGCATCGACCTGGCGCTCATCCTCACGCTGGTCGCGGGCTATCCGCTCATCCGCCACGCGATCCTGGACCTGCTCCAGGGACACTTCTCGTCCCACCTGACGATCGCCATCGCGGCGGGCGCCGCGGTCTGGATCGGCGAGTACTTCGCCGCCGCCGAGGTCATGTTCATCATGCTGATCGGCGAGGGGATCGAACACTGGACGGTCGACCGCGCGAAGGGGGCGATCGCCGGTTTCGTCGCCAGCCAGCCCGAACAGGCGCGGGTGCTCCGCGACGGCGGCGAGGAACTCGTCGCGCTGGAAGAGGTCGAGATCGGCGACGTGGTGCGGGTGCTCGCGGGCGAGCGCGTGCCGGTGGACGGGATGATCGAACGCGGCGCGTCGTCCGTCGACCAGAGCAGCGTGACCGGCGAGCCGCTGCCGGCGCAGCTCGGCGTCGGCGACGCGGTGTGGAGCGGCAGCCTGAACGAGTACGGCGTCCTCGACATCCGCTCCGAGCGCACCGGCAGCGACACGACGGTCGCCCGCATCGCCAACCTGATCGAGGACGCCCAGAGCCGGCGGGCGCGTGTAGTCCGCACGGCGGACAAGCTGGCCCGCTACTTCCTGCCCGCGGTGCTGGTCGCCGCCGGCGGGATCTATCTCTTCACCGGCGAGATGATGCGCACCGTGGCGGCGTTGATCGTCGCCTGCCCCTGCGCCCTGGTGCTGGCGACGCCCGCGGCGATGGCCTCCGCGATCGCACGGCTGGCGCGCGAGGGAGCGCTGGTCAAGGGCGGCGACGTGATCGAGTCGCTGTCTCGCATCGACGCCTGCGTGCTGGACAAGACAGGCACGCTGACCTGCGGCCGTCCGGCGCTGACCGCCATCGCGCCCGTTGGCGGCATGGCCGAGGATCGCCTGCTCCGACTCGCGGCGAGCGCCGAACTGACTTCCGAGCACCTGCTCGGCCGGGCGCTCGTCACCGAAGCCCGCGAACGGCAACTCGACCTCTCGGAGCCAGAGGACTTCAGGCTCCATCCCGGCCGCGGCGTGACGGCCACCGTCGACGGGCACGAGATCGCGGTCGGCAACCAGGCGCTGCTGGCGGAGGTCATCGGCAAAGAGCAGATCGGCGCCGTGGCCGAGAGCGTCCTGCCGACGCCGGGAAGCGGCGAGACCCGCCTCGCCGTCGCGGTCGACGGCGCCCTGGCCGGCGCGCTGGCCCTGGCCGATCCGCTTCGCGCTGAAGCGACCGACGCCGTCACCGACCTGCGCCAGACCGGCGTGGATCCGATCGTCATGCTGACCGGCGACGCCGAGGAAACGGCGCGCACGATCGGCCGCCGGGCCGGCATCGACCAGGTCCAGGCGGAGCTGCTGCCCGAAGACAAGGTGCGCCGGCTCGGCGAGCTCTCCCGCGGCGACCGCAACGTCCTGATGGTTGGCGACGGGATCAACGACGCGCCCTCCCTCGCCGCCGCGTCCGTCGGCACAGCTTTCGGCCACGGCGCCGCCGACCTCTCGGCCGAGGCGGCCCAGGTCGTCCTGCTGCCCGACCGGCTCGACTACCTGGCGCCCCTGCTCCGCTACTCGCGGCGCGTCGTCGCCCGGATCCGCAGCAGCATCCTGATCTTCGCCTTCGGCATCAACTTCGTCGCCGTCGGCTTCGCCGCCTTCGGCTGGCTGCCCCCGGCCGCGGCGGCGATCGTCCACCAGGCCGCGTCGCTGCTCGTCATCCTGAACTGCGTCCGGCTGCTCTACGAAGGACGGGCGGTGGCTGCCCGCGAAGACCGGGGCTTTGGTCGCTTCCGCCTTCTCGCCGGTCCGGTCGACGGGCTGGTCGCCGGCTGGAACGCCTTCAAGGCGGGCCGCCGCGAGACGGTTCATCGCCTCGAACACGCGCTCCAAGGCAGTCCCGCGCGGATCCGGTCCGCGGCCCCCCGGCTGCTGCGCGCGGCGCCGTTCGCGCTCGCCGCGGTCTGGGCCGCGAGCGGCCTCCGCATGATCGATCCCCAGGAAGTCGGACTCGTGCAGCGCTTCGGCCGCCACGTCGGCGGTGAACTCGGTCCGGGCCTGCACCTGCGCTGGCCGTGGCCGGTCGACCGGGTGACCAGGGTCGAACCGGACCGCCTGCGGATGGCCGCGGTCGGCTCGCCCCGGGAAGCCGGCGCCGGCGAAACCGGCACTCCGGCGAGCTACGAGTGGAACGTCCGCCACGCCGGCTTCGACGACACGCCGCCGCTCGAACGGCTGATGCTGACCGGCGACGAGAACCTGGTGGAAGTCGCTGCCCGGATCCACTACCGGGTCGCCGATGCCGCCGCCTTCACCTTCGCCACGGCCGATCCGGCGCTCCTGGTCGAGACGAGCGCCGAGCGGTCGCTGCGCACCGTGCTCGCCGGCCACTCCCTCGACGACGTGCTGACCGGGAAGCGCGAGGGCATCGAGAAGGCCTGGCACAGTCATCTCGCGGCGCTGCTCGACAGCCTCGGCGCCGGCGTCGAGGTCGTGAGCGCGACGGTGCAGGACGCCCACCCGCCGCTCGACGTCGTCGACGCCTTCCGTGACGCGGCCAGCGCGCTCGAGGAGCGGGAAACCCTGATCGACGAGGCCGAGGGTTACGCGCTCGAGCGCCTGCCGATTGCCCGCGGCGAGGCGCGCCGGCAACTCCTCGAAGCCGAGGCGTACCAGAACCGCCGCGTCGAGGCCGGCCGCGGCGAGAGCGAACGTTTCGAACTGCGCGCCGGAGCGTACCGGCGCGCGAACGACCTGCACCGGTTCCGGCTCCAGCTTCAGACGATCGAAGGCTCGCTTGCCGGCAAACCGAAACTGATCACCGACGCGACCGGCGGTCGCAAGCGCTTCGTCTTCGTCGACGAAACGCCGGACCGCCTTCTCGATGTCTTCGTTCCTCCACCGGGTCCGTCCCAGAACGAGGTAGAGCAATGACCCTCC
>JAJDZH010000115.1 GCA_022824725.1 Thermoanaerobaculia bacterium | reverse complement strand
CCAGAAGAGCGGCGCCGACTTTTGGGAGATCGTGGAGACCTGGTGGCAGGCCGACGCCCAAGGTCCTTCGAACGTGAAGGTCAATGCGCCCGACAACCTCAACATGCTTCGGACCTACCGCGTGCAGACCTGCGGCGCCGGCGGCCACAGTTTCAGCAACGAGATCGAGATCGACTGGAAGACCAACACTCTGCCGCCCGATCCCGTCAAGAAGCTCAAGGCCGCGGGCGGCGACCTCCCGACGGAAGTCAAGCTGACCTGGAAGGACACCAAGAAGGAGATCGGCTACCGCGTGAGCTACGCCTTCAAGCAGGGCGACGACCAGGTGTACGCCGTCCTTCCACCGGATGCGACGGAGGCTCTCGTGACGGGTCTTGTGCCCGGAAAATACACCTTCGCCGTCAACGCCCTGAGCGCCACCGGCTACAGCCTGGCCGAGAAGAAGTTCACTCTGGAGAAACCCAGGGGCGTTGCGGACGCCCCCACGGCGGCCAAGCTGGTCAGCGTCAAGCACCACAGCCGGGCAAGCTGCGACCCGGACACCCAGGACTGCCAGAGCGCGCCGGCCTTCTCCCAGGCGATTCAGATGCGATTCGAGGACAAGTCGACAAACGAGCACGCCTTCCGCCGCGCCCACAGGCCGGACGACGGGATCTGGACGTACGCCGACGAGAACGTGGCCACTCCTGGCGCCACGGGCGACGCGAACGACACCGTCCTGGAGGGGCTCGCGCCGAAGACCGTCTACCACTTCCGGGTGCTGGCGCACCGGACCGACACCGGTTCGTACAACAGCGAGATCCTGACGCTCTACTCCTCCCAGGACCCGGGCGACGTGACGGCGACGCCCACGGGTTCGACCTCCGCCAAGGTCACCTGGACGAACCGCGCCACGCAGCAGATCCACTTCGTCGTCCAGTACAGGGGCCAGAGCGGAGGCTGGAAGAAGGAGCGCGGGAGCGTCAAGAAGAACCGCGAGGAAGCCGAGGTCACCGGGCTGAACGCCGGTGAGCGTTACAGTTTCCGGGTCCGCGCCCGCATCGACCCGGACGAGGACGAGGACGGGGACGAGTACTGGGAAGACAGCGACGCCGTCGAGGCGACGATGCCGACCCCGGGCCCCACCGGCGTCACGGCGACCGCGCGCGACTCGACGAGCGCCGACGTCCAGTGGACCCACGCGGACACCACCGAGACCGGCTTCGTCATCGAGGCCCGGCGGCAAGGCGGCGCGGACACGGACTGGTCCGTTCACCAGACCGCCGCGGGAGGCGCCACCTCGGCCACCGCCCTTCGCCTGACGCCGAGCGCGGCCCTGGAGATCCGCGTGGTCGCGCTCGGCGCCGGGGGCCACCGCTCCACGCCGAGTGACCCGGTGACGATCACCATGCCGCCGCCGCCGCCGAGCGGCCTTGTGGCCGAGCGCGCCGGCGCCGCCAGCGTCGAGCTGACCTGGGTGGACGAATCGTCGGACGAGACCGCCTTCCTGGCGGAGTACCGGCTTGAGGGAGGCGAGTGGCAGACGTTCGGGACCGTGACGGCCGCGAACGCGACGTCGCTGACCGTGACTTCGCTCGCGGGCGGGAACTACGAGTTCCAGGTGCGGGCGAGAAGCGCAAACGGCGATTCCACTCCCAGCAACGTCGCCCGCATCCATGCGCTCGGTGCGCCCCTCGCCGCCACCGGCCTGACCGCGACGGCCGCCGGTCCGACCGTCGTCGACCTGGCCTGGACCGACAACTCGAACGACGAAACCGGCTTCGACGTGGAGTACCGCAAGCGCGTCGCCGGCGCCTGGAGCAGCGCCCCGTCCGCCGCGGCGAACGCGACGAGCGCGACTGTCACGGGCCTCGCCCCCAGCACGGCTTACGAGTTCCGGGTGAACGCCCGAAACGGGAACGGCGCCGCCCCGGGAAGCGCCGTGTCGCTCACCATGCCGCCCCGCGAACCGCTGCAGGTCGCGGTCGAAGCGCGGGACGGGACGTCTGCCCTGGTCACCTGGGTCGATCGCTCGCGGGACGAAACGGGATTCCAGGTGGAGCACCGGACCGGCGGCGGCGGCTGGTCCACGGCCAGTACGACGAACCCGAACGTCCAGCAGGCCACGCTGACCGGGCTGTCGTCGAGCACGACGTACGACGTCCGGGTCACGGCCGTCAGCGCGCATGGCGGTTCGCCGGGCGCCATCGTCTCGGTCACCATGCCGCCGGCGGCGCCGACCGGGCTCGCCGCGATGGAAGCGAGCGCCACCAGCGTCAGCCTGACCTGGATGGAGAACTCGCCGGACGAGACGGGGTTCATCGTCGAGTACCGCGTCTACCGTTCGGCCGATCTCTGGTCCACGTACGGCACGGAGGCGGCGGCGAACGCGACTTCCATCACCGTGACCGGGCTCACCGCGGGAAGTGCGTACGAGTTCCGCGTGCTGGCAAAGAGCGCCGCGGGGCCGCACACGCCGAGCGACCCCGTGTTCACCGAGCCGCTGGGTGGGCCACAGCCGCCGACCAACGTCGCGGCGACGGCAGCCGGCTCGACCGGCGCGACCGTCACCTGGACCGACAACTCGAACGACGAAACAGGCTTTCTGGTCGAGTGGCGGCTCGGCGCCGATGTCTGGACGACCGGCGCCGCGGTCGGCGCGAACGAAACGTCGGCGGCTGTCGGTCACCTGTTCGGCAGCCGCACCTACGAGTTCCGGGTTGGCGCGACGAACGCGAGCGCACCGGGCTGGAGCGCTTCGGCGACCCTCACCCTGCCGCCGCCCGCCCCGACGGAACTGTCCGCGGCGAAGGCGTCCGACACCAGCGTGACCCTGACCTGGACCGACAACTCGCTCGACGAAACGGGCTTCGTCGTCGAGTACGTAGCGGCCAGCACGGTGGGGACCATGGCCGCCGCGACCGCCGCCGCGTCGACGGCGGCGCCCTCCGGCGCTCCCGGCGAAGCAGGCGCGGGACGGGGCCCCGAGGCGGTCGCGGCGGCTCAGACGTCCATCGCCTGGACCGCGTTCGCGACAGCGGCCGCCAGCGACGCCGAGACGATCGAGGTCACCGGCCTTGCCTCGGACACGCCCTACGCCTTCCGGGTACGCGCCAACCACGGCACGAACGGCATGTCGTCCCCGAGCGACCCGATCTGGCTGGACCGGCTGACGACGCCTACCGCGTCCTGCACGTCGAGTTCGGCGGCCGTGACGGCGACGAACCCGACGGACGCGGCGGCTCTTGCTGGCGACTGCGCGTTCCTGCTGGACAACAAGTCGGCGTTGCTGGGCAGCAGTCCGACGAAGGGTCTGAACTGGGAGGCGACTCTCAGCATGAACGACTGGGACGGCATCGCGTTGACGAACAGCCGGGTCAGCACGATCCTGCTGCCGTCATGGGGCCTGA
>JAJDZH010000186.1 GCA_022824725.1 Thermoanaerobaculia bacterium | reverse complement strand
CGAAAACCTCGACTGAAGAGTCGCCGCCCGTGAAGATCCACGAGTTTCAGGCCAAGGGGATACTGCGTCGGTTCGGCGCCACGGTGCCCCAGGGCAAGGTGATCGACGACCCCGCTCAGGCCGGGCCGATCTGCGAGGACTTCGGCGGCCGCTGCGTGGTCAAGGCGCAGATTCACGCCGGCGGTCGCGGCAAGGGCGGCGGCGTCAAGGTGGCTTCGAGTCCGAGCGAGGCGGAGCGGTTGGCCGGTGAAATCCTGGGCATGCAACTGGTGACCCACCAGACCGGCCCCGAAGGCCAGCAGGTGCGCGAGGTGCTGATCGAGGAAGCCCTGGAAATCGACCGGGAGCTCTACCTGGGCGTGACCCTGGACCGCGCCGCCGAATGCCCCCTCCTGATGGCATCGCGCTCGGGCGGCATGGACATCGAGGACGTGGCCCAGTCGGATCCCGACGCGATCCTGCGGGAGCTGATCGATCCGCTGCTCGGCGTGCTGCCGTTCCAGTGCCGGCGGATCGCGTCCGGGCTCGGATTCGAAGGCGGCACGGCGCGCCAGATCCAGTCGATCGTGTCCAGCGTGGTGGCGGCCTACCTGGAAACCGACGCTTCCCTGGTCGAGATCAACCCGCTGATGGTGGACTCGAAGGGCAATGTCTACGCCCTGGACGCGAAGATGAACTTCGACGACAACGCGATGTTCCGGCAGCGGGACATCGCCGAGCTGCGGGACGTGCACGAGGAGAATCCGCTGGAGGTCGAGGCCTCCGAGCACGGCATCAGCTACATCAAGCTGGACGGCAGCATCGGCTGCATGGTCAACGGCGCCGGCCTGGCGATGGCGACGATGGACATCATCAAGCTGTACGGCGCCGAGCCGGCCAACTTCCTGGATGTCGGCGGTTCGGCTTCCCAGGAGGCGGTGGCGAGCGCTTTCCGGATCATCCTCTCCGATCCGGCGGTCGAGGCGGTGCTGATCAACATCTTCGGCGGCATCGCCCGCACCGACCGCATCGCGCGCGGCGTGGTCGCGGCGATCGACGAGCTGGCCGCCGAGGGTACGCCGGTGGAGGTGCCGGTAGTGGTCCGGCTCGAGGGCACGAACGTCGAGGAGGGCCGGGAAGTGCTTGAGCGGGCGGACTTCGACTTCCTCGTCGCCGACGGCATGGCGACCGCCGCCGAGCGCGCGGTCGAGGCCCTGGGAGGCTGAGCCGATGTCGATTCTGGTTGGCGAGAGCACCCGCCTGATCGTCCAGGGCATCACCGGCAGGGAAGGTCTGTTCCACGCGATGGGCTGCCGGGACTACGGCACCGACGTCGTCGGCGGAGTGACGCCCGGCAAGGGAGGTTCGACCGTCGAGGGCTTTCCGGTCTGGGACTCGGTCGAGCGCGCGCGGCGGGTGTCCGGCTGCAATGCGACGCTGATCTTCGTACCGCCGCCGTTTGCCGCCGACGCGATCATGGAGGCCGCCGACGCCGGCGTCGAACTGATCGTGTGCATCACCGAGGGCATTCCGGTTCAGGACATGGTCCGGGTCAAAGCCTTCCTCCGGGGCCGGGACAGCCGCCTGCTGGGGCCGAACTGCCCGGGCCTGATCACGCCGGGTCAGGCGAAGGTCGGCATCATGCCCGGCCACATCCACGAGCCGGGCAACGTCGGCGTGATCAGCCGGAGCGGCACCCTGACCTACGAGGCGGTGTGGCAGCTCACGAACGAAGGCCTGGGGCAGACCACCTGCGTCGGCATCGGCGGCGATCCGGTCAACGGCACGAGCTTCATCGACGTGCTGGAACTGTTCGCCGGGGACGATTCGACGGAAGCCGTGGTCCTGATCGGCGAGATCGGCGGGACCGCGGAAGAGGAGGCGGCGGCCTGGATCGGCGAGCACCTGGACATTCCCGTCGTCGGCTTCATCGCCGGCGCGACCGCACCGCCCGGGCGGCGCATGGGCCACGCCGGCGCGATCGTGGCGGGCGGCAAGGGCACGGCGGCCGAGAAGAAGGCGGCGCTGAGTGCTGCCGGGGTCCTGGTCGTCGATTCGCCGGCCGAGATGGGCGCGCGGCTGTCCGAGGCGCTGGGGAGATAGCGGGATGGAAGAGACGCTGACGATCATCAAGCCGGACGCGGTCCGGGCGGGCAACACGGGCGGGATCATCGCCCACCTGGAGGACGCCGGCTTCGGGATCCAGGCCGTGCGCCGGATGCGCCTCTCGCAGGCGCAGGCGGAGGCCTTCTACGCCGTGCATCGCGAGCGGCCGTTCTACGCCGACCTCGTCGCCTTCATGACGAGCGGTCCCGTGGTGGCGATCGCGCTGGCGCGCGACAACGCGGTTGCCCATCTCCGCGACACGATGGGCGCCACCGACTCGACGCAGGCCGCCGAAGGGACGATCCGCAACCTCTACGGCACGAACATCCAGAACAACGCGATCCACGGCAGCGATTCGCCGGAGAACGCCGCGATCGAACGCGCCTTCTTCTTTGCCGCCTGCGACCTCGTCGGCTGAGACCCACTGGGTGCGCCGGCGCCCTCGCCGGCCTCTGACAGGAACGCGCCGCGAAGCGGCGACCGATTTGCTCTAAGGGCCGACGCCGCGCGGCCGCAACCACTTCCCGAGCGCGCCGAGCATGGCGTCGGCGGCCAGCGCCAGAAGCGCCGCCGGAATCGCCCCCGACAGGATCTGCTGAATGTTCACGAGCTGAACGCCGGCGATGATCGGCTGGCCGAGTCCGCCAGCGCCGATGAAGGCGGCGATCGTCGCCGTACCGACGGTGATCACGCCGGCGGTGCGCACGCCGGCCATGATCGTGGGCACCGCCAGCGGCAGGCGGACCCGCCTCAGCACCTGACCCTCGGTCATGCCGAGCGCGGTGGCCGCCGAGGCGGCGTCCGGATCGGCTTCGCGGAGTCCGGTGCAACTGCTGCGCAGGATGGGGAAGATCGAATAGATCCAGAGCGCCACGACGCTGGGCACGACGCCGACGCCGAGGACGGGAATCAGGAAGCCGAACAGCGCCAGGGAGGGCAGGGTCTGGGACATGCCGATGATCCGGATCATCGCCTCGCTGGTCCCGGTCCGGAGGCGGTCGAGCAGGAGCGCCAGCGGCACCGCGAACAGGATGCCGAGCGCGAGCGCGACGGCCGAGAGGCCGATGTGCTCGGCGGTGTAGGTCGAGAGCTCCCGGCGCCGCGACCACATGTAGGCGCCAAGGCCGGAGTCCCTCGGCTGGCGCTCGGGGGCGACCGTCTCGACATCGCCCGGCAGGAGCTCCAGTTCCCGCAGGAGATCGTGGGCGACGTCCTCGATCGGTTCGTGCTCTTCCTGGAGCCGGAGGTTGAGCGCGCGCATCCGGCCCTCGTCGATCGCCTGTCCGAGCAGCCCGAGCACGGCGCCGACCTCCGGATGGCGCTCCAGCGTGTCGCCTCGCACCAGCGGCGCCGCCTCGTAGGGCGGGAAGAAGCCGAGGTCGTCCTCCAGGACGACGAGGTCGTAGACGAGCAGCCGGCCGTCTGTGGTGTAGGCGTCGATCACGTCGACCGCTCCGGCGGCGGCCGCCTGGTACTTCGGCGCCTGGAGGATGGACTGGACGTTCGCGAAGCTGAGACCGTAGGTGTCGGCGAGGCCGGGCAGGCCGTCGCCGCGTTCCACGAACTCGTAGCCGAAGCCGGCGCGCAGGGTCGGCGCGACCGGCACGAGGTCGCTGATCGTGCGCAGTTCGCCTTCTCCCGAGTGGGCGAGGTCGGCCCGGATCGCCAGTTCGTAGGAGTTCTCGAACCCGATCGGGGCCAGCCAGTGGAGATCGAAGCGCCTGAGGAACTCGGCCCGGACGGTTGCCAGCGCCTCGAACTTGGAGGCGGTCGGCTCCTCGCCGAGCAGGGTGACGAGGCCGGTGCCGGTGTACTCGGGGTAGAGGTCGATGCTGCCGGTGCGCAGCGCCTCGAAGCAGAACTCGGTGCCGGCGAGGCCGAGCCGCCTCTCGACCTCGAGGCCGGTATGGGCCTCGATCAACTGGGCAAAGAGCTCTCCGAGCAGGCGGTTCTCGGCGAAGTTCTTCGATCCGACCACGATCGTCCCGCCAGGAGATGGAGTCTCCGGCTGGGTTTCCTGCGCCGGAGCCGGTGGGTGGGCCGCCAGGGCCAGGACCGCGAGCAGCAGCGCCGGCTTCGTCATGTCAGTTGGCCGCGCGATCCAGAAGTTCGCCGACGTACGGGTCGGCGGGGCTGTCGATCAGTTCTTGCGGCGGCGCCGTCTGGAGCAGCCTGCCGCGGCGCATGACCGCGATCCGGTCCGCCAGCAGAAAGGCCTCGTCGAGATCGTGGGTGACGATCACGGCCGTCTGCTCCCGCGACGCCCGCAGCCGCATGAACGTCTGCTGCACTTCCGCTCGGGTGATCGCGTCGAGCGCGCCGAAGGGCTCGTCCAGCAGGACGAGCGGCGGATCCGCGGCCAGGGCGTGGGCGACGGCGACCCGTTGCCGCTCGCCGCCGGAGAGTTCACGCGGGTAGCGGGCGGCGTAGGTGGCTGCTGGCAGGCCGACGAGCCGCAGGAGCTCTTCGGCCCGCTTCCGCCGCCGCTCCTTCGGCCAGCCCAGGAGCTCGGGCACCAGGCAGACGTTGCGCTGGACCGTCCAGTGCGGCAGCAGGCCGCCGGTCTGCTGGACGTAGCCGATGCGGCGTCTCAGGGCGGTGGGTTCGAAGGTCGAGAGCCTGGCGTCCCCGAAGTACAGGTCGCCGGCGCTCGGCTCTTCCATCCGGTTGAGCAGCCGCAACAGGCTGGACTTGCCGCAGCCGCTCTCTCCGACCAGCGCGAGGGTTTCGCCCTCCAGGATCTCGAGGTCGGCGCCGTCCACCGCGGTCACCTCGTCGGCGCTGCCGGCGCCCGGGTAGACCTTGGACACTCCCAGCAGCCGCATGACGGCCGGCGCGGAACTGGGATCGGAAGACGGCACGACGGAGAGCGGGTGGATCGTAGCGCAGGGCCGGCACGGGAACTGCCGGTGGGACCCGCTGATAGGGTCCCGGATCGCAACGATGGGACCAGCGCGGAACAGGGCTTGACCACGGCGGCCCAACTGTTCTCCAGCCGGTGGGGCCTGATGCTCGCCATGCTCGGCATGGCCGTCGGCACCGGCAACATCTGGCGATTCCCGCGGATCGCGGCGTCCAACGGCGGCGGTTCCTTCCTCGTCGCCTGGGTCGTCTTCCTGATGCTCTGGTCGGTGCCGCTGATCCTGGCCGAGTTCGCGCTGGGCAAGAAGATGCGCAGCGGCACGGTGGGGACGTTCGCCGCGATGCTGGGCGAACGGTTCGCCTGGATGGGCGCCTGGATCGCCTGGGTGGCGGCGGCGATCGGCTTCTACTACGCGGTCGTCATGGGCTGGACGCTGCGCTACCTGCTGGCCGCCATCACGCTGCAGTTGAGGGGCGAAGCCTCGAGCGAACTCTGGGACCAGTTCTCCTACACGCCCCAGGTGCTCGTCTTCCACGCCCTGGCCCTGGCGATGGCCGTGGTCGTCGTGCTCAAGGGGATCCGGGGGATCGAGGCGGTCGTGCGGGTCCTGATGCCGGCGCTGCTGGTGCTGGTCGTCGTGCTCGCCATCCGGGCGGTGACGCTGCCGGGTGCGGTGAACGGTCTCGAGTTCCTGTTCAAGCCGAACTGGAGCGACCTGCTCGACGTCAACATCTGGCTGCAGGCGCTGACCCAGAACGCCTGGGACACCGGCGCGGGCTGGGGTCTGGTGCTGACCTACGCCGTGTTCTCGCGCCGCCGGGAGGACACGAACCTGAACTCCTTCCTGCTCGCCTTCGGCAACAACAGCGTCTCCCTGCTGGCCGGCATCATGGTGCTCTGCACCGTCTTCTCGATCATGCCCGGGGCTCGCGACCAGATCGTCGGCGCCGGCAACGAGGGCCTGACGTTCGTCTGGATACCCCAGCTCTTCAACGCGATGCCGGGCGGCTCGTTCTTCATGATCCTGTTCTTCATGGCCCTGGTGTTCGCCGCCTGGACGTCGCTCGTCGCGATGTTCCAGTTGGTCGGCCTGGCGCTCGAGGAGGCGGGGCTCGAACGGCGCAAGGCCATCGTCTCGATCGCGGTCGCCGCCTTCGTGCTCGGCGTGCCCTCGGCGCTCTGGCAGCCGTTCTGGTCGAACCAGGACAACGTCTGGAGCGTCGCCCTGATGCTCTGCGGCCTCTCCTTCGCCCTGATCGTGATCCGCTACGGCGTCACCCGCTTCCGTGCCGAGATGATCAACACCGGCGACCAGGACATCCGCATCGGCGCGTGGTGGGACTGGGTGATCCGGCTGATCGTGGTCGAAGCCCTGGTGCTCGTCGTCTGGATGATCTGGAGCGTCCGCAACGAGCCGCTATGGGGCCCGCTTGGCGTGGGCAACATGTTCGCGCAGTGGATCGTCGTCGCCGCGGTGCTGATCGCGCTGAACGGCGTCCTGGTGCGCGGATTGAGGAAGCGCGCGCAGCGGCTGTAGGCGTGGCGGAGGCGGGCACCCGTCCGACGAAGCAGATGCGGCTTACCATCGAGACAGAGCGCGAGGACGATGGCCGCTGGCTGGCGGAGGTCTTGATCTTGGCATCGTGAATTCCTCCTCCTCCAAGGAGGTAGTGTCCACGAGACCGGGGCAAGCTCAAACCAACGCCTGCGGTGCCTGCCGGCCGGATTCTGAGGGAAGTCTTGGAGGCTGCGGTCTCTGAGTGCCTGGGGTGACACCACCTGGAGTGCGGGGACGACGGTCGCGCCCTGGTAGTGGGTAGCGGTCGGGCGAGATCACGGCTTGCCACAACCTCCGGCACCCAAGTAGGCGAAGGCGGTGGAGTCGCTGCGGAAAGACGAGGACTGCCTGCTCAGGTGGCCATGCGGGTAGTCCGGTCCATCAAGAAAGTGGCGTGGTGCCGCTCGACGGCTCGCCCTTGGGTTCCGGCACCGGATTGCCGAACTCCCTTGCGGTGTCGATCCAGAGTCCGATCGCGTCGTTGACGTTGTGCAGGGCGTCCTGCTGGGTGTCGCCGTGAGCCATGCATCCCGGAAGCTCCGGCACGTCGGCGATGAAGACACTGTCCTCTTCGCTCCAGTAGAGGATGATCACGTACTTGTACACAGCCTCCTCTGGCCGCCAGCGCCGACTCTCAAATCGGCGGCACCTCTCGTTCCTGTGCAAGCAGCCGTCGCAGGGCGAGGACCAGTTCGGGCAGGTCTTCGGTCACGGTCTGCCACACCACGCCTTCCTCGACGACCGGGTAGCCGTGGATCAGCCGGTTCCTGGTGGCCACGAT
>JAJDZH010000246.1 GCA_022824725.1 Thermoanaerobaculia bacterium | reverse complement strand
ATCACGGACGACGACGACCCCGGCCCCGACGAGCCGACAGCCTCCTTCGCTCTATCCGGGGCGAGCGTCGGCGAGGGCGACGGCAGCCGCAACGTGACCGTGAATCTCCAGCCCGCGGCCGCCAGCCCCATCACGCTGAGCTACACCCTGTCGGGCGCGGCCGCTCCCGGCGTGGACTACACGGTCAGCGGCGCCACCGGCAACTCCGGAACGGTCACGGTCGCGGCCGGCGCCGCAAGCGTCGACATCACGGTGACGATCGTCGACGACCAGGCGGTCGAAGGCAACGAGAACATCGTGTTCACCCTGGTGGACGGCCAGGGCTACGCCCCGGGGACGCCGCGAGTCCACCGGCTGCTCATCACGGACAACGACGAGGCGCCGCCTCCGCCGCCGCCGCCACCACCGCCGCCACCGCCGCCTCCGCCGCCTCCGCAGAACATGCCGCCGTTCTTCGATCCGGCGACGCCTCTTGAGCTCACGATCTTCGAGGACACGACAGGCGAGTTCGGCTCGCCGGTCACGGCGTTCGATCCGGACGGCGACCTGCTCGACTACGACCTCGCGGGCGCCGATTCCGCTCCGTTCACGATCGGAGAGTTCACGGCTCAGTTGTCGGTGGCCGACGACGCCAACCTGGACGCGTCGGTGAAGGACTCGTACCTCTTCCTGGTCGTCGCCAGCGACGGCCTTGTGTTTGCGCTGAGGACCGTCTCGGTGACGGTGCTGGAAGTGCCCGATCCTCCAGAGCCGCCGCCACCGCCGGATCCGCCCGAGCCGCCGCCACCGCCTTCCCAGCCACTGAAGGCAAGCTTCAACATCCAAGACGCCGAGTGCACGGAGGAACTCTGCACTACCTTCACCGGCAATCCGGTGACCTTTGAGGACACGAGCACCGGCCCTGTCGAGACGCTCGCCTGGGATACCGGCGACGACGGCGCCTACGCCGCGGAGATCATCACCCACGCCTGGGTCGAACCCGGCTTCTACCGCGTCACCCTCACCGTCGCCGGCGGGGGCGAAACCGACCAGGCCCACGCCGGCTTCCTCGTCCGGCCGGACCAGCCGGAAGGAACGTGCGAACCCGACCGCTACACCCTCTGTCTACAGGAGGAACGCTACGCCGTCGAAGTGACCTGGCGGACCCGGAGAGACGAGACCGGCCGCGGCGTGGTCCTTCAGGATCGTACGGACGACTCCGGCATGTTCTGGTTCTTCAATGCCGACAACTGGGAGATTCTGGTCAAGCTGCTTGACGGCTGCCACGTCAACGAGCACCGCTGGGTGTTTGCCGCCTCGACCACCGACGTCGAGTACGAGATGACCGTCACCGACACCCTGGGCGTCGACCCGCCCAGGACCTACCGCAACACACTCGGCAGGGCCGCGCCGGCGATCAGCGACACCGCCGCCTTCCCCGGCGCATGCAGGCCGTGAACGGAAACTGCGGCACGACAGCGCTTCCGTCTCGACTGGGTGCGCCGGCGTCCTCGCCGGCTGCCGCCGAAGGCGGCGTCTGGAACGCCGTCGGCGAAGGCGACCGTACTGCTGCTACGCCTTCAGTCCAGCGAGTGGGCCGACGAGGGAGATGAGGTCGCCGCGTTGGCCGTAGGCGTGGTGGAGGCCGACGTGGTTGACGTCCAGGCCCATGGCCTGGGCGACGCTGACCAGGAGGTGCTGGTGCGGCACGCCGGCGAACTGTGTGAGGCCGCCGGGGGCCACCTGGTTCGGGACGCGCATCTGAGCCGGGGTCTCGTGCGGCCAGTAGATGTAGCGGCCGGTGTCGAAAGCCCAGGAGCCGCCGATGAGCACGGGGCAGTAGTTGCGGTAGCCGTGCCAGCCGTCGCCGAGTTCGGAGCCCCAGACGATCAGGGTGTTGTCCATCAGCGAGCCGCCGCCGGCGTCCGGGATCGACTCCAGGGTGCTGACGAGACGGGCGACCTGCTGGCCGTGGTAGGCCGCGTAGTTCGTCATCGCGTCGTGCTTGCGGACGTCCTCGTGGATGTAGTGGGCGATGCCCTTGTGGACCTTGTCGCTGATGTGATCGGCGCCGAACTCGGCCGTCGGCATCTCGCCCAGGGAGAAGGAGACGACGCGGGTGATGTCGCAACTGAAGGCGGCTGCGATGATGTCGGTGAAGGCGTCGAACTGCAGGTCGTAGCGGTCGAACGAGGCGGCGGGCCGGGGAGGCGCGTCGCAGGAGAGGGTCGCCAGGCCCTCGAGCCGGTGGCCGAGGCGGTCGACCAGGCCGAAGTGGGACTCGAGCCGGGCGCGGTCGTTCGCGTCGAAGCGGGCGGCGACCGCCCTGTACTCCTGGTAGGCGAAGTCCAGCGTGCTGCGCCGGTACGCGCCGACGGTGTCGCCGGAGGACGCCGGTCCGAAGACCCGGTTCCAGGCCCGCAGCGGCGTGTTCTCGGCCGGGAGGCGGACGCCGCCGCTGTTGTAGCTGATCGGCCGGCCGGCTTCGAGCGCGGCGTCGACCGAGACTTCCAGCGACGGCAATCGGTCGGCCCTGGCCACGTGCCCGGCGACGAGCTGGTCGAGGGAGGGCGAGATGGAACGGGTGTCGCGGCCGGCGAAGTCCGCGTTGTTGCCGGTCCAGGCGTGGACCCAGCCGCGGTCGTGCCGGTTGCCGCCGCCGTCGAGTTCAGCCGTGGCCAGGGACAGGCCGTCCAGGGCGAGGATCCGGCGACGGTGCTCCCAGAGCGGGGCCAGCGGCCGGCTGAATGCGGTTTCCGGGAGTTGCTCCAGGTCGACCGACCAGGGTTCGCTTTCGGAGACGCCCTCCGGGCGCATCTTCCAGGTGGCGTAGGGCCAGCCATGGCAGTGGCTGATCAGGATCAGGCGCCGGACCTGGGCGGGGCTCTGGGCCAGCGCGCGCAGGGCGCCGCCCGGCCAGCCGGCGCCGAGCGCGGTGAGCCCTCCGAGTTGCAGCAGGCGCCGTCTTGAGATCATCCGTCCACTCCTGAGCCTGTTTCGGCGGCTCGTTGACGAAAGAGGTCGCTGGTCGCGATCGACACGAGGAGTTCCCTGACCGAGTCGTTCTCGCGAAAGCGCTCCTGGATCGGTTCGAGGCCGGGAGCGCTCCGGTCCAGGTGGCTGCCGAGCGCGTAGCGCGTCCAGTGCAGCGCGTAGCAGTCCCGCACCCGGCGGCTCGCGGCCAGCTCGTGGGCGAACCCGACGCCATCGCTGAAGGTGAGCTCTTCGGCGCCGGGCAGCCGGAGCGAGCCGCTGGCGTCGACCGGCTGTCCGTTGTCCTCGGCTCGCCAGGCGCCCAACGCGTCGTAGTGCTCGAAGGCGAAACCGGCCGGGTTGATCCGTCGATGGCACGAGTTGCACTCACTGGGTTTGGTGGCGGCGGCCGTTCGTTCGCGGTTCGTACTCTCGACGCCGAGCGCGTCGGGCGGCAGCGCGCTCTCGACTCCTTCGATCGGCTCGCCCATTTCCATGCAGGCGATGCGCTCCAGGATGCGCACGCCCCGGGGGATCGGGCCGGGCTGTACGGCGTAGGCGCCAATCGCCATGACGGACGGCAGGGTCAACACGCCGGCGCGCTTTCCGGGATCGAAGCGGACCGGATCGAGGGTGAGCGGCCTCTTGCGGCCGACGGATGCGGTGACGTACTCGATCTGCCGGGTCACGGCGTCGCGCCCTTCGTCCGCCGTCGTCGTGTCGCCGTAGATCGGCGCGGTGTTCCGCGACATGTAGCCGTGGTTGCCGGTCATCAGCTCCGTGAACGTTCCCTCGCGGTCGAAGATCGCCTCCTCGACGAACAGCTCGGTCTCGAGCTTCATCGAGTGCCGGATCGGTCCGATGATCGACGGCCACTTCGTGTCGTCGTCGCGCGCGTTCCTTAGCACTCGGGAAAGGCCGAACCGCGGGCCGAAGGCGCGGCGGGCGGGCGCGATCAGGAGAACCTGATCCGTGCCGAGCCACTGGTGGTGGAAGTGGACGACGGCCGGCCGGGCCTTCGGATCGTCGAGCAGGCGCCGCGCCTGGCGCTCGACGCCTTCAGTGGTTTCGAGTTCGCCGGCGCCGGCAGCCCGGAAGAGCTCTTCGTCCGGCATCGAGTCCCAGACGAAGTAGGAAAGCCGGGTGGCGAGCTGCCACGGGTCGAGCTGTTCGGCGTCGCTCGCGCCGCCTGGTTCCAGCTTGAAGTGGAACGCCGGGGACTGCAGGATCCCGGCGACGGTGAGGGCCACCGCCTCGTCGATCGGTTCAGCGGCGAGCTGTGCCTGCCAGAACGCTTGGATCCGGCCCCGCTCTCCGTCGCCAAGCGGCCGGCGATACGCCCGCACGGCGAAGCGGAGGATGCTCGTCGCGGCGCAGGCCTCGCGTTCGGCGGCGGGGAGGTCGGACCACCCCGGGCAGTTGAAGAACGTCGGCGAGAGCAGGGCGAAGGACCCGAAGTGCATCCCGGCGAGGTGGAGTTCCTCGACCTGGTAGGAGGACGGACTCTGGCCCTGCGCGATGCCCTCGAAGCCGTCGGCGCCGGGCTCGGCAGGGAACGGCCACGGCCACGGGTCGGGCGGTGGTGGAGGCGAGAACACGCCCTTGCTGGCGGTGCGCCGCGGGCTGATCCGGTCGGCGACGGGCGGCCGTTTGGGCCAGAGGTCCCCGTCCCTGGGGAAGCCGAGCAGGTCGGCGACCGTGTTGTTGTACTCGGTCGGCGTGAGCGCCAGCGGCGCCGGCTGGTGCGTTCCGGCCGCTTCAGGCGGCGCAGCCCCAGCGGACTGCGCGAAGCCGGCGGCGCAGAAGAGCAGCAGGATCGTTCTGGGATCGAGCTTCATGGCGTACACGGCAGGCCGGAGGGCTCCGGTGCAGACGAACTTGTAACACTGTATCAGTAGGGCGGAGCCGGCCTGGCGGCCGGCGCGTACTGTAGGCCGCCTTCGGCGGCGGCGGGTCAGAAGACCCGCGCACCCAGCTACTCCGGGTCTCGCCCGGCGCCCGAGGTCCGCAGGATGAAGGTGTCGAGCGTTTCCTTCCACTGCGGCAGCAGGGACTGCTCCACGTACATCATGTGCCCGGCGGCGAAGTCCTCGCGCTGGATGTTGGCCCGCAGGTCCGGCGGCAGTCCCATGTGGTCCATCGTCCAGACGGCCGCGAAGTAGGGCGTCGCCAGGTCGTACAGGCCGTTGATCAGGAGCACTTCGAGCGCCGGATTCCGGCGCATGGCGGCGGCCAGGTCGGGGGCGACGTTCGGGGTGCCGTCGCCGCGCGAGAAGCGGCCCGCGTTGACCCGTCCCCAGTTCCAGTCGCGGACGGCGCCACTCGGAACGTACTCGCGGTCGCCGTCGTAGCCGAGCTCGCCGCGCAGGTAGCTGTTGAACGCCGACGTGTAGGCCGAGCTGATCGCCGTGGACTGCGGATCGTGGGAAGGCCGGGCCCCCAGCGTGTCCCCGGCCGGGCCGGTGAAGCGCGCGTCCAGGCGGCCGACGATCTTGCCTTCGTCGCGCAGCAGCTCGGCCTCGAAGGCCGGAGCGCTCACCCGCAGGTCCGACTTGTCGATGAAGTCGCGCGAGAGCCCGGTGTAGCGGTGCAGCCGGTCGATCACCCGGGCGCGGGTGTCCGCGTCGAGCGTGCTGCCTCGAAGCAGCGCGGTGGCGTACTCGGTGAGCGCCCATTCCTCGACCTCGGCCATCAGCGTCTCGAGATCCGCCGGGGTCTTCTCCGGCAGCGCGTCCAGGTAGCGGGCGGCGACGGTGTAGGACGGCAGGTTGACGATGTAGGCGAGGTCGTCGCCGGGCGCGAACTGGATCGTGTTGAACTGCAGGATCGAGGAGACGAGGACGATGCCGTTCAGATCGATGTTCGCCCGCTGCAGGTGGCTGGCGAGCACCGCCGACCGGGTCGTGCCGTAGCTCTCGCCGAGCAGGTAGCGGGGCGAGTTCCAGCGGTCGTGCGCGCTGAGGAAGCGCCGGATGAACTGGGCCAGCGACCTGGCGTCCTCGTCGATGCCCCAGTAGTCGGAGCCCGGAGTTTCGCCCAGGGTATGGCTGAAGCCGGTGCCGATCGGATCGACCATCACGATGTCGGCGATATCGAGGATCGTCCAGGCGTTGTCCTCGAGCGGGTAGGGCGGCGCTCCCTGCGGGCCGACATCGGGGGTCACGACGCGCCGCGGCCCCATGATCCCCATGTGCAGCCAGAAGGACGCGGAGCCGGGGCCTCCGTTGTAGGAGAACACCAGGGGACGCTCCCGGGGCGCCTCGCCGTTCGTCCGGAAGTACGCCGTGTACCAGAGTTGCGCGGCCGGGGCGCCGTCGTCGTTGTCGAGCTGGAGACCGGTGACGACGGCGTCGTACTCGACCGTCTCGCCGCCGACTTCGATCGAGTGGCTGGTCTCCCAGCGTTCGGGCGGAGCGGACGGTGCGGCGACCGCCGATGCCGCGTCGCCTTCGTCCGCGCGGGCCGGGGCCGTGGCGGCCGGGGCGACGACGCAGATGAGAGCGAGGGCCGGTCCGGCCGCGACGAGCAAGGGGCGGAGGGAGAAGTTCATCGCGCTATTGTAGACAGCAAGCTAGGGCAGGCATTGCCGGAACTCGGCGTACCGCGAGAGGGAGGTTCCATGAGACACGCTCTTCGACTGACGATTCGTACCGCGCTCGCCGCGGCCACCGTGTTTGCGGCGGCTTCGTTGTCGGCCCAGGACTGGACCACGACGACCGAAACCCACCGCTTCATGGAGGTCCGGAACGGCATCTGGCTGACCCAGACCACGGCGCAGGTGTTCAACAGCAACGCCCTCGTGATCGTCAACGAAGAGGACGTGATTCTCGTGGATTCCCACGTGACGCCGTCCAAGGCCCGCGACCTGATCGCCTCGATTCCGGCGATCACGGACAAGCCGGTAACGGCGCTGATCAACTCCCATTTCCACTGGGATCACGCCCACGGCAACCAGGAGTTCGCGGACATCCCGATCATCGGCCACGAGTTCACGCGAATGAAGATGGCGACGGCGCCGCTGGAGGAGCCGACCTACGTTCAG
>JAJDZH010000437.1 GCA_022824725.1 Thermoanaerobaculia bacterium | reverse complement strand
TAGTTCTCGCTGGCGTTGGACTGCTTCTCGTGGCGTCCGCTGCTGGCGCCCAGGTGTCCGGAGAGGTTGCCTACGTCTTCAATACGTACGCCTTCCTGGTCTGGGGCGCGTTCATCATGTGGATGTGCGCCGGCTTCACGATGCTCGAGGCGGGTTCGGTGCGGACCAAGAACGCCTCCGTCATCTGCATGAAGAACATCGGCCTGTACTCGATCGCCGGGATCGCGTACTACGTGATCGGCTACAACCTGATGTACGTCGATGTGAGCGGCTGGATCGGTTCGGTTTCGCTCTTCTTTGAAGCGTCGGCGGACGAGATGGCCTTCCTCGGCGGCGACGCCGACAAGGCGGCCGCCGTCGTTGGAAGCGGCTACTCCGAGATGTCGAGCTGGTTCTTCCAGATGACATTCGTGGCCACGACGGCCTCGATCGTGTCGGGGGCTCTCGCCGAGCGGGTCAAGCTCTGGTCCTTCCTCATCTTCACGGCCGTGCTGACCGCGGTGCTGTACCCGATCGTCGGGGCCTGGACCTGGGGCGGCGGCTGGCTGGCCGAGCGCGGTTTCCAGGACTTCGCCGGTTCGACGATCGTTCATTCGACCGGTGGATGGGCGGCGCTCGCCGGCATCATCATGGTCGGCGCCAGGCGCGGCAAGTTCCGCGACGACGGCAGCGTCAAGGCGACGCCGCCGTCCAACGTGCCGATCGTCACGCTCGGGGTCTTCATCCTCTGGATGGGCTGGTTCGGGTTCAACGGCGGCTCCCAGCTCGCGCTCGGCGGCGCCAGCGATGCCACGGCGATGGGCAACCTGCTGATCAACACGAATCTTGGCGCCGCGGCCGGCGTCGTCGCGGCCCTCGCTCTGTCACGGCCGCTGCTGGGCCGGGTCGACCTCCTGGCCGTGCTCAACGGCGCTCTGGGCGGACTGGTCGGCGTGACCGCCGGACCGGACCTGGTCGGCCACCACTGGGCGCTCTTGATCGGCGCCATCGGCGGCGTGGTCACGGTCGCCGGCATGAGACTGCTCGAACGGATGAAGCTCGACGACGTCGTCGGCGCCGTTCCGGTCCACCTGTTCGCCGGCATCTGGGGCACCCTCGCCGTCTGCATCGCGGCCGGCGGCAGCTTCGTGCCTCAGGTCATCGGCATCGTCGTGATCGGCGTCTTTGTCTTCGGGGTCTCCCTGCTTCTGTGGTGGGTGCTCGAGAAGACGATCGGCGTTCGGGTTTCGCCGGAAGTCGAGGAACTCGGTCAGGACATGACCGAACTGGGCATCGAGTCCTACCCCGAGTTCATCCTGATGCCCGACGAGGACGACATGCAGGCGGCCAAGGCGGCGCAGGAGAGCGCGAGGAGCTGAGTCGGCCACGAGAGGCCGATGGTGTAGCTTCGCCAGGTGTTCGTCAGGACGGCCGCGCCGGGAATCGGAGCACCGCTGCTCGTCGCGGCGTGGCTGGTCACGGCGTCGGTCGGCTGGGCGGAGTCGAACGAACCGAAGTTCCACGACGTCCACTTCCACCTGACGAACTATGTCCAGCGGGGCATCACGCTGAGCGAGTTCCTCGAGATCGCGGCGAACGACGCCGGGCGCACGGCGGTGTTCGGCATCCCGCTGCAGCAGAAGTGGGATTACTTCGAGTCGGGCGATCGTGCGCCGGACTACTACCTGCACTCCGATTCGGCGCTGTACTACTACTCCTTCGTCGATGCGATCATCGCCGAGGAGTACCAGCAGCTGTCGCCCGAGGACCAGGCGCGCTTCGACCCGATGATCACGGGCTTCAACCCGACGGACATGTATGCCGCGGACCACATCCGCCGCGTCCTGGAGCACTATCCCGACGTCTTCTCCGGAATCGGGGAGTTCTCGATCCACAAGGAGTTCGTGACCTCGAAGATCCTCGGCCACACGGCCAGTCTGCGGAATCCGGCGCTCGACCGCGTGCTCGACTTCGCCGCCGAGGCAGGCCTCCTGGTGATCCTCCACAACGACATCGACGTCGTGCTGCCGACCGGGGCGTACGAGCCGGTTCACCTGGAGCCATTGCGGGAGCTCTTCCTGGCCCACCCCGGCGTCCCGATCATCTGGGCCCACACCGGCCTGGGCCGCTTCGTGGCGCCCGCCGTGGACCATGTGGAGCTGCTCGACGCCCTGCTCTCCGACGAGGCGTTCTCCCATGTGCACTGCGACCTGTCCTGGGACGAAGTGGCGAAGTACATCGTGCGCGACGAAGCCTCACTGGAAGCCTGGACCGCGCTGCTTGAACGCCATCCCGGCCGCTTTCTGTTCGGGACGGATTCCGTCGCGCCGGGCGGCCGGGACAGCTACCTCAAGACGTGGCGCGACTACGCGCCGCTCTGGGACAGGCTCAGCGAAGGGACGCTGCAGGCGATCACGATCGGCAACTACGAGCGCGTCTTCGACGAGGCGAACCGCAAGGTGCGGGCGTGGGAGGAGCGGAACCTCGGGCGATGACGAGCCGGTGCCCAGGACGCGCGCGCCGCTACTTCGGCTGTAGTTCCGAGAGCCGCAGCGTCTGGCGCAGCAGGCGCCGGTTCGCCACGGTCCGGACCTCGACCCGGACCTCGGGGTCAGCGGCGGTCCAGTCGACCTCGATGTAGCCGAAGCCCGGCTCGCGCGTGGCCTGGCCGACGCGGTGCCGGTTCGGGCCGATCCCGGCCTTCGCGCGGCGGTTGAACGGACCGGACGTGAAGTCCCATAGCGGATAGGGCGCCTCGCCGTCGAGGCGGGAGACGTCCGCCCAGGGAGTGTCGCCGCTCAGCAGCAGGACGCCGTTCGCGCCGGTGTCCCGGACCAGGTCGATCAGGCGCTGGCGCTCGTTCGGCATGTTCGCCCAGCTTTCCCGGCCGGTGAACTCCATGACGAAGGGGATGCTGGTGGCGATCAGGCGCAGGTCGGCCGGCTGCCGGAGCTGTTCTTCGAGCCAGCGCCACTGCTCCTCGCTCAGCATCCGGGCGCGCTCGTGGTCGTTCGGCAGGTAGGGGCCCATGCCCAGCAGTTCCCGCCTCCGGGCTTCGTCGGGCGATACGCGCCAGAGCGGCCCGCGGCCGTACCGGGTATCCAGCAGGATGACCTGAAGGCGCCGACCCGGCGGCCCGAAGCGTTGGGAAGTGTAGACGCCTTGCTGTTGCCGTCGCGGCGATCCGGAGGGTTCACTCCAGAAGTCCAGGAAGACCTCTTGCGACTCGGCTCGCTTGTGGAAGTCGGCGCCACCGTCCTCGCGGCCGAAGTCCAGGTCGTTCCAGGTAGCCAGGAAGCGGCTCTGACGGCGCAGTTCGGCGAACCCCGGCTTCGCCGTCAGCTTGTCGTACTGCAGACGGAGTTCCTGCATGTCTTCCGTGCCGGCCAGGACGCTGTTGCCGAGCATCAACGTGAGCTGGGGCCTGAGCGCGAGCACGGTGTCCCAGACCGGCTGTGCCCGGTCCTGGTCGGCGCTGGAACCGAAGGCGATGCGGCTGATGACCTCCCGGGTCAAGGTGTCGGCGGCCCGGCGACGCCGGTGGAGGGACCAGACGTAGGCGGTCAGTGCATCGACGTCGCCCTCGTCGAGTTCCATGCCGCCTAGCGGCCACATCTCGTACTTGCCGCCAAACCGGCGGCCCGCGCCGTGGCGGAAGCCGGTTTCGATCGCGTTGCGCACGGCGGCGAGCGATCCGTCGCCGTGAAGCCACTCCTCGTCCGTCAGATCCGGTCCGCGGCGGTTGCCCTGGCCTTCCCAGTGGTGGCACACCGGGCACGTGCCGCCGCGGTAGATCACCGCGCCCCGTTCGACCGCCGCCGGGTCGGCGGCGCCAAGGGCGGGTGCGGCCGCCGAAGCGAGGAGGATCGCGGGGAGGACGCCCAGAGGGAGAAACCGGCGCCGGCGGCGCCGGACATCGGACCCGATGCGCGGCATGCGCGGGAATGTACCGCACGAGCGGCCCGGGTCGCCTCGGGGCGTCGCGCCGCGGATCGGGAAGTTCATCAGGGCGGGTTCACATGCGGGAGTTCGGGGTAACGTTCCGCTCCGATGTGTGGGAGGTTCAAAGTACCCGCATGGGGCTATGAGGCGCACAACGGCCCGGCGGTCTGGGGACAACTCGACCCGGTGTACCAGGTGTGTTCCCTGGGAGGGGAGCAGTCACCGATCGACTTGAGCCGCGCCCGCCGTGAGAAGCTCGTGCCCGTCGGCTTCGACTACCGGTCGTCGCCGGCAACCGTCGAGAACACCGGGCACTCGATCCAGGTCAACCCGGCTTCCGGCAACGGCATCGTTCTCGATGGAGTGCGATACGAGCTGGAGCAGTTCCACTTTCACCACGCCGCCGAGCACACGGTCGAGGGCGTTCGTCTGCCGCTGGAGATGCACTTCGTGCACCGGAGCGAAGGCGGCGCCCTGGCCGTGGTCGGCGTCCTGTTCCGCGAGGGACCCGAGAACCGGGCCCTGGCGACGTTCTGGGATCCTCTGCCCGCCGAGGCCGGGCCGCCCCGCGCCGTTCCGGAGGCGGTCGACGTGCCGGCCCTGCTGCCTGAGCGCCGCACGACCTGGCGATACCGCGGTTCGCTCACCACGCCGCCGTGTACGGAAGGCGTCGCCTGGATCGTCCTGACCGAGACACTGACTCTGTCGGCCAGCCAGATCGAGGCCTTCGCGGCGATCTTCCCGAACAACTACCGGCCGGTGCAGCCGCTGGGTGAGCGCGTACTCGTTCGCGGATGAGTCCGCAGGCCGCTAGTTTGCGGCCCGCACCAGCCGCAGCATGGCGTCGCTGACCGCGTAGGAGAACCGCGGGTCGTTGATGTTCGCGTCGACCTCGGTGACGGGCACCGCCCGCCGCAGGTTCTCGCGCAGGGCATGGAACAGCGCGTCGTCGGCCGCCGGGTCGTGGAACGGTCCGCCGGGGGCCGAGAGCGTGGAGACGCCGCCCAGCGGCAGGTAGACCTCGACCGGGCCGGTTGAGGCGTTGAGCTTGGAGGCGAGGACCTGGCCGAGCTCGGCTGACTCCTCGCGCGACGTGCGCATCAGCGTCATGTTGTCGCTCTGCCGGTGGAAGGTGCGGCCCTCGAACTCCGCCGGAACGGTGTCCCGGGAGAAGAAGCTGACCATGTCGAGGCAGCCGGGTACGACGATGGCGGGCGTGCCGCTCCTCGCCGCCGCCTCCAGTCGGGAGGGACCCGCGGTGCGTACGCCGCCGACCAGTTCGTCGGCGCACTCCGTGGTCGTCAGGTCGAGGACGCCGCGTACGAAGCCGGCCTCGATCAGACTCTCCATCGTGCGGCCGCCGGCGCCCGTGGCCTGGAAGACGAGCACCTCGAGCCCCTCCGTCTCCAGTTGGCGCCGGCAGGCGTCCACGCAGGAGGTAGCGCTCCTGAACGTGGAGGCCGCGATCAGGGGCCGGTCGTCGCCGCCTTCGATCTCGACCCGGGCCATGGCGCAGACCGCGGCGGCGGTGCGGCTGAGGATCTGCCGGCTGATTCGGTTGATGCCGTCGATGTCGACGATCGACGGCACCATGACGATGTCCTTGACGCCGACGTAGCCGGAAGCGTCTCCGCCGGCCATGGTGGACACCATGACCTTGGGTACGCCCAGGGGCAGGGCGCACATCGCGGTCGTCGCCATCGCGGTGCCGGCGCGGCCGCCCAGACCGACGATCGCGTCGAAGTTCTCCCGCCGGTAGCTCCGACGAACGACCTCCTCGGCGCCGGCGGACATCGCCGCGATCGCGCGCTTGCGGTCGGCCGCCTGCGCGAGTTGCTCGATCTTCTCGCCGCCTGCGCAGGCGACTTCGCGACGACTCACGTCGGGGAACCAGCTTCGGTCGAGCGAAGGCTCGCCGAGCACGCCGAGGTCGATGACGAACGCCCGGCAGCCCCAGTCGCGGACGATGCGGTCCACGAGATAGGCGGCTTCGCCGCCCTTCGTGTCGAGGGTCGCCAGAACGGCGATCGTGCAGGTGGCCTGGGGCACAGCAGACTGATCCTACGGAGCCGGAGCCTCCGAAGACAAGGTCCGGGGGTGTAGGATCGGCGACCGCCCGCGCCACGAGAACCCTTCATGAAGAACGCCGTCTCCCAGACTCTCGGCCTGGCACTGGCTTTCTGCCTGGCTCCTGCGCTCGGCGCCGGGGCGAACGCGCAGGAGTTGATGCCCGACCACGACGCCTCGCGCCGGGAGCGGCTCGACTACGCGGGGGAGCGCTTCCGCACGCCGGAGGGATTCGCGGTGGAGTCGGCTGCCGCGGCCGGCCTCTTCGGTTCGGTCGTCAACATGACCTTCGACGCCGCGGGCAGGCCCTTGCTGGCGCTTGAGGGCGAAGGGCTGGCGCTGCTCGAGGACGTCGACGGTGACGGCCTGTACGACCGGCGCATCGACTTCGCTCCCCAGGTCGATACCGCGCACGGTCTGCACGTCCTGGGGCCGGGCGACCTGCTCGTTCACGCGAACGGCCGCGGCCGGCTGGCCGAAGCGGCGGGAGTCGAGGGCAGACGCGGGAGCGGCGGCTCGGTCGATGACACCGGCCTCTACCGGCTGCGCGACACGGACGGCGACAACCTCGTCGATGCGGTCGAACGGATCGCTCCCGCGAACGGCCGGATCCAGGAGCACGGACCGCACACGATCGCCCGCGGTCCCGACGGCGCCCTCTACGTCCTCTACGGCAACTACTCGTCGCCCGAGGTCGGCCTCGCGCCGACGTCGCCTCTGCGCGAGCTGCAGGAGGATCAACTCCTGCCGCCGATCCTTGACCCCCGGGGCCATGCGAACAGCCTGCGCGCACCGGGCGGCACGATCTACCGTCTCGACCTGGAATCCGACACCTGGGAGCGGCTCTCGGGAGGCCTGCGCAACCCCTTCGATCTGGCGATCGGCGCGGCGGGAGAGATCTTCGCCTACGAGGCGGACATGGAGTGGGACCGCGGACTGCCCTGGTTCCGCCCCACCCGGGTCGTCCACCTGATACCTGCGGGCGACTACGGCTGGCGCACCGGGTCGGGCAAGATCGCCTTCCACGAGATCGACACGTTGCCCGGCGTGGTCGACCTCGGCCGCGGATCGCCGGTGGGCGTCGCCTTCTACCACCACGACGCCTACCCCGATCGCTACCGGGGCGCCTACTTCATGGGCGACTGGTCGCGGGGCCGGATCCGGGTCCTCTTCCCCGAGCGGGCCGGCGCCACCTGGACCGGGGAGGCCCACGACTTCGTCCTCGGCGAACCGCTGAACGTGACGGACCTCGATGTCGGACCGGACGGTTTCCTCTACTTCGCGACCGGCGGCCGGGGCACGTCAGGCGGTCTCTACCGGGTGAGCCATGAGCGAGCGGGCGAGGCGGTCGCGGCCACGGGCGCGGAGGCCGCGGTACGCCAGCCGATGCCCCGCTCCGGCTGGGGCAGAGAGGCGATCCGGCGCGCTCGTGACGAGGCGGGCGCGAACTGGGCGCCGGAGCTGTGGACGGTCGTCCGCGATGCTGGACGGGAGTCGATCGACCGCATCCGCGCGCTGGAACTGCTCCAGGTGCATGGCCCGCGACCGACGCTGGAGGAAGCGGCGGCGCTCCTCGACTCGGACGCGCCGTTGGTGCGCGCCGCCGCGGCAACCCTGCTCGGCGCGCAGCCGTTCGCCGAGGCGCAGGAAGCCCTGCGCGGCGCGCTCGGCGACGCCGACCCGCTGGTCGCCCGGCGGGCGGCCGAGTCCCTCGTGCGCTCGGGCCTCGACCTGCGCGCCCGGGGCATCGAGGTCGCGACCTCCGATGCCCTCTACGGCCTGCTCGACCACGAGGATCGGTTCCTCCGCTACGCGGCCCGGGAGGCAATTCAGCACATCCCTCATGGCTACTGGGTGGACCAGGCGTTCATGGCCTCTCCGGGGCAGCGGCCTCGCGGCTACTTCGAGGCGGCGCTGGCGATGGTCTACAGCCTGGAACACAAGATCGAGTACAACTTCCTGACGGGCAGCCTGGTCCAGGTCGCCCGCGCCGATCTCGACCTGGAAGCCGAGCTCGATTTCCTGCGCGTGGTCGAGATCGCCTTGATTCGCGACCCGGCGCCGGACGCTCCGGGACGCGACGAGTTCCGGGCCGGCCTCGGGCAGGCGCTGGTTGGTCGGTACCCGCACGCCGACGACCGGACGAACCGCCAGCTCGAGCGATTGCTCGCGTACCTGCAGCCGGACGGGGCCCTGGCGAAGATGGTCGATCGCCTGGAAGATGACCGGCCGCCGGAGGAGCGGATCCACACCGCCTACTGCCTGCGCACGATGGACGGCGGCTGGACGCCGGAACTGCGCGCCCGGGTCGTGGCCTGGTTCGACGACGCCCGGGAGTTCCGGGGCGCGGCCAGCATGGAGGGCTACGTCGACGCCATCTGGAGCGACGTCCTGGACCGGTTCCCGGATGAGGACCGGACGGCGGCCGAGGAGCGGCTCGAGAGCCTGAGGGCCGAGCGGGCGCGGCGCGCGGCCGCGCTGGTCACCGATGTCGAGGGCGATCGCCCGGGCAGGAGCGACCTCGCCCAGATGAGCTTCGAGGAGCTCGCGGAGTACCTGGAGTACGACGTGATGGCCTATGAGCGCTACAGCCCCGAGCAGGGCGAACGGGTGTTCCACCGCGCGCGCTGCTCGGCCTGTCACGTCTTCGGCGACATCGGCCGCGGCGGCGGCCCGGACCTGTCGACCGTGATCAAGCGTTTCCGCCGCCGCGAAGTCCTCGAGTCGATCATGTTCCCGTCGCGGGTCATCTCGGACCAGTATCAGGCGGTCGACGTCGAGCTCGACGACGGCAGCCTGCACAGCGGGATGGTGGTCGAGGACGCGGCCGACCGGCTGACGCTGGTCAACGCCAACGGCGACCGCCTCGACCTGGACAAGGCGCGGCTCCGAAGCCGCGAACCGTCCACGCTCTCGATCATGCCGGAGGGCCTGCTCGACACGATGACCCTGAGCGACCTGGCCAGCCTGATCCGCTTCCTGGACGAGGGGGCGGACGAGGCGCCCTAGGTCTGCGGCGCCAGAGGCGCCCTGGTCCTGCGGCGCCAGAGGCGCCCTGGTCCTGCCGCGCCAGAGGCGCCCTAGTCGGGCGGCGCCAGGGGTTGGGAGTCGTCGCCCCGGATCGCCTCGAGTTCCGCGGTCAGCCTCTCCACGATGTCGGGCCGGTCGAGGTAGAGGTCGTTCGTCTCGGCCGGATCGGCGACGAGTTCGTAGAGCTGTCCGGCGGCGCCGCCGGGTTCAGGGGCGAGTTGCCGCGGTTCAGTGAAGCCGCCCGAACCGAGCCCCTCGATCAGCTTCCACTTCCGGGGAGTCTCGGGGCTGTCCACGTCGTGGGAACGTATGGCGAACATCCCGCGCGAGCTGTGGTGAATCAGCGAGGTGCGGGGCGGCGGCGCGTCCTCGCCGCGCAGGACGGCCCCGAGGTCGACGCTGTCTTCGGCG
>JAJDZH010000481.1 GCA_022824725.1 Thermoanaerobaculia bacterium | reverse complement strand
TGCTCGCCGACCCGCGCCGGCCTGGTCACGGGCCGGTACCAGCACCGGGCGGGCGTTCCCGCCGTCCTGCTCGCCAACTCGGACAGTCCGCTCTACCACCAGGGCATCGACAGCGAGGCGCACACGATCGGCGAGGCCTTCCGGGAACTCGGCTACACGACCGCGGTCTTCGGCAAGTGGCACCTCGGCTACCTGCCGCAGTTCAAGCCACCCCTGCACGGTTTCGACGAGTTCCGCGGCTTCGTCAGCGGCAACGTCGACTACCAATCCCACGTCGACCGCATGGGTCGGCCCGACTGGTGGAACGGCGAGACGCTCGAAGCGGAAGACGGCTACCTCACCGACCTGATCGGCGACCACGCCGAGCGGTTCATCGCGGACCACCAGGACGAGCCCTTCTTCCTCTATCTCGCGCACCACGCCCCGCACTACCCGTACCAGGGTCCGGGCGACCCGGCTGAGCGTTACGCCGGCGACGACACGTTTCCGGGCGTCGGCGCGGTGACGGACCGGAAGCGGGCCTACCGCGAGATGGTCGAGTCGATGGACGCAAGTATCGGCCGCGTCCTCGACGCCCTGGAGCAGCAGGGCCTTTCCGAGACCACGCTGGTCTGGTTCTTCTCGGACAACGGCGCCACCCGGTTGGGTTCCAACGGACCGCTGCGCGGCCACAAGGCCAGCTACTGGGAGGGCGGCCACCGCGTACCTTCGATCGCTTCGATGCCCGGCCGGATCGCCGCCCGGTCGACGTCCGCCGCGACCACCTCCACGCTTGACGTGATGCCGACGGTCCTCGCCATGGCCGGCGGCGCCGCGCATCCCGACCTTCCGTTCGACGGCGTGGATATCGGCCCGGTTCTCTTCCACGGCCAGAACGCGCCGCCCCGCCAATTGTTCTGGAGCAGCGCCGGCCAGTTCTGGCGCGGCGCCGCCGTGCGGGACGGCCACTACAAGCTGGTCATCGACCGCCGTACACAGCAAGCAGCCGCGGCCGAAGGCGAGGAACTCACAGATCCTGTGCCCATGCTCTTCGATCTGGAGGCCGACCTTGGCGAGACGACGGACCTCGCCGTCGATGAGCCGCAGCGGGTCGAGGAGATGATGGCGGCGCTTGCACGTTGGCGGGAAGACGTCGGCGTCTCGTTTCCGTAGACGCCCCCAGGACCGGGCCTACTTGGCGGATTAGCCATCGGCGGCCGCAGAACCCAGGCGCCCGCCTGTCGACCCTGATGCGCTGAGCGGCCTACCTGTACGCCACGCTCCGATGCAGGATTCTCATCACCAGGAGACGCTCCTCACCCTCGTACTCCAGGAGAATCCTCCAGTCTCCTGAACGAAGACATGGCGTGCCAGCCAGAGAACCGCCCGTTAGCCGCTTGACTCCGCCACCCGTTCCGGCGTGCCAGTCGATCTTCTCTACGACACGTTTCTGCGTCGGTTTGTCGAGTCGCTTGAAGTCCTGTCGTGCTGATGGCGAGTAAAGGACCTGCTTCACTCAGAGACCAAACTCCCGCTTGATCTCCTCGGACGTGAAGAACCGCTCCCCGACTCGAAGCTCCTCGCGCGCCTCCTCAAGGAGTCGAAGCCCCTCGGCGCTCAGTTTCTCCTCCTCAACCACGGCGACCACCGCCTGCGCGATTTCCTCCGCCGGATCGTCCTCGCTCCGGGCCGGGAACTCCGGCTCGCGTTCGGCCCTCTTGACGGTCCGCGAATGCTTCGTCGGCCGCGCGCGTGTGCCGGACGCAGTCAACCGCGCCGCCTCACCATGGCTCATCATGTGGTCTCCTCGATCGTCTCATCGCCCGCCCGGGGCCATTCGCAGGCACGCCCATTATCGGACTCCGTCGTGGAACCGTCAAGGCAGATCTCAAGCGTGTACCGTCATGCAACCGGTCTGCATGAGGCGCCGCTTTCCGCGGCGTATGGCGCGGTAGCCAGCTTGTTCCGCGGCGAGTCGCCGGGCGAGCATTTCGTCCATCTCACACGTCGCCCCCGTCTGCGCGGCGGGCCTCGAGCATGGCTTCCGCCGCTGATTGCCCGAGAGGGATACTCTTCGTTCCTGAACCGTCCGTCAGGCGACCGGGAACGACAAAAGAGAAACCAATGGGCGGCATCGACTTGGCCATTCTGGAAGCCACGCCACCGTGGGCGTGGCCGCCCGACACGCGCGAAGTCCTGTTGAGCAGGCTCCGCGACGACGAGACCGACGAGGCCGAACGCCTGATCGCCGCCGAGCTGGCTGGCGAGATCGTCGTCGTCAACGAGGAACTCACGAAGGCACTGTCGGCTCTCGTCGCGGACCAAGGCGCCTCGGACGAGCTTCGCGGTACGGCCGCGATCGCGCTTGGACCGGTGCTCGAAGACATGGACTTCCACGAACCGCTCGACGGCGGACTGGACGAACTGGATCGGCCGGCGATTCCCGCACACGAGTTCCAGAGGATCCGGTCGGAACTGCACTCGCTCTACCTGAACGAGGACACGCCCAAGTCGGTCCGCCGGCGCATCCTCGAGGCGTCGGCCCGCGCTCCCGAGGCCTGGCACGAGAAAGCGATCCGGGAGGCCTACGACCGCGACGACAGCGAGTGGCGGCTGACCGCCGTTTTCTGCATGGGCAGAGTCCCGGGTTTCGCGGACAAGATCCTCAAGGCACTGGACGACTCGGATGAAGACATCCGTTTCGAAGCCGTACAAGCGGCGGGATTGCGCGAGCTTCGCGCCGCCTGGCCGCATGTGGCCCGTCTGCTCCGGTCTCCGGACACCGACAGGGACCTGCTGCTCGCCGCAATCCATGCCAGCGTCGGCGTCCGCGGGAAAGCGACGATCGAGTACCTGGACGAGCTCTCCGAGTCCGAGGACCGCGAGATCGCCGAGATGGCCGAAGAAGCGATGACGATAGCGAACGCACTCTACGGCGATCTCTCCGAGTGGTAGGCCGGCTCACGGTCGCACCGGTTCGCCTGCCCTCCCTCTTCAGGGCCCGAGCAAACTTCTCACGCGACGGCGGAAGCCGGCCTTGAGCTCGTCCCAGTCGATATCGACAAGAAGCCGAAGAGCCGGTTCATCCGCGCCACGCGGCTTCACGCTTACGCGCTTCGCGCACCCACTCGGAGGTTCGCTCCTCCGGCACCGAGCTGGCGAAAGCCCAAAAATTCAGCTCGCGCGGCGGGAGTACCTTTCGGCCGCGTTCTTCCAGGAAGCGCCGTCGTCGTTCCGGGCTGCACACCGAGAGGAGCCATCGCATCGGCTCCCAGCCTCCTCGGGCCATGACGCGCTCGATCACGACCTCCGACAGCTCGGGCTCCGCTCGGAGCGCTTCGAGGTCGTATTCCCAGAGCAGTTGTTCGACGGTGTCGGGGAAGCGCACGCTCAGATTCTATCGGCGTGCATGGCTGCAAGACCTGCCTGGAACTGGCCGCCGAAGCGGAGCCGGCCTGGCGGCCGGCGCGTGTATCTGGCCGCCTTCGGCG
>JAJDZH010000178.1 GCA_022824725.1 Thermoanaerobaculia bacterium | reverse complement strand
GCCCGCAGGCGGCTTGCATCGGCCACGGAAGAGCCGCCGAACTTGAGTACCTTCATGATCGGATGGGCGGGAAGTCACGTCGTCGTCGGAGGGCGCGAAAGGCGACATAGCGTATACGCGCGCGCCGGCTGGCGCCATGCGGCGGGCGAAGCCCCGCTTGGCACGCCAGCCGATGCTCGAAGGACTGGGCCCGGTTTGGTAGCGTGCCTTCACTTGCTCCCCGCTCGACACGCCGCAAGGCCTCGGGCGGGGTTATTTTTTCCAGACGGGCGGTGAACAGCGAGCCTCAAGTCAAGCGCGCGGTCGTCTTCGTGGACGGGCAGAACCTCTTCCACGCTGCGCGCGAGGCATTCGGCTACACGTAGGCGCGTGAGCTCGCGGAGGTCAGGCGCTCAAAGCACTGCCGGGTGCTGAACTACAGCAACCGGGCGGAACTGGAATGGCGTGGCGTGCGGTTGCCCGCCCGTTCCGGCGCCTGCTTTCAGAAGAGCCGCTTGTTCTTGCTCGGCCGCTTGTTCTTGCTCGGGTCATCGGAGCAGCCCAGGCCGAGGTGTCCGTACGCCTTGTTCGTTGCCTCCCTGCCGCGGGAGGTGCGCTGCAGGAAGCCCTGCTGGACCAGGTACGGCTCGTAGTTGTCCTCGATCGTTCCCTGATCCTCACCGACGGATGCGGCCAGCGCCTTGAGGCCAGCAGGCCCGCCCCCGTACTGCTCGATCAGGATCCTCATGATCTTGCGGTCGATCTCGTCCAGGCCGTGATCGTCGACTTCGAGCTGCTCCAGGGCCTCGGTTGCGGTCGTTCGGTCGACCCGGCCGTCGGCCTCGATCTGTGCGTAGTCTCGTACCCGGCGCAACAGCCTGTTGGCGATCCGGGGGGTGCCGCGGCTGCGCCGGGCGATCTCGTTGGCGCCGCCCTCGTCGATCGGCGCCTCGAGCACGTCGGCGGAACGCTGGAGAATCCTGGTCAGCACGTCCGAGTCGTAGAGGTCGAGCCGGTGGACGATGCCGAAGCGGGCCTGCAGCGGCGCCGTGATCATGCCGGCGCGGGTGGTGGCCCCGACCAGGGTGAACCGGGGTAGATCGATCCGCATCGATTTGGCCATCGGCCCCTGACCGATGACCAGGTCGAGCTGGAAGTCCTCGAGCGCCGGATAGAGGATCTCCTCCACCGTCGGCCCGAGTCGGTGGATCTCGTCGATGAACAGAACATCGCCCGGTTCCAGGTTGGTCAGGATCGCCGCCAGGTCGCCGGCTCGCTCAAGCACCGGGCCCGACGTGGCGCGCAGGGCGGAGCCCATCTCGCGGGCGATGATGTGGGCAAGAGTGGTCTTTCCCAGGCCCGGCGGGCCGAAGAGAAGGACGTGGTCGAGCGCTTCTCCGCGTTGGCGGGCCGCCCGCATGTAGACGTCGAGCAGCTTGACGATCTTCTCCTGGCCCAGGTAGTCGGCCAGGCGCTGGGGCCGCAGCGACGGCTCGACGCGCCGGTCGTCCGCGTCCTGAGCGGCCGAGAGGACGTTTCGCTCGACCTCGTCGACTCCCGAACCTGCCATGGCGGCGATGCTACCCCGCTGCCCCTACAGCCGTGACAGCCGGCGCAGGCTCAGGCGCAGAAGGTCCTGAAACTCCGCCTCGGGTGCTTCGGCCAGCGTCGCGGAGACGGCCCGCTGCGCCTCGGCCGCGCGGTAGCCGAGGTTGACCAGCGCGCTGACGGCCTGGTCCTGCTCGTCCTCGCGGCCGGTTTGGGGCTCGGCCGCTGGCGGCTCGGCGCCGGCTTCGGCGAGCAGCGTCTTGGCCTTCTCCCTGAGTTCCAGGACCATGCGTTCCGCGGTCTTCCTGCCGATGCCCGGGATTCGGACGAGAGCCGCGACGTTGCCGCCACCGATCGTGTTCAGCAGATCGCCGGTGGAACCTCCGGACAGCACCACCTGGGCGAGCCGGGGGCCGATGCCGCTTATGCCGATCAGGTGTTCGAAGAGGGTTCGTTCCGCCTCCGTCCAGAAACCGAACAGCTCGATGGCGTCGGCCCGGACATGGGTGTGGACGAACAGGCCGACCTCGGCGTCCGGGTCGAGCTTGTCCAGCTCGGCGTGGGTCGACAGGGGAATCCGCAGGTCGAACCCCACGCCGTTCGTGTCGAGGACCAGGCGCTCCGGGTCCAGGGCCAGGCGGCGCCCGCGCAGATAGCCGATCAAGCCGCCAGGGAGCGCCGCGCCGCGGTCAGGCGCCGGCGGCCTCGGCCTCGCCCAGGCCGAAGTTCTCGATGAAGTCCTGGGTGTAGTGGACGCCGACCTCCTCGCGGAGCCGCTGCAGCAGGGACTGGAGCATGGTCAGGTTCCGCTCGGACAGGAGCTCGTTCCGTGTCGCTTCGGGGTCGAACAGCACGGGATCGAAGGATTCGCGTTCGGTCACCTCGAACAGAACGGCGCCGAACGGAGTGTCCACCGGGCCGCCGAACTGGCCCGCGGAGAGTGCGAACACGGCGCTGGCCAGCTCGGGCATTGCGCCGAGGGTGCCGATCGGCTGGCGCAGGCCGAAGCTGCCGCTCTCCTCGATCACGGCATCGAACTCCCCGGCCGCGTCGTCCATGCTCAGCCCGTCCTCGACGCGGCCCCGCGTCTCGGTGAGCGCCGCCGCCAGGAGCTCGGTCTCCTTCTGCCGGCGGACGACCTCGCGAACGTCGACCTCGACTTCCACGAACTCCGAGTCCCTGGGCGGCAGCACCTCGAGCACGGAGAGGAGAGCCCAGCCCGCCGCGATGCGGACCGGCTCGGACCAGGCGCCGGCCTCGAGACCGAACGCCGCGGAGCTGAAGTTGAAGTTGCGGCCGATGCCGGCCACGGCATCGTCTTCGCCGAACGGCTCCGTGCTGGCGTAGACGAGCGCTTCGGCGGCGGCCAGTTCCCGGGCTTCGTCCTCGCCGGCGAAGGTCTCGTCCGCCAGGCGCTCGTGCAGGGAATCGATCCGGCTCTTCGCCTCGTCTTCGGCCCGGGTGGCCAGGAGCTGGACCCGGATCAGGTTGCTGACTTCCTCGAGGGTCTGGCGCCCGCCTTCGCGGCGCTCGTGGACCTGGATCAGGTGATGGCCGGTGCGCGGACCGAGCTGGTTCTCGACCGGTCCCACCAGGTCGCCGCCGGCGGCGCCGAACGCGGCGTCCTCGAAGGCCTGGGTCATCGCACCGCGGCCGAAGTAGCCGAGGTCGCCGCCTGCTTCCTTCGTGGCCTCGTCGTCCGAGTACTCCCGGGCCAGCGCCACGAAGTCCTCTCCGGCTTCGATGCGGCCGCGCAGCCGGTTCAGCAGGCTGCGCGCCTGCTCCGCGTCCCGTTCGCTGTTCTCGAGCAGGAGGATGTGGCTGGCCCGAACCTGCTCCGGGATCTCGAACTGGGCCGGGTTGTCTTCGTAGTACGTCCGGACCTCGTCGTCGGTCACCTCGAGTTCGGCGCGGACCGTGTTCGTGCTGACCAGGAGGTAGCCCACCCGCCGGCGCTCGGGCAGCCTGAACTCCTCGCGATGCGCTTCGTAGTAGGCCGCGGCCTCTTCGCTCGAAGGCTCGGCCTCGGCGGCGAAGCGGCTGGCCGGCACCTGGAAGTAGCGGATCGCGGCGCGCTCGGCCGCTTCGCGGGCGCGCAGCTCGACCTCCGCGTCGGAGACGTGGGCGACCTCGGCCAGCGCCGCCTGCAGCTTGCGCACGAGCAGGGACGTGCGCAGGTCGGCCTCGAAGTCGTCCACCGAGAGTCGGTTCGCGCGCAGGAGATCCTGGTACTGCCGCGCGCCGATGAAGTTGCCGGCCCCGTCGGTCAGGCCAGGCACGGCGAGGATCTCCTCCTGCAGCTCCTCGTCGCTGACGGTCAGGCCCATCCGTTCCGCTTCCATGATGAGAAGGCGGTCGTTGATCAGGGCTTCCAGCGCCTGAACCGGCAACTGGAGCTGGTCGGCGAGATCCGCGTTGAAGGCGTCGCCGTAGATTTCCCGGTAGCGGCTCTCCGCGTTCCGGTAGCTGCGCTCGAACTCGGCGAAGGTGATTCTGTCGCGGCCCACGGTGGCCGCGTCCGGATTGATCTGCGTGCCGTCGAGCGTCTGAAAGTCGGTGAAGACAAGCAGCACGAAGACGAGGGCCAGGCCGATGGCGAGCGGATAGAAGCTCTTGATGTTCTTGCGAATGACGTTCAGCATGATTCGGACCCGGGCGCCCGGTAGAACGCGGAAGGCCCTCCGGGTTCAGAAGTACTGCCATCGTAACAGGATCGGGCGGTCGTCCGGCGGTTATGATCGCGGCGCGAGGTTCATCCCGAATGCGTTTTCTGCAGTGGTTCTCCAGCGACCTGGCCATCGACCTGGGTACGGCCAACACGCTCGTCTTCACCCAGGCGAACGGCATCGTCGTCCGCGAGCCGTCGGTGGTCGTTGTCAACAGCCAGAGCAACCGCATCGAGGCGGTCGGCACCGAGGCCAAGCAGATGCTCGGACGCACGCCGGGCATCCTGTTCCTCGTACGGCCGATGAAGGACGGCGTGATCGCCGACTTCGAGATGACCGAGCACATGCTCAAGCACTTCATCCGCAAGGCCCACCACGGCCGCCGGCTGGCTCGCCCGCGGATCGTGATCGGCGTGCCCTCGGAGATCACGCCGGTGGAGAAACGGGCGGTGAGGGAGTCGGCGATGAGCGCCGGGGCCTCGGAGGTCTTTCTGGTCGAGCAGGCGATGATGGCGGCCATCGGCGCCGGCCTGCCGATCACCGAGCCGACGGGCAACATGATCGTCGACATCGGCGGCGGCACCAGCGACGTCGCCGTCATTTCGCTCTCCGGGACGGTCTACAGCCGCTCGCTGCGAGTGGCGGGCAACTCGATGGACGAGGCGATTGCCCAGCATCTGAAGAGCAAGCACAACATGCTGGTCGGCGAGCGGACGGCCGAGAGGATCAAGGTCGAGATCGGCTCCGCCTTTCCGCTCGAGCAGGCGCTGCACATGGACATCAAGGGGCGTGATCTCGTGCGCGGCGTGCCCCGCAGCCTCCGGATCTCCGACGGCGAGATCCGGGAAGCGCTGGATGAACCGGTTGCGCAGATCGTGAAGTCCGTCCTGCAGGCCCTCGAACGGATGCCGCCGGAACTCTCGGCCGACGTGATGGACAAGGGCATCGTGCTGTCGGGCGGCGGCGCGCTGCTTCACGCGCTGGACCAGCGGCTGCGCGAGGAGACAGGACTGCCGGTCTTCGCCGCGGAGGACCCTCTCGCCTCCGTCGTGCTTGGCGCCGGCCGGGTGCTGCGGGACATCGATCTGCTGCGCAGGGTCTCGGTTCGCTAGGGAGCGTTCACCGAGATGAGCGAGCGCCGGGTCGCCATCCTGTTCGCCGTCACGGTGACCTTTCTGCTCGCGTCGTTGACCGCTCAGTCGCCGGAGCGCTCGGCCGACGTGGCGCTGTGGGTGGAGGCTCCGGCGAAGCGACTGGTCGCCGCGGCCGCCGATGTCGCGGGCGGCGTGCGGGACGGGTGGCGGACGAGGGCTCGGCTGGAACGCGAGAACGAGGAACTTCGAAGCCGGCTGCGGCAGCTCGAGGCGGCCCATGCCACGGCTCTTGGCGCGGAACTCGAGGTCGACCTGCTTTCGGCGCCGTTCGGATACGCGCGGCCGCCGGACGCGGAGCTCCTGCTGGCGGACGTCGTCTACGTCGACTACCACTCGTGGCGGCGCACGGCCATTCTGCGGTTGCCTCGCGGCAACGCGAGAGCCGAGTGGGCGCGGCGGCCCGTGACCACGGTCGACGGCTTGCTGGGCCGCGTCGTTTCGGCCGGGGGCGACTATGCGCGCGTGCTGCTCGTTACGGATCGAGACTCTTCGGTGGGCGCGATGATCGAGCGAACGCGCCGTCAGGGCATCGTCCGGGGCACCGAGGCGGCAGGCGTACTCTCGCTCGCGTACGTGCCGGTGCAGGTCGATGTCCAGCCGGGAGACCGCGTGGTCACGGCCGGCATCGACGGCGTCTTCCCGCGAGGAATCCCGATCGGCACGGTCACCTCCGTCGAGTCCGGCGACGATCACTTCCACGAGATCAAGGTCGCCCCGCGCGTGGATCTCGGTTCGCTCAGCCACGCTTTCGTGTGGCGCCGCGACCCGGTGCCCGAGGCGGTCATGGACGGCGCGGATGCCGTGGGCCGCTAGGTTCGCCGCCAGTCTGGCCCTGGTGTCGCTGGTCGAGTTGCTGCTGGCCGAAGTGCTGCCGGCGGCCGGGCGGACGATCGACCTCTTCGTGCTCCTGGTCGTGCTCGGCAGCCTGGCCGGCAACTCGCTCCAGGGCGTCGCGGGCGGCCTGGTCGCGGGCCTGGTTCAGGACACGCTGAGCACCTCGCCGTTCGGCCTTCACGGCCTCGCCTGCTGCGTCGTGGGCTACGGAGTCGCCCGCCTGTCGCAGCGCGTGGACACCGGCCAGCAGACGGTGGTGCTGCTCCTGGTCGCGGTGGGTACGCTGGTGCATCAGGCGATCGTTCTCGGCCTGCTCAGGTTTCTGGAAGTCGGCGGGTTGGGCGGCGCGGTCGTTCCGCTGCGCGTGGCCGCGACGACCGCCGTCGGCCTGCCGGGCCTGTGGCTGTTCAACCGCGCCCAGGCCTGGGTCGATGAACGGCGTACCCTGAAGCGGCGGAGGGAGCGTCCGCGATGACCGCGAAGGGCACATGATGAGTCTGCGGAACCCCACCGGCGAGTACAGCGTGGATTGGGTCCTGCTGAACATGGCCGTCCGGCTCAGATGGCTGTGCGGCGTGCTGGGCGTGGCCCTGGCGGTCGTGATCGGCGCCTACTGGTATCACCAGATCATTCGGGCGGAGCACTACGAACGTCTGGCCGAGAACAACCGGCTGCGGGTGCTGCGACTGGACGCGCCGAGGGGCCTGATCTACGACCGCTCGGGGCGGATCCTGGTCGAGAACACGCCCACTTTCCGCTTGATGATCGACCGCGGCGAGAGCGCGGACCTTGGCGCCAGTCTGGCCTTCGCGGCCGGGATCCTCGGCCGGGAGGAGCGGGAGCTCAGGGCCGCGCTGGAGCGTCATCGGGGCGTGGCCCGGGAGGTGCCCGTGCTGCTGGCCGAGGACCTGGAGCTGACCCAGGTCGCCCGGTTCGAGGTCTCGGAGCCCGAGCATCCGGAGTTCGAGATCTCCACGTCGAGGCGCCGGCTGTACCGGCACAGTTTTCAGACAGCTCATGTGGTGGGCTATCTGGGTGAACCCACTCCAGCCGAACACGACCGCGACGACTCTCTGGCGGCCGGGGATCTGGTAGGCCGCAGCGGCGTGGAACTGCTGCGGGATCGCCGGCTGCGCGGAAACCACGGGGAACGGATCGTGGTCGTCGACAGCCGGGGCCGCCTGATGGGCGAGGACGTGCAACGGGCGGACGCCGAGCCCGGCGAGTCCGTGACCCTGACGATCGACCTGCGGCTGCAGCAATTGGCCGAGAGCCTGCTGGCGGACAAGGCCGGCGCGATTGTCGCGCTCGACCCCCGCGACGGCGCGGTGCGGGCGATGGTCTCCTCGCCGTCGTTCGACCCGAACCGCTTCGCCGGCCGGCTGAGCCAGGAGGACTGGGACCGGATCGTCGACGCACCGGGAAAGCCCCTGCAGAACCGCGCGATCCAGAACACCTACCCGCCGGGCTCGGTGTTCAAGATCGTGATGGCGGTGGCGGGTCTCGCGGAGGGACTGCTTGACCCCGAGGAACGGGTCTACTGCAACGGCGCGACCCGGCTCTACGACCGCCGCTGGCGTTGCTGGCAGCGGCGTGGGCACGGCTTCGTCGATCTGCGCGGGGCCCTGCAGCACTCCTGCGACGTCTATTTCTACCGGCAGGGCGTCAAGATCGGAATCGAGGTGATCGCCGCCTACGCCCGCCGGCTCGGGCTGGGTGGCCGAACGGGAGTCGAACTCCCCGGCGAGAGCGAGGGTCTCGTGCCCGACTCCGAGTGGAGCAGGGATCGGCGAGGCTATCCGTGGTATCCGGGCGAGACGGTCTCGGTCGCGATAGGCCAGGGGCCGCTGCTGACTTCGCCGCTGCAGGTGGCGGTGATGACCGCCGCGGTGGCGAACGGGGGGTTCCGGGTGCGCCCGTACCTGGTCGCGGGCGGCGGGGAGCCTCCCGAGCCGCTCGGCCTGGATGCCGAAGTGATCGCCTTCGTCGCCGAAGCGCTCGCCAACGTCGTCGCGAACGGAACCGGACGCGGTGCCAGAACGCCGGTGGTGGCCGTCGCGGGCAAGACGGGAACCGCCCAGGTCGTCGCGCAGGAGACCTGGATCCGCTCGGAGGATCTCCCGCCCGATCAGGCCGACCACGCCTGGTTCACCTCCTACGCTCCGGTGGACGCGCCGGAGCTGGTGGTCGTCGTCTTCGTCGAGAACGGGGGCAGGGGCTCGGAAGCGGCGGCGCCGCTGGCGAGAGAGTTGCTCGAGGATCACTTCGGTGCTGCCGCGGGAACCTGATCGCTGGCATCTGCTGCGCCGGGTCCGGTCCGTCACCTGGCTGCTCGCCGGGTCGGCGCTGGCGTTGTCGGTGATCGGCCTGGTCGTCATTTCCAGTGCCTCCGCGGACATGAACACGGACTACGAAGTGCGCCAGTCGGCGTGGATCGTTCTGGGTCTGCTGGTCATGACGGCGGCCGCCGCGGTCGACTACACGTTCCTGCTCCGCTACGCCTTCTGGATCTACCTGGCGGCGGTGGCGGTACTCGCCGCGGTGACCTTCTTCGGCCACGAAGCGGGCGGGGCACGGAGCTGGATCGGTATCGGCGGTTTCGGCGGTCAGCCGTCGGACTTCTGCAAGATCGCGACGGTTCTCCTGCTGGCCCGGCACATGGCGGAAGCCCAGGCGCCGGTGGCGCCTCGCGACTGGCTTTGGGCGGCCTCGGCTTTCGTCGTGGCGCCGGTGCTGCTGATCGCCCTGCAGCCGGACATGGGCGGCGCCCTGATGTTCGTGCCGATGCTCGCAGCGATGGCTATCGTCGCCGGCCTCAGGCTCCGGTCCGCCCTGATCGCGCTGGGGGTGGCCGCGATGGTCGCGGGCGCCATCTGGGTCTTCGCCCTGCAGGACTACCAGAAGGACCGGGTGTCCAGCTTCTTCAGGCCCGGCGCGGACCCGCTCGGGTCGGGCTACCAGGTGCGCCAGAGCCGCATCGCCATCGGCTCAGGCCAGATGCTGGGCAAGGGATACGGCGAGGGCACGCAGTCGAATCTGCAGTTTCTGCCGACGCCTCACACCGATTTCGTGTTCGCCGTGCTGGGTGAGGAGTACGGGTTCATGGGCGTCACCGTCGTCCTGGGGCTGCTCCTCCTCTACCTGGGAAACGGCGTGCGCGCGGCCCTGGCCGCGCGAGACCCGGCCGGCATGCTGCTCGTCGTCGGCCTGCTCGCCTTCATTGCGGGCCACGTTCTCTACAATACGGCGATGGTGGTCGGTCTGCTTCCGATCACCGGCATCCCGCTGCCCTTCCTCAGCTACGGCGGCTCCTTCATGCTCTTCTGTTGTGCGGCCACCGGGTTGATGATCCGCGTCGACGTTCAGCGCTTCGTCAACATCTGAGCGGGCCGTCAGGGGCGGCCGCCGGCACCGACATGCACAGGGAGCTTCTGGTCGAAGGCGACCCGCACCAGACCCGCCTTGCCGTCCTCGAGGCCGGCCGGCTGGTGGAGTTCTTCGTCGAGCGCCATCGTGGCCGCGGCTTCGTGGGCAACATCTACAAGGGGAGGGTACGGCGGGTTCTTCCCGGCATGAGGGCTGCCTTCGTCGATCTGGGACTGGAACGGGACGGCTACCTGTACCTCGAGGAGATGGCGGGCGACGAGTCGGGAGCGCCAGGCGGAGACGGCCGGCGGATGAGCCCCGGCATCCCGCGGCGGGGCCAGGAAATCGTCGTTCAGATCGCCAGGGAAAGACTGGCGGACAAGGGACCGCGGGTCACGACCGAGATCACGCTTCCCGGCCGGTACCTGGTGCTGACGCCGCTGGCCGGTCGGTTGGGAATCTCCAGGCGGATCGAGGATCCGGACGAACGGGCGCGTCTGAAGACGGCGGTCATGGAAGGGTGGGGCGACGCGCTCGAAGCGACGGGGTGCATCGTGCGCACGGCGGCGGAGGGGGCGCCGGCGGAGGACCTGGGGAGGGAGTACGAGCTTCTGGCGGAGGTCTGGCGGGAGATCGAGGGGCGGGCGGCCGCGACCGCGGCCCCGGCATTGCTCCACCAGGAGGAAGAACTCGCGGTACGGGTGATTCGCGACCACTTCGGCGAGGACTTCGGCGCCCTGCTGGTCGACGGCGCCGATGCGCACAGGGTCATCCGCGAGTACCTCGGGCGGGTCCAGCCGGAACTCGTGACGAGGCTGGAGAAGAGCCGTCGCGGCCTGTTCGATCGCTACCGGATCGACGCCGCCGTCGACGCCGCGCTGGAGCCGCGGGCGCCGCTGCCCTCCGGCGGCTACCTGGTCATCAACCAGACCGAGGCGCTGGTGGCCATCGACGTGAACTCCGGCCGCGATGTCGGCTCCGGCGGTTTCCGCGACACCGTCCTCCGGACCAATCTCGAGGCGGTGGCGGAAGCCGTGCGCCAGATACGGCTGCGGGACCTGTCCGGCATCCTCGTCATCGACCTGATCGACATGGAGCACGAAGAAGATCGTCGCGCGGTGTTCGCGCGGCTCGAGCTGGAGCTGCGGAAGGACCGCGCCCGGAAGCGGGTGCTCGAGATCTCGGAGTTCGGCCTGGTTCAACTCACCCGGCAGAGGCGGCGCGAGAACCTGGAGCGGGCGCTCATGGGGCCCTGCCCGACCTGCCGGGGCCGGGGCCGGATCAAGTCCGTCGCGACGATCTGCCTGGAGTTGCGGCGAACCTGTCTGGCGCGCGCCGGCCGCGGTTGCCGCCAGTTGGCGGTGAGGGTCCACCCGGAGGTGCTGGACGGCCTGAACGGTTCCGAATCGGACGTGCTGGACGGGATGCAGGGAGCGTTCGACGTCCCCATCCTGCTGCGGGCGGATCCGGACCTCGACCGGGAGCGCTTCGTCGTAACCGAGATCGAAGGGCCTTGACGGCCAGGGCCGAAGGACCGGAACGCCGGTTCGAGTTCGACGACCTCACCGGCGCGGTCACGCCGACCGCCGTGGACGGTGACCTGGGCGCCGGCTTCGAGGAGGCCCTGCGCCGGCTGCTGGACCCGGGGAGCGGCCGGCGCAGCCTGCATTGGGGACGCAGCTACCTCTACGAAGCCGGCTGGCGAGGGCCCGCGGAGGCGGCCGAGACGGCCGTGGTCGTCAAGCAATTCCGCCACGATGATCTGCACGCGCGGCTCCGCCGCCGCCGCCGGGGCAGCCGGGCTCGTCTGAGCTTCCGGGCCGCGGTCCGCTTCCGGCGTCTCGGGATCCCGACGCCGGAACCGCTCCTCTACGCGGAATCGAACACCATCGACGGTCCCGCCTGGTACGTCTGCCGCCTGGTGCCGGACGCGCTGGAGTTGCGCTACGTCCTGCGGGCCCTGAACGGCGGCGACGGCCCCGAGCGGTTTCCCGGAATCCACGGTCCGACCCTGTTGCGGCGGGTCGGGGCGCTGGCCGCGGAACTGCACCGTCACGGCGTCTGGTTCAGGGATCTGACCTCCGGCAACGTCCTCCTGTCGGAAGCGACGACCGACGCGGAACTCTTCCTGGTCGACCTGAACCGCGCCCGTTTTCGCCGACGGCTGTCGACCAGTCAGCGACTGAGGGACCTGAGCCGGATGCCGGTGCTGCGGCCGGAGGATCGCGCCGAGTACCTGGCCGGCTACCGGCCGGGCGGTTTGCCGCGGCTTCAGCGAATCTGGTTCGAGACCTGCCACCGCGCGTTCCGTCTCAAGCTGGGATCGAAGCAGGGCGCGCGCCGGGGCCTGCGGCGTCTGTCCGATCTCCTCCTGCCGCGGCGCCGCGCCCACCCCCACGTTCCCGATGCGGAACGCGGGGCCACGGCCACCGAGCGCACGGTCTGGGATCCACTGACCGATCAGCCGCATCAGCAGGCCAGCCGCGGCCAGCGCCTGGGCGTGCGCCTGCGCGACGCCGGCCACCACGCTAGGCCGCTGCTTCGATCCGCCGGACCGCTGCTCCTGTCGGTCGCGGAGGCGCGTCGCGTCAGGCGTGCCCTCGACCGCGCGCCGGCGCCGGTTCCCTTCGGCGGCCTGGGCGTCGCGATCGGGCCCGGCTCGGCCCCGGTCCCTTCCCTGGCCGAGGCGATCGAGGAGCTCGGAGTCGAGACCGTGCTCCTGCGCTTCCACCTCTGGCAGGGCGTCGACCGCGATCTGCTGGAACTGGCGCGGACTCTCCGCCGTGGCGAGCGGCCGGTCGACCTGGTGTTCCAGTTCAGCCAGGACCGGTCGCTGGTTCGGGACGCCGGGCTCTGGCGGCGGCGGGTCGAGGAAGCCGCGGCCGCGCTCGCTCCCTGCGGGCGCCGGTTCCTGATCGGCCAGGCGCCCAATCGCAGCAAGTGGGGCGTCTGGCGGCCCGGGGACTACTGGAACCTGCTGGCGGCCGGCGCCGAGGCCGTACGGGCCCAGTGCCGCGACGCCTGCGTTCTCGCACCCGCGGTGATCGACTTCGAGCCTCACGCGACAGCGGCTCTGATCCACTCGGGACAGCCGGAGCGCCGGTTCGATGTTCTGGCGAGCCAGCTCTACGTCGACCGGCGGGGCGCGCCAGAGAACCGCCAGCTCGGCTTCGACCTCGCCGGCAAGCTGGCGGTTCTGCGCTCCCTGGCTCGCAGGGCGCCGGACTGCGCGTCGGAGAGGAGCTGGGTCACCGAGTTCAACTGGCCGCTCGCCGAGGGTCCGCATGCCCCCGCCGGCCGCGATGTCGCCGTCGACGAGGACGCCCAGGCCAGCTACCTGGTCCGCTACGCCCTGGAGGCGCTGGGCAGCGGTCTGGCGGAGCGCGTCTACTGGTGGCAGTTGGCGGCCGCGGGTTACGGATTACTCGACCCGCGGGGCGACGGCCTCCGGCGGCGCCCGGCCTGGCTCGCCCTGCGTCAACTCCAGCGCGAACTGGCCGGCGCGGAGGTCCTGCGCCTGCGGATGCCTTCAGGGCTGCGCGGCTACCGGGCGCTTCGGGAGGGGCGCGAGATCCGGGTCGTCTGGGCGCTGGACGGCCGCGGTCGCTCCTACCGGCCGCGGAGAGAGGTGCGCGCGGTGCGCGACCGCGATGGACGGGAACTCGACCGGGTTCCCGCCGTGCTTGCCGGGGCGCCGGTGTACCTCGAGTGCGCGACCGCCGGTCCGGCCCGCGCACCCGCGTAAGATGCTCGCGGCAATGGTCGACTTGGCCCGAACGCTGGTCCGCTACCGCAGCCTCCTCTGGACTCTGGTCATGCGGGAGCTGCGCGCCCGCTACCGGGGAAGCGTCCTGGGGTTCCTGTGGTCCCTGCTCAATCCCCTCCTGCTGCTCGCCGTCTACTCGTTCGTCTTCGGCATGATCCTGAAGCGCTCGGACCTGGTGGCGGTCGAGCCGTACGGCGTGTTTCTCGTGACCGGTCTGTTCCCCTGGATCTGGGTCTCCACCTCGTTGCTGGAAGGCTGCACGTCGCTTACGGCCAACGGAGGCCTGATCCGGAAGGCCGTGTTTCCGGTCGAGGTGCTGCCGGCGGTGGCGGTGGCGGCGAACCTGGTGCATTTCCTCCTGGCGCTGCCGATCGTTGGGGTCGCCCTGGTCGCCGGCCGGCTGCTCGGCTATCCGATCTCCGGCTGGACGGCCGTCCTGCTGCCTGCCGTTCTGGCGATCGAACTGGTCATGGTGGCCGGCCTCGCCTTCGCCCTCTCGGCTCTCTGCGTTCACTTCAAGGACGTGCGAGATCTTCTCGGCAACCTGCTCGTCCTCGCCTTCTTCCTCGCGCCGATCATCTACACCCTGAGCGACCTGCCACCACGGTTCGCGAAGGTGGTGCAACTGAATCCGATGACTTCGTTCACCACCGCGACGCAGGACCTCCTGTTCTTCGGCCGCCTGCCCGAACTTCATGTGTGGGCGATCATGGCCGCGATCGCCGCCGTGTCGTGGGTGGCGGGCGCCGGCCTCTTCTCGCGCCTCTCCGACACCCTGGCCGAGGCGGTCTGAGTTGAGCCCGCCGGCGGTTGCGGCGAGCGGCCTGTGCAAGCGGTACCGGCGCGCCGCCGGCGGCTACCGGCTGCGGACGCTGAAGAGCGCGCTGCTCGAAGGCAGCCTGACCGGGGGCCTGGCCTCGGGTGAAGTCGTCGAGGCCCTGACCGACGTCAGCTTCGAGGTCGCGGCCGGGGAGGCGGTGGGGATCATCGGCGGCAACGGTTCGGGAAAGTCGACGCTGATCAAGCTCGTGGCCGGTCTGCTGCCGCCGACTTCCGGCGAACTCTCGGTGAACGGACGGGTCGCGGCCCTGATCGAGCTCGGCGCGGGCTTTCATCCCGAGATCTCCGGCCGGGAGAACATCTTCATCAACGGGGCGCTGCTCGGGCTGAGCCGGCGGCGGATCGAGCAGCGCTACGACGACATCGTGGAGTTCGCGGGTCTCGGCGACTTCATCGAGGAGCCGATCAAGTACTACTCCTCCGGCATGTACGTGCGGCTCGGCTTCTCGGTCGCCATTCACACCGACCCGGAAGTGCTCCTGGTCGACGAGGTCCTCGCCGTCGGCGACGAGGAGTTCGTTCACCGCTGCCTGGCGCGGATCGAGGAGCACCTGGCCGGGGGCGGCACCCTGCTCGTCGTCAGCCACACGATGACGCTGATCGACGAGATCTGCGACCGGGCGATGTGGCTGGACGGCGGGCGGGTCCGGGGCCTGGGGTCGACGCGACGAGTCATCGACGCCTACCTGGAGTCGGTGGCGGCCCGCGAGGGCGAGGCCCACGACCGGCGCCGCCAGTCGGAGGAAGGCGAGCACGCCACGACCGCGCCCGCGGACGCTGCCGAGGAGGTCGCGCGCTGGGGTTCGGGGCAGGCCGAGATCCTGGCGGCGCGCCTGCTGGCCGGCGACGAGCGGCAGGAGCGCTACCACGTCCACTGCGGGGAAGCGGTGGCCTTCGAGCTCGACGTCGAACCAAGAGAGGAACTGTCCGACTTCGTCTTCGGCGTCGGCGTCAAGACGCCGCGGGGCGTCGACTGCTGGGGCACGAACACCGATCTGGCCGGCTACGAACCGCGCTCTCTCGCCGGGCCGGTGCGGGTCCGGCTCGTCTGTCCGGAGTTGCGGCTGGCGCCGGGCGAGTACACCGTGGATGTCGCGGTTCACGCCCGCGACGGCAGGGCGTACGATTACCGCCGCCGCGCGCTCCGGTTCACGGTGACGGAGAGCACGTCGCTGAGGAGCATCGGCCTCTACCTTCCCGACCACGAGTGGCAGGTGGAGACGCTGGCTGCGCGGACCGACATCGACTGGCTTTCGCCCGGCCAACAGGCCGGCGACCAACGGAGGATCGAATGAGCGACCAACCCAAGGAAGGACCGGCCGACCAGGATGCGTCCTCGTCGATCAACGTCAAGATCGGCGACGCCGAGCTGAAGGGGGCCTACTCCAACCTGTTGCGCATCACCCACACCCGCGAGGAGTTCATCCTCGACTTCATCAACGTGGTTCCGCCTCAGGGCATCGTCAGCGCCCGGATCGTGACCAGTCCCGGGCATCTCAAGCGGATCATACGGGCCCTGGGCACGAATCTCCGGCGCTACGAGGAGGTCCACGGAGTGATCGAGGAAGCGCCCGACCCGACGGAGCCGTCCGGGCGCGTCAACTGAGGCGCTGGCTCCCTGTGCAATCGCGGCGATCCCGTCCGACGCGCAGACGTCAACTGACGCGCTGGCTCTTGAGGTACATCGAGGCAATCACGTCGCGGTAGCGCTCGTTGACGATCTTCCTGCGCACCTTCAGCGTGGGCGTGATCTCGCCCTCCTCCAGCGTCAGTTCCCGCTCGAGCAGCCGGAAGCGGCGCACGCGCTCGTGGGTCGGCAGCCGCTCGTTGGCGCGGTCGAGCACGCCCTGGACGAGCTCCTGGAGGCGCGGGTCCTGGCGGAGTTCCGAGGGGTCCATGCCGGTGAACGGCGCCGGCGGCTCCGCGTAGTTCGGGACGATCAGGGCATTGAGGTACGGGTAGCCGTCGCCGACCACGACCACCTGGGCGATCGCGGGGTGCGTGATCAGCATCTGCTCGATCGGCTGGGGCGCCACGTTCTTGCCGCCGCTCGTCACCAGGAGGTCCTTCTTGCGGTCCGTGATGTAGAGGTAGCCGTCGTCGTCGAGACGGCCGATGTCGCCGGTGTGGAACCAGCCGTCCGGGTCGATCGCCTCGGCGGTGGCCTGGGGCTTCTTCCAGTAGCCCTGCATCAGGCCGTCGGTGCGGGCGAGGATCTCGCCGTCGTCCGCGATGCGAAGCGAGACCCCGGGAGCGGCCTTGCCGACGGAGCCCCGGCGGGAGGCGCCCGGGTACTCGACTGCCAGAACCGGTGCGGTTTCGGTCAATCCGTAACCCTGGTAGAGGCGGATGCCGATCGCGTCGAAGAACTCGGCGACTTCATTGGCGATCGCGGCGCCGCCTGAAATGGCGAACCGCAGGCGGCCCCCGAAGCGCTGCTTGATCTTGCGGAACACGAGGCGGTCGGCGATCAGGCCCTGGAGCGCCGCGCCGCCGCGCTCAGCGCGCCGCTTGCCGACCTTGAGCGCCCAGGCGATCAGCCGGCGGCGGGCCGGCGGCTGGCTCGCGAAGAGGTTCTGAATACGCAGGTAGGCGCTCTCGTAGAGCCTGGGCACCGAACACAGGACGGTGGGCCGCACGTCCGGCATCAGGCCGGCGACACGCTCGATCGCGGGGGAGTAGTGGATCGACACCCCGCGGTAGAAGAAGAGGTAGTCGACCGTGCGCTCGAACACGTGGGAGAGCGGCAGGAAGGAGAGCGCCTGATCGTCCTCCCCCAGCGGATAGAGCTCCTGGCAGGCCAGGATGTTCGAGACGAAGTTCCGGTGCGACAGGACGACGCCCTTGGGGTCGCCGGTCGTGCCGGAGGTGTAGATGATGCTCGCCGTGTCGTCCCGGCCGACCCGCCCGCTGAACGTGGCGAGGTCGGCATCCGTGGCCGGCGGCGCCCCGGCGATCAGGGCTTCGAGGTGGGTGCCGCCGGGGGCGGCGGCCTCGGCATCCAGCGCCACCATGCGCAGACCGCGCTGCTCATCGCCGTTCTGGTCGTCCTCGCCGCCGTCGCTGGGAACGATGCCCGACAGCAGGTCCCGTTTCGCCTTGTCGTCGTAGAAGATCCAGCCGGCGCCGCTGTCGAGCAGGATGTAGGCGACCTGGGGCGCGTTGAGAGTCGGATAGATCGGCACGGAAACGGCGCCCAGCAGGTGGCAGGCGAAGTCGACGATGTGCCACTCCGGCCGGTTGGTCGCGAACAGCGCCACACGGTCGCCCTTCGCCACGCCGCGCGACTCGAGCGCCCAGGCGGTCCGGCAGACGGCGTCGAGGAACTCCCGCGCGGAAAGCGAGTCCGTCCGGCGATGGCGCCGGATGGACAGCAGGGCCTCGCGTTCGCCGTAGCGTTCCGCTACGACTCGAAGCAGATCGGAAAGAGACTCCAAGCAGTAGACGCTAGCACTAGCGCGGCGGGATGGTCGCCGCTTCGCGGCGCGTTGTCTTCAGAAGCCGGCGAGGGCGCCGGCGCACCCAGTGTGCCGCGCCAACTGGGTGCGCGGGTCTTCTGACCCGCTGCCGCCGGAGGCGGCGTCGACATAGCCGCCGCGAAGCGGCGACCTTATCGCCGCGGCCGCTCTCCGAACAACGCGGAACCGATCCGCACGTGGCTGGCGCCCTCGAGGACCGCGGCCTCGAAGTCGGCGCTCATGCCCATCGACAGCCATCCCTCCCGGTCGCCGAACAGGCCGCCGCGGGCCAGCCGGTCGCGCAGGCGCCTGAGAGCGGCAAAGTCGGCGCGGGACTCGCCCGCGTCGGAGCGCGGCGGCGGAATCGCCATCAGGCCGCGCACCCGCAGATGGTCGAGTTCGCCGATGCGCAGCATCGCTTCCGTGTCCTCGGGCAGGAAGCCGTGCTTGCTGGGTTCGCGGCCGATGTTCACTTCGAGCAGGCAGCCGCGGACGCCGAGTCCCCGGCTGCCGAGCACACGGTCGAGCCGCTCCGCGATCTTCGGCCGGTCGACCGCTTCGAACACGTCGAAGGCGTCGCAGGCGCGGGCCGCCTTGTTCGACTGCAGCGGTCCGATCAGGTGCCAGGCGACCCGGTCGCTGTAGCCGGCGTCGACCAGCGCCGCGCGGTGCGCCTCGCCCTCCTGCACCTGGTTCTCGCCGAGGATGCGGAGGCCGGCGTCCAGCGCCGCGGCGATGCGGTCGAGCGGCTGCCGCTTGCAGGCGCCGACCAGGGCGACCTCTTCCGGCTCCCTGCCTGCCTGCCGGCAGGCCTCCGCCAGCCGCTCCACTATCTCCGCGTAGCGTTCGGCCGCCGTCTTCCCCGGCGCCTCGCTCAGCCGGTCTCTCCGCCGTCCAGGTACAGGATTCGCTGGCAGGAGTCGCAGGGTACGAGCGCGCCCTGGGTCTGAATCTGGACGACGACCTGAGGCCTGATCCGGTAGTTGCAGAACGAACAGTGCCGGATGGGAGCGCCGGTACTCTCGACGACTCCGATGGCGGCCAGCGGCGCGCCGCCGTGGCGGTCGAACAGGCGCTCGTACTGGAGGAGGGCGGCCGGCGGGAGGCGTTCACGAAACACCTCGATCTGCCCCTCGAGCGTTTCGACCCGCTTGCGCATTTCGGGCTTCTGCTCTTCCCACACGGCGAGCTGCTCCTGGTACTGCTGGTCGAGCGTCTCGAACGCGCCGCGGATCTCGTCGAGCTGCGCCGACGCCTCGTCCTGGCGCTCGATGGCCAGGAGAGCCTGCTCGTCCGCTTCCCGCATGCCGGCGCGCACCGTGTCGATCTCACTCAGAAGAGCGCCGTACTCGCGCTGCGTCGTGACGCGGGCGATCTGCTCCTGGTAGCGCTCGATGCTCTCCTTTCCCGCCGCCGCTTCTGCTTCCGCGGCGCGGCGCTCGAGTTCGGCCTGCTGGCACTCCTGCTCGAGCCGTTCGATCTCGCTCCGCTGGTGCACGTACTGGTCGTGGAGCTCCTGCATCGACTCGGGAACCCCGTCCAGAAGGGCGCGGCTGTGGGCGAGTTCCAGGCTCGCCTGCTGCAGATCTACGATCGTGTCGAGGACTCGTTCCATGCGCCGATTGTCAGAGGTTCCAGTGAGTTAGCGATCGCAGGCTCCGCAGTTCGCGGTGTGGGTCCACCTGGATTCGAACCAGGGACCTGCCGGTTATGAGCCGGATGCTCTAACCGCTGAGCTATGGACCCTCAGGGCACCCGAGCGCAGTGCCGCAGTATAGCCCCACGTCGAGCCTCCGTGTGCGCCCTGTCGCGGCTCGCCTTGGGGTATAGTCGCCGGCACGCAACAAGCGGTCCAAGGAGGCGCCAGAATGTCGAGATCCACTCCAATCGGGCGGCCGGGCCGGGCGGCGTTCGCCGCTTGCGCTTCGGTCATCGTCCTGTTCGCCGCTCTGGTCGCGTGCGGTCCCTCGGAGGAGGAACGGGTGTCCGCCGCGCGCGCCGATGCGTGGGCCGAGTTGCAGGAAGAGCAGGCGGCGCTGAACGTCAAGCGCGACGAACTGGCGGGGCTTCGCGCGCGGGTCCTCACGCCGGGCGAGGACGACGACGTCGAGGCCCTCGCCGCGCAGGTCGATTCCCTCGACAACGAGATCGGAAACGACGGAGAGGCCTTTGCGACCAAGCTGGTCAACTACATCAACGAAGCGGAATGGGAACTCGGCGGTGAGATGACCGAAGAGCAGCGGGCCGCCTTCGCGATGAAGAGCGCCGAGGACATGTACCTGGCCGAGGAGTACGTGGTCAAGGGCGGCGACTACCGCCGCGCGGTCGAGATCCTGCAGCGGGCCCTCGGCGTCGACCCCGACAACGCCGATCTCCAGGCGCGGCTGGCCGAGTACCAGGACGCGCGCTACATCACCGCCGAACGGCTGGCCCAAGTGGAGCGGGGGATGACCGAGGCCGAGGTCGAAGCGCTCCTCGGCAAGGTGTTCCATCGCAACGTCCGGGAGTTCGATGAGGAGAACGTGTTCGCCTGGTTCTACCCGAAGAACCCCGAGGAGCATGGCGCCGGCGCGGCCGCCGGGGTGTTCTTCCGCGAGGGCGACGGGACGGTCTACCGCACCGACGCCAACGCCGTGGAGGGTCAGGCGGAGGAGGAGTAGGCGTGCCCGGCCCTTGACGGGGCGGGCCGGCTCGTGCAGAATCCGCGTTCGCCCGTGGGCTGACGTGCGTCGGCGGCGATCGGGCTATCCGGGCGGAAGCCCGCGGGTCAACAAAGGGAACGAGATCACTTCATGCCGGTTGTGCAGGTACGCGAAGACGAGAGCTTCGAGAATGCGCTTCGCCGCTTCAAGCGGAAGTGCGAGAAGGAAGGCATCCTGACGGAGCTCAAGAAGCGCCAGCACTTCGAGAAGCCGTCCGTCAAGCGGAAGCGCAAGGTCATGCAGGCCCGCAAGAAGATGTTGCGGCGGCTGGCTGAGGAGCGCCGCGCCGGTCTCGCCTAGGGCGTCCCCGCAGCGAACGCGCTGCGCCGAGCTTGGTGATCCGTTACCGGGCTGACAGATGAGTTGTTGTAGCGCCGCTACCTCCGAGGCGCTCGAGTTTCCGTCGCTGCTCGCCGTCCTCGCGGGTTTCGCTTCGACCGACATAGGGGGCCGGGCGGTCCGCGCCATCGCGCCGGAAACCGACCGCGACGAGATCGAGCGGCGGCGGGTTCGCTACGCGGAGATCGCCCGGGAGGTCGAACGGGACGGTGTCCTGGTGCCGTCGCTCGATGGGCTTCTCGACCTCTGCTCTCATCTCGAAGGGGACGGTCGAGGCTTGGGCGGTCCGGAGTTGCTCGACCTGGCCGCGGCGATCGAGGCCAGCGAGGAGGTGGTGGGACGGCTGGAGAGTCCCGGCGCCACGCCGCAATGCGCCGCCGAGGTCGAGACGCTGCGACGGATGGAGGCCGACGCCGCGCAAGCCGTCCCTCCGGGCCAGCATGGCGGAGGCTGCGCCGGGTTGGCGAGCCGCCTGCGCCGCATGCTGAACCGGCGCGGCGAGGTGCGGGACGACGCGACGCCGCGGCTGCGGACGCTCGTCCGGGACGCCCGGCGCACCCAGGCTTCGGTCGAGGCCTCGCTTCAGGCCTGGGTGCGGGAGCACGGCAACGCCCTGGCGGACGATTCGACGCCCATGCGGGGCGGCCGGCTGTCGGTCCTCCTTCCCTCGGGTAGCCGCGGCCGTCTCGCCGGACTCGTCAGGGGCCGCTCCGCCTCGGGCAGGAGCTTCTACTTCGAACCCTCGGAGGTAGTCGAAGGCAACGACGAGATGGAGCGGCTTGCTTCGGACAAGGACGTCGAGCGCAGCCGCATCCTGGCCGAGCTGGTGGCTCAGGTGCAGGTCCTCACGCCGGCGATCGTCGCGCGCATCGACTTCCTGGCCGCCGTCGATGCGATGCAGGCGGCGGCGCGCTTCGCAGTCGACGTCGACGCCGTGCTCGCCACGGTCGCATCCGACGGTCCGGCCGGCGAAGCGCCGCTGCTCGAACTCCGCGGCGCCCGCCACCCGCTGCTCGATCCGCGGCTGGCCGACCGCAGGGAACTGGCGCTGGGCGCGGCCGGCAACCGGGGCGTCGTCGTGCCGCTGGACCTGAAGCTGGACGATCACGGCGGGGACTCCCGCGGAGGGATCGGCAGCGGCGCGGGCGGTTCCTGGCCGGGGTGTAGAACCCTGGTGCTGACCGGTCCGAACGCCGGCGGCAAGACGGTCGCCCTGAAGACGGTGGGGCTCTTGTGCCTGATGAACCAGGCCGGTCTGCCGGTTCCCGCCGGGCGGGACAGTCGCCTGCCGATCCTCGACCACGTCGTGGCGGTGGTGGGCGACGAGCAGAGCGTCCTCGACGAGCAGTCGACGTTCAGCGCCCGGTTGCTCCGCCTGCGCGAGGTGTGGCGCCGCGCCGGGCCGCGCACCCTGGTCCTGCTCGACGAGGTCGGCGCCGGGACGAACCCGGAGGAGGGCGCCGCGCTCGGAATCGCCCTGCTCGAGGGGCTGGTCGAGCGCGGTTCGCTCGGCATCCTGACGACCCACCTCACCCAGCTTGCCGCGGCCGCCCTCGAGTCGCAGTCGGCCTCCTGCGCCGCGATGGGTTTCGATCCGCAGAACGGCCTGCCCACCTACCGGCTGGTCGTCGGCCCGCCCGGAGGAAGCCAGGCGTTGGCGCTGGCGCGTCGCCTCGGCCTGCCGCCGGCCTGGCTGGAGCGGGCCGAGCACTTCCTGGGTTCCGAGCACCAGAAGCTGCGGCGGGTGCTGGAACGCAACGAACGCCTCCGCGAGCGGCTGCTCGAGCGGGAGGCGGAGCTCGCCCGGCGGACCGCCGAGACGGAGACAGCCCGCGCCCGTTTCGAGACCCGGCAGGAGTCCCTGCGGGCGGCCAGGGAACGACTCGGCAAGGCGCTCGGGCGGGAAGTCGACGCGTTGCGGCGGGCGAACCGCCGCCGGCTGGATGAGGCCCTGGCCGGGTTGTCGTCGACCTCCCGGGGGCCGGGCAAACGGGCCTTCGCCCGGGCCGCCGCATCCCTGCACGGAGAACTCGACCGGGACCTGGCGGCGGCGGCCGATCGCGCTTCCCGGGCGCCTGGCGAGATCGACCCCGCGCCGGAACGGGAACCGGAGGAACCGTCGCAGCCGGAGGAGCAGCGTCCCCTGGTTGCCGGTGAGCGTGTCCGCCACCGTTCGCTGGGCTGGCTGGGTGAGCTCGTGGAACTGCGCGGCGACCAGGCGACGGTGCTGGTCCGCGGCAAGCGGGTCCGGGCGCCCGGCGCCGATCTTCTGGCGGTAGCGGGCGGAGAACGGCCGGCGCCCGGCCGGGTCCGGGTCCAGAGATCTCCCGCGCCTTCGGTGGAAGCGGAGCTGCTCCTGATCGGCCAGTTGGTCGAGCCGGCCCTCGACTCCCTCGACGCCTACCTCGATCGGGCTCTGGCGGCCGGCCGCGAACGGGTTCGCGTGGTCCATGGCCACGGCAGCGGCCGGCTTCGCCGGGCGGTTCGCGAGCACCTGCGAAGCCACCCGGCGGTGGCCGGCTTCGATCCCGCTCTCCCCTCCGCCGGCGGCGACGGCGCGACCGAAGTCCTCCTGCGCTGACGGCTCCCGAGGGGCGCCTGTCGCTGTAGCATGAGCGGTCGTGCAGCGACGCTCCAGGCTCACCGACGAGGCGGTGGACGCGGTGCGCGAGGCGGTCGACCTCATCGACCTCGTCAGCGAGCACACGAAGGTCGAGCGCCGCGGCCAGCGCTTCGTGGCGCTCTGCCCCTTCCACAAGGAGAAGACGCCGTCGCTGTCGCTCGATCCCGAGCGCAAGCTCTACTACTGCTTCGGCTGCGGCGCCGGCGGCGACGCCATCCGCTTCCACATGGAACTCACCGGCGACACCTTCGCCACCGCGATCGAGAGTCTGGCCCGCCGCTACGGAGTTCCCCTGCGGCGGGCTTCCGGGCCGGGCGCCGATCGCCGGGCCGACCGCTCCGAGCGCGTTCAGGCCGCGCTCGACGCCGCCTACGACTTCTTCCGGGCGAAGCTCGGGACGGAGCCCGTGCCCCGGCAGTACCTGGAGCGGCGCAAGGTGCCGCGGGAGCTCATCGCCAGCTTCGGCGTGGGCTACGCGCCCGACGACTGGCGGACGATGATCGAGGATCTGGGACGGCGCATACCGGTTCCCGACCTCGAGGCCGCGGGTCTCATCGCCCGCAGCCCGAAGGCGCCGGACCGTCCCTACGACCGGTTCCGCAACCGGCTGATGTTCCCCATCCGGTCGCCTTCCGGCCGCCTCCTGGCGTTCGGCGGCCGCACCCTCGGCGACGACCAGGCCAAGTACGTCAACACGAACGAGACGGATCACTTCCGGAAGGGCACGCTGCTCTACGGGCTCGACGCCGCCCGCCGCGGGATCCGGGAACAGGGCCGGGCGCTCCTGGTCGAGGGCTACTTCGACGTGATGGGCGCCGCGGCATCGGGCATCGACTGGGCCGTCGCGAGCATGGGGACGGCGCTCACGGAGCAGCAGGTGCGGTTGCTGTCCCGCTACACCGACGAGGTGGTCCTGGGTTACGACGGCGACCGTGCCGGCATCGAGGCGGCCCGCAAGGCGGCGGGACTGATGCTCGAGGCCGGGCTCAACGTTCGCCGGGCGCTCTTTCCGGCGGGCCAGGATCCGGATTCGCTGCGGCTCGACGAGGGACCCGGGGCGGTGCGGGCCACGGTTGCCGAGGCCCGGGATGCGGTGGCGATCGAGATCGACGACCTGCCCAGCCGGGGCGAGCTCGATCCGCGGTTGCGGGCGCGCGAGGCCGCGCGGGTACGGACGCTGATCGACCGGATCGGCGACCCGATCGCGCGAAGGGGCTACTACGAGACCGCCGCCGAGCGACTCGGGGTCAAGGTCGACGTGCTGCTGCGGGAATCCGCCCCGGCGGCTGAGAAGCCGGCCGCCGCGGACGCGCCCGGGCCCGCCGCCGTCCGCCGTCCCCCGGTGACCTCGTCGATCGAGGAGCAGGTGCTGCGTCTGACGGCCGCCGCCCCGGACCTTCGCGGCATCGAATGGCCGGCGCCGGATGCCTTCTTCGATCCCGCCCTGCGCGCCATCTACGAGGCCATGAGGGAGCAGGCCCAAGCCGGGGCGGAGCGGATCGACTCCGGCGCCCTCGTGGATGTTCTGGGACGCCGGGCCGGTACGGACGACGAGACCGATCGACCTGTTGACCGGATCGCCGGGCTTTTGTTACAACGGTCGTCTGCCTTCTCTGAATCGGAGCTTCGGATCAGTCTCGTGGAATTGGGTCGGCGTTTCACCAGACAGCGGCTCAACCTGCTTGCCCGGGAGATCAATCGCGCACAGCGTGAAGGTGACATGGAGACCCTGCACCGGATGATCGAGGAAAAGCAGCAGCTCAGCCGCGAGTTCTACGGGCAGTCGGGGCGCTGAGGAGATGTCGTGGCCCTGAACACCGCGGCCGTCCGCGCCGAGGAGATCGAGCCGATCGAGCAGCGCCACAGCTCGGTCCGCAGCGTGTTCAACCTGGGTCGCGAGAAGGGTTACCTGCTTCAGGACGAGCTAGAGACCCGGTTGCCCGAGGAACTGCTCGCTGAACCGCGGGACATGGACGCGATCCGGATGCGTCTCGGGTCGATGGGAACGGGTGTGATCCGGCGCCCCGAGGCGTTCGTCAACGTCGTCGACGCCGATCCGCTGCCGCCGATCGGCGGCGTCGAACGGAGCGAGCCCGAACCGGCCCTCCCGACCCAGCAGGACCGGACGACGGATCCGGTCCGGGTCTACCTGCGGGAGATGGGACGAGTCGATCTGCTCGATCGGGAAGGCGAAGTGGAGATCGCCAAACGGATCGAGCGTGGCGAGTGGATCGTCTTCGAGGCGCTCTGCGACAACCCGGTCGTGCTCCGGGAGTTGCTGCGGATCAACGAGCTGGCGCGGCGCGACCGGCGCCTGATGCGGGAACTCCTGGCCGATGGCGGCGCCCACCTCGACCAGAGCGCGAGGGACCGCATCGCGAAGAACCTCCGGATCTTCCGGGCGATCGAGACTCTCGACCGGCAGGTGCGCCGTCTGCGCCGGCAGAGCGACCGCTGCCGGCCGGGCAGCGATCGGTTCTCGGAGCTCGAACGCGAGATCGATCGCACGGCGGGCAAGATCACCGAGCAGATCCGCTCGATCGAGTTGACGGCGCAGACGCGCAGCCGGCTGGTCGAGATCCTCAAGCAGCTCTACGCGGAGATCTCGCGCCACGACCGGGACATCCGCCGGGCCCAGATCGCGCTCGACCGGGAGCGCGACACGGAGCTCGGCGCGCTGCAGCGGCGCCGGATCGAGAAGTACCGCGCGCGTCTGCGCGCGTCGGAAGAGCGCTACGGCACGACCCTCGCGCAGGTGACCGCGACGCTGAACAAGGTGCGGCGGGGCGAGGCGATCTGCGAACAGGCGCGCTCCGAGATGATCGTGGCGAACCTCCGTCTCGTCGTTTCGATCGCCAAGAAGTACACGAACCGCGGGCTGCAGCTCCTCGACTTGATTCAGGACGGCAACATCGGGCTGATCCGCGCGGTCGAGAAGTTCGAGTACCGCCGCGGCTACAAGTTCTCGACCTACGCGACCTGGTGGATCCGCCAGGCGATCACGCGGGCGATCGCCGACCAGGCAAGAACGATCCGCATTCCGGTCCACATGATCGACACGATCAACAAGCTCACCCGGACCAGCCGCGCGATGGTCCAGGAGCTGGGCCGCGAGCCCACCGTCGCCGAGATCGCCGATCAGATGGACATGGAGGTGTCCCACGTTCGGGAGATCATGAAGATCGCGCTGGAACCGATCTCGCTGGAAACACCGATCGGCGAAGAGGCGGACTCGTCCCTGGGCGATTTCATCGAGGACGCGAGCGCGGTTTCGCCGCTCGACGCGCTGCTGACGAAGGGCCTGGGCGAGCAGACCGCCGCGGTGCTCCAGACCCTGAGTCCGCGGGAGGAACTCGTGCTCCGGATGCGCTTCGGCGTAGGCGACGGCGCCGAGTCGACGCTGGAGGACGTCGGGCGTTCGTTCAACGTGACGCGGGAGCGGATCCGGCAGATCGAATCGAAGGCGCTCCGCAAGTTGCGTCATCCGAGCCGCGCCAGGCAGTTGCAGCCCTGGCGCAACCGCCTCTAGCTTCGCCGAAAGGCGTTCGGGCGGGGGTTTGACAGTCGGCTTGAAGCCTCCCTAAGATGAACTCCGTGTCGCCCGCCGCTGTTTGCCTTGAGGCGGATTCTTCCTCGGTAGCTCAACGGTAGAGCGTTCGGCTGTTAACCGAAATGTTGGGGGTTCGAATCCCTCCCGAGGAGCCACTGTTCACGGCCTGGACGGTGAGGCGGGACCGTTTCTCGCTCTCGACCGTGGCGAGGTAGCAAGAGATGGTCGAGGTTTCCGAGGAGTTCCTGTCAGCCAACCGGCGCGTCGTCCACCGGCGTCTCGGCGTGGCCAGGCTCTACGAAGAGGCGGTTCGCCGCGGCGAGGCCGCGATTGCCGCCGGAGGGCCGCTCGTCGCGTCGACCGGCGAGCACACGGGGCGGTCTCCGAACGACCGCTTCGTCGTGCGCCGCGCGCCTTCGGCCGACCTGGTGGACTGGGGCCCGGTCAACAAGCCCCTCGCGCCGGGACACTTCGACCGTCTCCACCGCAAGATGCTGGCCGCGGCCGCGGATCGGGACCTGTTCGTCTTCGACGGTTTCGCGGGCGCCGATCCGGCCTGCCGCCTGAACGTGCGGGTGATCAGCGAGCGGGCCTGGCACAGCCTGTTCGTCCGCAACATGTTCCTGCGCGCGGCGAACGAAGCGGAGCTCGCGGACTTCGTGCCCGACTACACCGTCGTCGACATCCCGAGCGTTCTGGCCGATCCGGAAACCGACGGCACGAACAGCACGACCTTCATCGCCCTCGACCTGGAGCGGCATCTGACCCTGATCGGGGGCAGCGAGTACGCCGGTGAGATGAAGAAGTCGATGTTCAGCGTGATGAACTTCCTGATGCCGCGGCGCGGCGTGCTGAGCATGCACTGCAGCGCGAACTACGGCGCGGATCCTTCGGACTGCGCCCTGTTCTTCGGCCTCTCCGGCACCGGCAAGACGACCCTCTCGGCGGACCCCGCGCGCACCCTGATCGGCGACGACGAGCACGGCTGGTCCGACCGCGGCATCTTCAACATCGAGGGCGGCTGCTACGCCAAGGTCATCCGCCTCGATCCTCTGGGTGAACCCGAGATCTACGCCACCACGCGGCGCTTCGGCACCGTGCTCGAGAACGTCGTCTTCGATCCCGAGACGCGGAAGCTCGATCTCGACGACGACTCCCGCACCGAGAACACCCGGGCCAGCTATCCGCTCAGCCACCTCGAGCACGTCGACGTCGGCGGCAACGCGGGGCATCCGACGTCGGTCGTCTTCCTGACCTGCGACGCCTTCGGCGTGCTGCCGCCGATCAGCCGCCTCGACGAGTCACAGGCGATGTACCACTTCCTGTCGGGCTACACCGCGAAGGTCGCCGGCACCGAGCGGGGCGTCACCGAGCCGTCGGCGACCTTCAGCGCCTGTTTCGGCGCCCCCTTCATGCCGCTGCCGGCGTCGGCCTACGCCAAGCTCCTGGGCGAGAAGGTGCGGCGCCACCGCGTCGACGTCTGGCTCGTCAACACGGGCTGGGCCAGGGGGCCTTACGGCCAGGGCAGCCGGATCAAGCTGGCGTACACGCGGCGGATGATCCACGCGGCGCTCGATGGCAGCCTGACGGGGGTGCCCACGCGCACGCATCCCGTCTTCGGTCTGGCCTATCCCACGGTGATCGAAGGCGTGCCGGGCGACGTGCTCGACCCGCGGGAGGGCTGGAGCGATCCCCAGGCGTACGACCAGTACGCGCGGCGCCTGGCCAGGATGTTCACGGACAACTTCGAGAGTCTGGGCGGCGGCGCCTCGGAGGCCGTGCAGGCCGCGGCGCCCCGTGTTGCCGTGTGAAGCGATAGGGAGACCCGGATGATTCCCGTCAAGAGCGCCTTCCCGGACAGCGGCCGCGCCCACGTCGACGGCCTGGACGCCTACCGGAAGCTCTACCGGGAGTCGATCGAGGATCCGGACGGCTTCTGGCTCGAGCAGACCCGCTCGCTGGACTGGTTCGAGGAACCCCGTTCCGGGGGCCGCTGGGACTTCGAGGCCGTCGACTTCGCCTGGTTCGAGGACGGCGTGCTGAATGCCTGCACGAACTGCGTCGACCGCCACGCCGCCGCCCAGCCCGACAAGACCGCGCTGATCTGGGTCGAGGACGAGCCGGGCCGCTACCAGCGGATCAGCTACCGGGAGCTGAAGCGGAACGTCTGCCGGGTCGCCAACGTGCTGACCTCGCTCGGGATCGGTCAGGGCGACCGGGTCTGCATCTACCTGCCGATGATCCCGGAGCTGGCCTACACGATGCTCGCCTGCGCGCGGGTCGGCGCGGTTCATTCCGTCGTCTTCGCGGGCTTCTCGGCCGACAGTCTGCGCGAACGGATCGTCGACGCGGGTTGCCGGCTGCTGGTGACCGCGAACGAAGGTCTGCGCGGCGGCCGGACGATTCCGCTCAAGGCGACCTGCGACCGGGCGGTCGAGGGGCTGGACCTCGTCGAGCACATGCTGGTCGCGAGGCGAACCGACACCGAGGTGCCGATGACGCCAGGACGCGACCTCTGGTTCCACGAGGAGACGGCGAAGCAGCGGGCGACGGCGCCGGTGGCGCGGCTCGACGCCGAGGCGCCGCTCTTCGTGCTCTACACCAGCGGCTCGACGGGAAGGCCCAAGGGTCTGCTCCACACGACCGGCGGCTATCTCCTCTACGCGTCGATGACGCACCGGTTGATCTTCGATCACCACGACGACGACATCCACTTCTGCGCCGCCGACATCGGCTGGGTCACGGGTCACAGCTACATCGTCTACGGCCCGCTGGCCAACGGAGCGACCAGCGTCATGTTCGAGTCGGTGCCGACGTACCCCGACCCGGGCCGCTACTGGCAGGTCGTGGACGACCTGGGCGTGACGCTCTTCTACACCGCGCCGACGGCACTCCGGGCAATCGCCCGCGAGGGCGATCAGTGGGTCACGGCCTACGACCGCGGTTCGCTGCGCGTTCTCGGCTCGGTCGGCGAACCGATCAACCCCGAGGTCTGGAACTGGTACCACGACGTGGTCGGAAACGGCCAGTGTCCGGTCGTCGACACCTGGTGGCAGACGGAGACGGGCGGCATCCTGATCACTCCGCTGCCGGGCGCGACGCCGCTCGTGCCCGGCTCGGCGACCCTTCCCTTCTTCGGCGTCGAGCCGGTGCTCGTGGACGCGGACGGCAACGAGCTCGAAGGCAACGACCGGAGCGGCAACCTCTGCCTGAAGCGCTCCTGGCCCGGGCAGGCGCGGACGATTTACGGCGACCACCAGCGCTTCGTGGAGACCTACTTCAGCACGTATCCCGGCATGTACTTCACCGGCGACGGTTGCCGGCGCGACGAGCACGGCTACTACTGGATCACCGGCCGCGTCGACGACGTGCTCAACGTCTCCGGGCACCGGCTCGGCACCGCCGAGATCGAGAGCGCCCTGGTCGCGCACGACGCGGTCGCCGAGGCCGCCGTCGTCGGCTGCCCGCACGAGATCAAGGGCGTCGGCATCTACGCCTACGTGCTGATCACGCCGGAGGCCGAGAACCGGGACCGGACGGAACTGGTGGCCGAACTGCGCCAGCAGGTCCGCACCGTGATCGGACCGATCGCCACGCCGGACCACATCCACGTCGCGGGCGGTCTGCCGAAGACCCGCTCCGGCAAGATCATGCGCCGCGTGCTGCGGAAGATCGCCGCGGGCGAGTACGAAGACCTCGGCGACGTGACGACCCTGGCGGAACCCGCGGTGGTCGACGGCCTGGTCGAGGACCACCGCGCCGCCGCCGGCTGAACCTCAGGGGGGCACGGGGGCCCAGGGGCCGGGCACGGTTACACTGCGGCCAGTGGCCAGGGACGATCAGGCACGGGATCTCGTTACGCCGATGCGACTGCTTCTGGTCGCTGCCTGCGTCGTCGTCCTGGTCGCCGGCCTGCGGGCCGCGTCCTCGATCATGATCCCGTTCCTGGTCGCGGTCTTCATCGCCGCGATCAGCCTGCCCGTTCTGACCTGGCTGCAGCGAGGCCTGCCGATGATCGTCGCCGTCCTCGGCACGATCCTGATGGATCTGCTGGTCATCGCCCTGGCCGGCTATCTGGTCGCTTCCACGGCGAACCAGGTCGCGGGCGAGATGGGCGAGATCCAGTCCACGCTCTCGGAGTGGATCGAAGACGGCGGCGACTGGCTCGAGGAGCGGGGAGTGCCCGTCGCCAGTTGGCTGGCGGACTCGACGGCGGACGGCACAGGCGATGGAGCCGCGGCCGTCGACCCGGAGTCCCCGGATGCCGCCCAGGCCGCGACCGACGGCGGTGACGACTCCCTGTCGCTTGCCCTGTTCTCGCGTTTCGAGCCAGGCTTCCTGGTCGACTTCGTGAACCGGACGCTGCGGACGACGACGGCGGCCCTTTCGTCGTTCCTCGTCATCTCGCTGATCGTCATCTTCACCCTCTTCGAGGCGGCGTCCTTCGGCCCCAAGGTCCGGGCGGCCTTCGGCAGCGCCGGCGCCGAGGCGCGCTTCGCGCGCGCCATGCACGAAATCCAGCACTACATGGGGATCAAGACGGTGATCAGCCTGGTCACCGGCCTGCTGATCGGCATCTGGGTGGGGGTGATGGGCGTCGAGTTCGCGGTCTTCTGGGGTCTGGTGGCCTTCGTTCTCAACTTCATCCCGAACCTCGGTTCGATCATCGCGGCGGTGCCGACGACCCTCCTGGCCATGGTCCAGATCGGCGTCGGCCGGGCGCTGCTCGTCGCCCTGGGCTACCTGGTGGTCAACATGGTCATCGGCAACTTCATCGAACCGCCGCTGCTGGGGCGGCGGCTCGGCTTGTCGACCCTGGTGGTCGTCCTGTCCCTCGTCTTCTGGGGTTGGGTTTGGGGACCGGTCGGGATGCTGCTGTCGGTGCCGCTGACGATGGTGGTCAAGATCCTGCTCGAGAACACGGAGGAGTTCCGCTGGGTCGCCGTGCTGCTCGGCGACAGTCGGGAAGCGGAGCGTCTGGCGCCGGCGTCCGGCGCCGAGGGGAAGGACTGAAGCCGGGACTCACGTCCGCGCAACCCATTGACACGCGACCTTCCCGTGCTAGTCTCCCAATCGGGACTAACGGGGTCCCGGTTCCAGGGGTGGCGCGCACCGGGACTCGATCGATTGAGATCGGAGTCCTGTTCGTCGGCCACATTCTGCCTCCGACGACACGCGTCATGATCCGACTGACCAAGCAAGCCGACTACGGCATCGTCCTGCTGAGCCAACTGGCCTTGACGGGGCAGGCCGCGGCCGCCGAACTGGCGCTGCAGACGCATCTGCCGCCGCCGATGGTCAGCAAGATCCTCAAGTTGCTCGCCAGGAACGGGCTCCTGGTGTCCCACCGCGGCGTCCACGGCGGCTACGAGCTGGCGCGTCCGGCGTCCGAGATCAGCGTCGCCGAGGTGATCTTCGCGCTCGAGGGGCCGATCGCCCTGACCCAGTGCAGCGAGCACTCCCACGACGACTGCTCGTACGAGGCGTTCTGCCGCGTGAGCGAGAACTGGCAGCGGATCGACCGGGCCGTTCGCGGCGCTCTCGAAGCGGTCACGATCGAGGACATGGCGCGGCCGGACTTTCTCTCCGGACAGTCCGCCGGCAGCCGGCCGCGTTCCGGGGCCGCCACCCTCATTCCGCTCGGGAGCAGCACCTGATGCCGACGGCGACCGACACGATCGAGGCGCTGACCGAACGCGACTACGAGTACGGCTTCGTCACCGACGTCGAGCAGGACACGGCGCCGCCGGGTCTGAGCGAGGAGATCATCGCCTTCATCTCGGCGAAGAAGAACGAGCCCCAGTGGCTGCTCGACTGGCGGCTCCAGGCCTACCGGGGCTGGCTCAAGATGGTTGAGCCGCGGTGGGCGAACGTGCGCTACGAGCCGGTCGACTACCAGTCCATCTGCTACTACGCCGCGCCGAAGAGCGACGACGACCGGCCCAAGAGTCTCGACGAGATCGATCCCGAGATCCTGGCTACCTACGAGAAGCTCGGCATCCCGCTCAAGGAGCAGGAGATGCTGGCCGGCGTGGCGGTGGACGCGGTGTTCGACAGCGTCTCCGTGGCGACGACGTTCCGCGAGAAGCTGTCGGAACTGGGCGTCATCTTCTGCTCGTTCTCCGAGGCGGTGCAGGACCATCCGGAACTCGTCCGCAAGTACCTCGGCACGGTCGTGCCGCGGCGGGACAACTTCTTCGCCGCCCTGAACTCGGCCGTGTTCTCGGACGGTTCCTTCGTGTACATCCCGAAGGGCGTTCGCTGCCCGATGGAGCTGTCCACCTACTTCCGGATCAACGCGATGAACACCGGCCAGTTCGAGCGCACCCTGATCATCGCGGACGAAGGCAGCTACGTCAGCTACCTGGAAGGCTGCACCGCGCCGATGCGCGACGAGAACCAGTTGCACGCGGCGGTCGTCGAGCTGGTCGCCCACGAGGACGCGCAGATCAAGTACTCGACGGTCCAGAACTGGTATCCGGGCGACAAGGAAGGCGTGGGCGGCATCTACAACTTCGTGACCAAGCGCGGCCTGTGCGAAGGCCGGCGCAGCAAGATCTCCTGGACCCAGGTGGAGACCGGTTCGGCGGTGACCTGGAAGTACCCGAGCTGCATTCTCAGGGGCGACGACTCGGTCGGCGAGTTCTACTCGGTGGCGGTGTCGAACAACCGCCAGCAGGCCGACACGGGGACCAAGATGGTCCACGTCGGCAAGCGGACCTCGAGCACCATCATCTCGAAGGGAATCTCCGCCGGCGAGGGTCAGAACACCTACCGCGGCCAGGTGCGGATCCTCCGCTCGGCGGAGGACGCCAGGAACTTCTCGCAGTGCGACTCGATGCTGATCGGAGACCGCTGCGGAGCTCATACGTTCCCCTACATCGACGTCGCGAATCCCACCGCCCGGATGGAGCACGAGGCGTCGACGTCGAAGATCGGCGAAGACCAGATCTTCTACTGCAACCAGCGCGGCATCGACACCGAAGATGCCGTTTCCATGATCGTCAACGGGTTCTGCAAGGAAGTGTTCCGCGAACTCCCGATGGAGTTCGCCGTGGAGGCACAGAAGCTGCTCGAGGTCAGCCTCGAGGGCAGCGTCGGCTGACCCCATTTTGGGGAGCCGCATGCTGCCGGGACCGCAAGCGGCTGCTCAGCCGCCATACGGAGAAACAGAGCAATGCTGAGGGTGACGGACCTTCACGCGAAGGTCGAAGAACAGGAAATCCTGAAGGGCGTGGACCTGGAGGTGGGCGCCGGCGAGGTCCACGCCGTGATGGGGCCGAACGGCTCTGGCAAGAGCACGCTGGCCCAGGTTCTCGCGGGCAAGGAGGACTACGAGATCACCGCGGGCTCGCTGGAGCTCGATGGCGAGGACCTGCAGGAGATGGCGCCCGAAGAGCGGGCCCACGCGGGCCTGTTTCTGGCCTTTCAGTATCCGGTCGAGATCCCCGGCGTCGGCAACAGCTACTTCCTGAAGGCGGCCGTCAACGCGAACCGCAAGGCGCGGGGCGAGCCCGAGCTCGACGCGATGGACTTCCTGAAGCTGCTGCGCGAGCGCGCCACGCTGGTCGACGTCGACGAGGCGCTGCTGCGGCGTCCGGTCAACGACGGTTTCTCGGGCGGCGAGAAGAAGCGGAACGAGATCCTCCAGATGGCGGTGCTCGAGCCCCGGCTCGCGGTGCTGGACGAGACGGACTCCGGGCTCGACATCGACGCGCTGAAGACGGTGGCGGCAGGCGTCAACGCGCTCCGGGCGGAAAACCGCGCGTTCGTCGTCATCACCCACTACCAGCGGCTGCTGAACTACATCGTTCCGGACCACGTTCACGTCCTTCTCGACGGCCGAATCGTCCGCTCCGGCGGCAGCGAGCTCGCGCACGAACTCGAAGAGAAGGGCTACGGCGGGTTCGACGGTGCGCGGGCAGAGGCCTGAACGGGAGGGATCGTGACCTCCGGCGCCGACAACCGCACCGGTCCCTACCTGGAGCTCTTCGCCGGCCGCGGCGCCGGGGGGCCCGTGGCAGCGAGGCGGCAGCAGGCGATCGAGCGCTTCGAAGCAGCCGGCTTTCCGGGTTCGCGCGACGAGGAGTGGCGGCAGACGAACCTCGGCCCGATCCTGCGCGCCCGGCCCGTGCCGGCGGCCGGAGGGGCGCTGGGGGAAGGCGGCGCCCTGCCCTTTCTCTACCCCGACTGCGACCGGATGGTGTTCGTCAACGGCCGCTATGCGCCGGCCGCCTCGTCGCCGCCGGAGGGGGTGACCGCCTTCTCCCTCGCCGATCCGGAGGGCGCCGGCTCCGAGCTCCTCGCCGAGCACCTGGGTGCGAGCGTGGACGGCCGCGCCTCCTGCAGCGCCGACGCCGGCGTCCATCCGTTCGCGGCGCTGAACACGGCGCTGTTCGAGGACGGTGTAGCGCTCGGGATTCCGGCGGGGACGGCGCTCGAGCGGCCCATCCAGGTGCTCTGGCTCAGCGCGCCGTCCGCGGACGCCGCGGCTGGAGACAACGGCGCCCCGGCCTCGATCGAGGTCAGCTTCCCGCGCCTGCTCGTCGTCGCCGGCGAGAACAGCCAGGCTGCCGTCATCGAGACCTTCGCCGCCGCCGATCCGGCGGCTGGCGGTTACTTCGTCTGCCCTGCGGCGGAGTTCGTCTGCGGCGCGGGTTCGGTGGTCCGCCACACGCGGCTGCAGGCCGACGCGGCCGGGGCGTTCCACCTCGGCTTCCAGCATGCCCGGCTCGACCGGGCCGCGGCCTTCGAGTCCTCCTCCCTGGCCTTCGGCGGCGCCCTGGTACGCAACGACACGGTCGCCCTGCTGGACGGCGAGGGGGCCGACTGCACCCTCGACGGCCTCTACGTCCTCGCCGGCTCCCAGTTCACGGGCAACCACATGCGGGTCGAGCACCGGCAGCCGCACACGACCAGCCACCAGCTCTACAAGGGCGTGCTAGACGGCCAGGCCCGCTCCGTGTTCAACGGCCGCATCTACGTTCACCAGGCCGCCCAGAAGACGGACGCCAAACAGACGAACCGCAACCTGCTGCTGTCCAAGGCCGCGCTGGCCAACAGCAACCCGCAACTCGAGATCTTCGCCGACGACGTCCGCTGCACCCACGGCTCGACGATCGGCCGTCTCGACGAAGAGGCTCTCTTCTACCTGCGCGCCCGCGGCATCGGTTTCGAGGAAGCGCACGGCATGCTCGTCCACGCCTTCGCGCGGGAGGTCACCGACAAGGCGACGTTCGAGCCGCTGCGGCGGGACCTGGAAGCTCGCCTGTTCGCCAGCCTGAACGGCGGCCGGAGCAACGGGCAGGGCGGGTAGACGGATGACGGCGCCGGCAGCCGCGGTCGGGAACGAACAACGGGACTCCGCCGCGTTCGACGTCGAGCGCCTGCGGGCCTGCTTCCCCATCCTCGAGCGGAACGTTCGCGGCCACCGGCTGGTCTACCTCGACAACGCCGCCAGCGCGCAGCGCCCGGAAGTCGTCATCGAGGCGGTCAGCGACTGCTATCGCACCTACTACGCCAACGCACACCGCGGCGTCCACGCCCTGTCCGAGCAGTCCACCGACGCCTACGAGGCGGCCCGCGGCAAGCTCGCGCGCTTCATCGGCGCCCCGGACAGCCACGAGGTCGTCTTCACACGCGGCACGACCGAGAGCCTGAATCTGGTCGCCCAGAGCTACGGCCGGCCGCGGCTTGAGCCCGGCGACGAGGTGCTGCTGACCGAGATGGAGCACCACTCGAACATCGTCCCCTGGCAGCTCGTCTGCGAGCAGACCGGCGCCCGGGTGCTTGCGGCGCCGCTCACGGACGACGGCGAACTCGATCTGGACCGGTTTGCCGGCATGCTCAACGAGCGCACCCGGGTGGTCGCGCTCGCCCACGTCTCGAACGCGCTCGGCACGGTCAACGACATCCCGGCCGTTGTCGAGCTGACCCGTTCCCGCTCGGACGCGGCCGTGGTCGTCGATGGAGCGCAGGCGGTACCGCACATGGCGGTCGACGTCGCCGCGCTCGGCTGCGACTTCTACGCCTTCTCGGGCCACAAGATGTACGGTCCCGGCGGCATCGGCGTGCTCTGGGGCCGGCACGAGTTGCTGGCGGCCATGCCCCCGTACCACGGCGGCGGCGCGATGATCACGCGGGTCACCTTCGAGCGCAGCGGGTACATGGCGCCGCCCCAGCGCTTCGAGGCGGGAACGCCTGCAATCGCGCCGGCGATCGGTCTGGGCGTCGCGGTGGAGTTCCTGGAGTCGATCGGTCTGGAGCGGATCGAGCGGCACGAGCACGAACTGCTCTCCCACACTATGGAAGTCCTGAATGATCTGCCCTGGGTCAACGTTCTGGGCCACGCCTCGAACGCCGGACCGGTCCGCGCCGCGGTCGTCTCGCTGGTGATCGACGGCGCCCACCCCCACGATGTGGCAACGATCCTCGACGAGCAGGGGATCGCGATCCGTGCCGGTCATCATTGCGCGCAGCCGCTGATGGACCGGCTCGGCGTCCCGGCGACGGTGCGAGCCTCGTTCGGTATGTACAACACCCACGAGGAGGTCGACCTGCTCGTCTCCGGCCTGCACGAAGTGCGGCGGATCTTCGGCTGAACGGCCTTCAGGGAGCAGGGCCGAACACCATGTCCGATCTCCGCGATCTCTACCAGCAGGTCATCCTCGACCACTACCGCTCGCCCCGGAACTTCGGGGCTCTCGATCCGGCGACGGCCTGCGCCGAGGGCTACAACCCGCTGTGCGGCGACCAGGTCAAGATCTACCTGCGGATGGACGGCGACCGCGTCGACGGCGCGACCTTCGAAGGCGTCGGCTGCGCGATCTCGACCGCCTCGGCCTCCCTGATGACGGAGGCCGTCCGCGGGCTGGAGCGGCCGCAGGCGGAGGCGCTGATCGCTTCCTTCCTGGCCCTGATGACGGGCGAGGGCAACGGGGCCGGGGACATCGACCTGGGCAAACTGGAGGTGCTGAGCGGCGTCAAGGACTACCCGGTGCGGATCAAGTGCGCGACGCTGGCCTGGCACGCGCTCCGGGCCGCCCTCGAGGGCGGGGATTCGGAAGCCGTGACGACCGAGTAGGCTGTACGGTCGACGGGAGGAACGGAGAATGGACGACACTGCCACGACTGGAGTCCCGGTGGACATGGCGGCCCTCGAGGCCCGCATCGTCGAGGCGCTCAAGACCGTCTACGACCCGGAGATCCCGGTCGACGTCTACGAGCTTGGCCTGATCTACGACGTGCGGATCGAAGAGGACGCCCACGTCAAGCTGCAGATGACGCTGACCTCGCCGCACTGCCCGGTCGCCGAGTCGCTGCCGGGCGATGTGGAGCGGACCGTTCGCGACGTGGAAGGCGTCGAGGGCGCCGAGGTCGAGGTGGTCTGGGACCCGACCTGGAATCCGGCGATGATGAGCGAGGCCGCCAAACTGGAACTGGGGTTCTTCTGATGAAAACACTGGGTGCGCCGGCCTTCTGGCCGGCATCCGGAGGAGGTTCTCCGATGCGTAGCTTCTCCCTTGGGAGTGTTCTGTCCACCTTGGCCCTGGTTCTCACCGCTTCCCTTGCCTTCGCCGAGCAGAAGGACCACGGGCTGCGGGGCGCGAAGCACCCGGAACCGGGCGTTCTCTTCGGCGGCCAGCCCACCGAGGAACAGCTCGAGGCGATGGCCGCGGACGGGCTTTCCTTCGTCCTGGACCTGCGCGCCGAGGGCGAGAACCGCGGCTTCGACGAACCCGCGGCGCTGCAAAGTCTGGACATTCCGTACCTGAACCTGCCGGTCGACGGCGAGCGGATGGAGCAGCCCGAGACCTTCGAGCGCTTCATCGAGGCGATGCAGAAGCTGGATGGACCGGCTCTCGTGCACTGCGCTTCCGGCAACCGGGTCGGCGCGCTCTACTACGCCTACCTCGTGGCCGGCAAGGGCGAGGACCGCGAAGCGGCCAGGGCCCGCGCCAAGGAGAACGGGCTGCGAAGCGCCGCACTCGAGAAAGCGGTCGACCGCTACCTCGATTCGCGCCCCTGACGGAGGACCGCAGGAGCCGCGTCTTCGTCCGGCTGGCGGCGTATATGCTTGGCGCCGCTTGACCGGCCTCTCGCCCCGCCTTCGCCTGCCGCGCCCACGACCCACGAGAACCACGCGTCGATGAGTCAGGTCGAGGCCGCCGGAACCGCCGACGCCGGCGGGCCGCCGCAGCGTGCGCCGCTGGACGTCGCGACGGACACGCTGCGATTCCTCGCCGTCGACATGGTCGAGCGGGCGAACAGCGGCCATCCCGGCGCGCCGATGGGTCAGGCCGCGATGGCGGCGCTGCTGTGGACGAAGTACCTGCGCTTCGCGCCGAACGATCCGCGGTGGCCGAACCGGGACCGCTTCGTCCTCTCCTGCGGCCACGCCTCGGCGCTGATCTACGGGCTCCTGCACCTGGCCGGCTATGACCTGAGCCTCGGCGAGATCCGGAACTTCCGCCAGTACGGCTCGCTCACCCCGGGCCACCCCGAGCACGGCCTGACCCCCGGCGTCGAGGTGACGACCGGTCCGCTCGGCCAGGGCATCTCCGCCGCGGTCGGCATGGCGATCGCCGAGCAACTGCTCGCCGCCCGCTTCAACCGGCCGGACCACCTCCTGTTCAACCACAAGACCTGGGTGCTCGCCAGCGACGGCGACCTGATGGAGGGCGTCGCCTCCGAAGCCTGCTCCATGGCCGGTCACCTCGGCCTCGGCAAGCTGAACGTCCTCTACGACGCGAACCGGATCACGATCGACGGTCCGACGGACCTGAGCTTCAGCGAGGACGTGCTCGCGCGCTATCAGGCGTACGGCTGGCACACGTTGTCGGTCGACGACGGCAACGACATCGAGGCACTGGACGCGGCGTTCGAGGCGGCCTTGGCGGAGACGGGCCGGCCGAGCCTGATCCAGGTCAGCACCCACATCGGCTACGGAAGCCCGAACAAGCAGGACAGCGCCGCGTCGCACGGCGCGCCACTCGGCGCGGACGAAGTCGTGGCCACCAAGGAGGCCCTGGGCTGGCCGCTCGAACCCGAGTTCCTCGTGCCCGAGGCGGCCCGCGAGGCGTTCGCGCCTGCCGCGGACTTCGGGGCCGAGGCAGTCGCCGAATGGAACCGCCTGCTCGAGTCCTACCGCCGCGAGTACCCGGACGCCGCGGCCGAACTCGACCGCCGGCTTGCCGTTGGGCTGCCGGACGGCTGGCGCGATGCGCTGCCCAGGTTCGATTCCGCCGACGGCCCGATCGCCACCCGCTCGGCCTCCGGCGTGACACTGAACGCGCTGAAGGATCTGGTGCCGGAGCTCGCCGGCGGCTCGGCCGACCTGACCGGCTCGAACAACACCCTGCTCGAAGGCGAGGGCGACTACGCCGCCGGCGCGCCAACGCGCCACTTCCGCTTCGGTGTGCGTGAGCACGGGATGGCGGCGGCGATGAACGGCCTGGCGCTCTCCGGCCTGTTCCGCCCGTACGGCGGCACCTTCCTCTGCTTCCTCGACTACCTGAAGCCCAGTCTGCGGCTGGCCGCACTGATGGAGCTCCGGGCGATCTACGTCTTCACCCACGACTCCGTCTTCCTGGGCGAAGACGGACCGACCCACCAGCCGATCGAGCACCTGGCGCACCTGCGCGCGGTGCCGGGGCTGGTCGTCGTCCGGCCCGCGGACGCGAACGAGACCGCGGCGGCGTGGGCCCTGGCGCTCGAGACGCCGGGCCCCTGCGCCCTCGTCCTGACCCGCCAGAAGCTGCCCGTGCTGGAGGCTACCGTCGACGGAGCGCTCGAGGGCGTCGCCCGCGGCGCCTACGTCGTGAGCGACGGCGCCGGCGAGCCCGATCTCATCCTCATCGCCACCGGCTCCGAGGTGGCCCCCAGCCTCGACGCTGCGGCGGAGCTTGCGGCGGAAGGCCACGCCGTCCGCGTCGTCAGCATGCCCTCCTGGGAGGCCTTCGCCGCGCAGCCCCAGGAGTACCGCGACGAAATCCTGCCCCCCGGCGTCCGCCGCCGGCTCGCCGTCGAGGCCGCCGCGACCCTCGGCTGGGAACGCTGGACCGGGTCCGACGGCGACGTCCTCGGC
>JAJDZH010000415.1 GCA_022824725.1 Thermoanaerobaculia bacterium | reverse complement strand
CCGGCCGGCTTCATCGGGTTCAGCGTCAGCGAGCGCTTGTTCCGGTTCATCTGCAGGAACATGCCGCCCTCGCCGCTCGGCGCCACCGGGGCGATGAAGCGGTCCTCGCTGCCGCGGACCTTCTCGACGCGGATCACTTCGGCGCCGAGATCGCCGAGCAGGGCCGCGCAGAACGGTCCGGCGATGTAGCGGCCGAAGTCCAGGACGCGAACGCCGGCGAGCACCTGGTGCATGGGAACTCCCTAGGGTGGAAACGCGGTCTTCTCGGGCGAGAGCGCCGGGATCGTAGCAAGCCCGTCCGCTCCTCTATACTCGCGCGCCACCCTCGGAAACAGGCGCAACAGGCCAGGAGAACGACATGAAGGTTGACGGCGGACTGCCCACCGATCTGCACGAGGTTCCGTCCCGCATTCGGGAACTGGAAGATGCCGGCTTCGCGGCCGCGATGACCGCCGAAACGGCGCACGATCCGTTCTTCCCCCTCCTGCTCGCCGCGGAGCACAGCGAACGGATCGACCTGATGACCTCGATCGCGGTCGCCTTCGCCCGCACGCCGATGAACCTGGCGAACGTCGGCCACGACCTGAACGCCTACTCGAAGGGTCGCTTGATCCTCGGCCTGGGCTCCCAGATCCGGCCGCACATCACGAAGCGCTTCAGCATGCCCTGGTCCCACCCGGCCCGGCGCATGCGGGAGTTCATCCTGGCGATGCGGGCGATCTGGTCGAACTGGTACGAGGGCGAGCGGCTGCGCTTCCAGGGCGAGTTCTACTCCCACACCCTGATGACGCCTATGTTCTCGCCGACCGACACGGAGCACGGACCGCCCAGGGTGTTCCTGGCCGCCGTCGGACCGCTGATGACCGAGGTCGCCGGCGAGGTCGCGGACGGCCTGATCGTCCATCCGTTCACGACCCAGTCCTACATGCGCGACACCACCCTGCCCGCCGTCGAGCGCGGCCTGGCCGCCGCCGGTCGGGACCGCTCGGACTTCGAGATCGCCTACCCCGGCTTCATCGTCTCCGGCCAGGACGAGAAGACCTTCGAGGCGACGAAGCAGGCGGTCAAGAAGCAGATCTCCTTCTACGGCTCGACGCCCGCCTACCGGCCGGTGCTCGAGTCGGAGGGCTGGGGCGACCTGCAACTCGAACTGAACCGGATGTCGAAGCAGGGCCAGTGGGACGAGATGGGCCTTCTCATCACCGACGAGATGCTCGACGCCTTCGCCGTGGTCGGCGAACCGGGCGACCTGGCACGCGGCGTTCTCGACCGCTACGGCGAGGTCGTCGACCGCATGAGCCCCAACCTCCGCTTTCTCGACGAGGCGACGCAGCGAGACGTGATCGCCTCCCTGTCCGCCAACTGAAGGAGTTCCCCTGAAGATGAAGGAACTGATCTTCCACCGGCTCTTCGTACCCGCCATGAACTACCTGGCGGACAAGGAGTCGATCGTCGACGGCGCCTACAGCGCCACCTTCGGCGAGCACGCCGACCGCACGCTGCGCCTGTGCTCGGCCCTGAGCGGGGAACTGGGAGTCGGCCGCAGCGACCGCTTCGCCGTGATGGCGCTGACGTCCCACGAGTACGTCGAGCTGTACCACGCCGCCTACCTGGGCGCCGGCGTGATCAATCCGCTCAACCTGCGTCTGGCCGGCAAGGAACTCGACTACATCGTGCGCGACTCGGGCACCGAGGTCGCCTTCGTCGACAAGACGTTCGCGCCGCTGTTCGCCCAGGCGATGGAGCTCGCCGGCGACGACTGCACGATCCGCCGCACGGTGCTGATCGGCGGCCCCGACGACAACACGAACGCCCCCTACGATGTCCGCTACGAGGACCTGATCGCCGGCAGCGACCCGGTGCTCCCGGACGAACCTGAGGAGACGGACCCGGTCGTCCTGATGTACACCGGCGGCACCACCGGGCTGCCAAAGGGCGTTCTCTGCAACCAGCGCGCCGAGATCCTGAACACCTACCACGGGATCATGCGCTTCCCGCAGCTCTCCGACGGCGTGGCGCTGCTGCAGACGCCGATCTTCCACGCCGCCTCCATGGTCGGCGTCATCGCGACCCAGACCTTCGGCGGCAAGTTCGTCCTCATGCCAATGTTCGACCCGGGCGCGGCCATCGCGCTGATCGAGAAGTACCAGGTGACGACGACCACCATGGTGCCGACCATGATCCACATGATGATGAGCCACCCGGACTTCGCGCCGGAGAAGCTCGCCTCGCTGCGCAACCTGGGCTACGGCGCCTCGCCGATGCCGGCGGCCCTGCTCGACCGCCTGCTCACCCTGTTCCCGGAGATGGAGATCGGCCAGGGCTACGGCATGACGGAGAGTTCCTCGCTGCTCACCGTGCTGGACGCCGAGGACCACAAGATCGGCGGCGACCGCCTGCGCTCCGTCGGGCGTGCGGTGCCCGGCGTCGTGCTGTCGATCCAGGACGAGAACGGCAACATCCTGCCCTCGGGCGAGGTCGGCGAGGTCTGCGCCAAGGGCGGCAACTACATGACCGAGTACTGGAACAAGCCCGAGGCCACCGAGGAAGC
>JAJDZH010000057.1 GCA_022824725.1 Thermoanaerobaculia bacterium | reverse complement strand
ACAGCGGGTTCAGCAGCGACCAGACCAGCCCCAGCGCCGAACCCGCGTAGCGCGACCGCAGGTTGCGAACGACGAGCTCGCGGAGCAGAAACAGGTGCTGCCTGCGGCGGCTGTTAGTGGAGGCGACCGTCACCGGCCGATTATCCCCGATACGAGCCCCTGGCCGGTCAGGGCTTCCCGGACTTCACCAACTACGCAGCTCGGCGATGTCCTCCTTCAAGTCCGTACGCAGCTCGACGATGTCCGTCTTCGACTCCGTACGCAGCTCGACGATGTCCTCCTTGGTGGCGACTCCCTGGAATACGGCGATGCGGATCGTCTCGGCTACGGCTTCGGCCTGGGAAGTGCCCATGCCGGCCTTCTCCAGGTTGCGGACGGCCGCGAGGGTGTCGAACGTGGCGACGCTCATCTGATTCATCGTAGCGTAACGGCCGCGGGGCGCGGCTCTCCTTTGGTCCGGATGCTGGTCTGTCGCCCAGGCCGCCGCGGGAGCGGCCTCGACGCGTGAGAAACGCTTCTACAGACTTAGACGAAAACCGGCCCGGGAGCTTCTTCAGTCGGCCGGGAGTTCCAGCACTCCCGCGGCGTCCGCCAGACGAGGCAGGACGTCCGACACGTCGGCCTCCGCCCGCACGTCCGTCTCGCTGATCCGCGATCTCGTCTGCGTGCTCGGGATCTGCCACTTCGCCGGCACCAGAACCAGGCGGCGGTCGTCGACGATCGCCGCTGCCGGCACGGAGGGTTTCTGGCGGGTCGGCGACCTGCCCTCCCAGAGCGTGACGACGGCCCCCGGCCGGCGCTCGATCACGAACCGGACGAGGCCGCGGGGCAGCGGCACGCCCGCGCCCTCTACCGCCTCCGCGAGCGCCCGCCACGTCCGCATGTCGCCCTGGACTGCCTTCGCGCAGAACGCGTTGAACGGCTGGTCCTTCAACGCCACTCCCGATCGCGCCTCCGCCTGCCGGACCGTCTCCAGGTAGGCGAACGGGTTGGGCGGGGAGCCGCTCCGCGCCCACTCCTTCTTGTCGCGCGGCGGCTGCCAGTCGCGCCAGCGGCGGGGCTGCCGCGTCCGGTGCTCCAGTCCGAGCACGTGAGCAAGGACCGGTTCGACCATCGGATTGCAGAGGGCGTTGCCGTTCGCCCGCATCCCGGTGGAGGGCATCGCGATGCCGCGGCCGGTCCGCAGGTGGCGCAGCGGCCTGTTCTCCCCGGCCCAGCGAAACGTCTCCCGCTTCCGGGGCGGACCGACGACCGTCGCCTGGAGCGCAAGAAACCCGGTCCAGCGGTGGAGAAAGGCCCACGCCTCCTGGCCGCCTCCCATGAGCGCGCCCAGCACGGCGGCGACGTAGACACGGCCGGTGTAGAGCGGCGAGTTGAACTCGTTGCCGGCGCCATGCGCCCAGTAGTGCTCAAGCGCCTCGCGCAACCCCGGCCAGTCCCCGCGAGCGGCGCGCAGGCACGGCCCGTAGTTCCAGGAACAGTCGACGCCGGGCTCCGGCAGCGCGTAGTCCGCTCGCGAGCACTGGCGGGACCAGTACTCGGCCGCCTCCGCGTCTCCGGCGGCCCGGAAGAACATCCCCAGGTCGCCCGTTGCCCGTGCTTCGAGACCCGCCATCAGGAAACCCAGCGGAGCTGGGGCCGGCGTCAGTTGACCGGGAAGGGGTTCTCCGGCACGAGGTCCGCGCCGGTCCGGGCCGCGGCCGAGTCGTCCGCCGGGCAGTTGACGGTGAACGTCGTCTCGAGGCCGTCGTCGCCGAGCGCCGGAATCGCGCCGTCCATCGCCGCGATCGAGAAGGTGATCGTCTGCTCGTTCCGGCGGTCCGGGTCGTTGTTCGCGGGCAGGCAGCGGTTGTCGTCGGCGCCGACGGTCACCGTCCACTTGAGGACGCCCTCTTCCCCGTCTCCGGTCGCTTGACCTCCGTCCACCGGAAGCTGGATCGCCTCCACGCTCGTGTGGTGGTCGATCTCCCCCCGCGCGGAGAGCGTTCGGTTGGTGATGAAGTTCTCGCCGAGGAGCCGGACGACGACCTCCTTCGCCGGATCGGTCCCGAGCGGCCGAATCACCTCGGAGGGGCTCACGGAGAGCCGCCAGCCGTCTGCCGAGCCGAGGTGGCAGTCGCTGGCGGACGCCTCTCCCACCATGCCGCTGCAGCCCGGCACCGGCCTCGTCGGGACGATGCGCGGAATGATGCCGACCCGGCCGGTGGAAACCTCCTTGACGTAGGTGCCGATGCCGTCCGCCGGCGTGTGGATCTCCACGCCACCCGGGTCGGTGACGTCGATCTGCTCGTTGCCGATCGCTTCCTTCGGGATGAACGGCGCGACCGCCGAGTTCCGATCGTCTGTGATCCAGTACCAGCCGCCCGGCTTCAGGTTGTCGACTTCGAGCGTGCCGGCGGCGCCCGCCGGGCAACTGAGGCGGTTGGCGGGGTTCAGGAGCTGCCGCACGATGCCGTCGCTGTCCGGCTGAACCTCGACGGAGATCGTCGTCTCGGCGCAGACGACGGAGATCTCGACTTCGTCCGAGCCGCCGTAGCCGGCCGATTCGCCGACGAAGCCGCCCTCTCCCGCGAAGTAGGGCGCCACCTGGCAGCGCGGGCAGTCGGCGGAGCCCGTCGTCTGGGCCGCGAGCAGGGCCGGGGCCGCCGCGGCGACGAGTGCGAAGGGGATGATCTGCTTCACGGCTTTCCTCCTCGGAACTGGCCAGCCGCCTTCGAGCGGGGCTGGGATTTCGGAACGTATAGCACGGTTGCCTGATCACGACCCGAAAACGCGGGCCGCTCCGCCGGGCCGCCCGTCTTATGGGCAGACAACGCTGAAGCTCGTCGCGCCGACCGCGCCCGACGTGCTGTTCCGCGTGCGGGACGGCGTCACCTGAGCGGTGCTCGCCGCATCGGTCATGAGTGCCGTGACCGACACCGTGGCGGAGTGGTCGTTGTCGTCGCTGCAGTAGTCGTCATCCGCCTCAATGGTGAACGTGACGACGTTGGCGGTCGTCGAGGTGTCCATCGTGATGCCGGCGAGCGCCGTGCCAGCGAAATCGGCTTCAGTCGGACCCGAGCCCAGCTTCGCCGAGTAGGTGACACCGGTCAGACGTCGCTCCCTGCCGCCGCGGGCCATCGCGACCGTCGGCTGCCCGAGCAGTGCGTGCCCGGCCGCGTCCGTCGTGAAGTGGCCGCTGTGGTTGCCCCACAGGTCGACGGTCACGACAGTGGAGCCGGTACCGCCAGGACGGGTGAGGGTGGACTTGTCCTCGACCATCGTCGTCGCGCCGGTGAACGTGTTCGTAGTCGTCGCCAGGACGATCGTTCCACCGTCGCCCAGCACGCACTCGCTCAGCCGGCGGGTGTACCGCGCGTTGGCCGCGTTCGCGCCCGCGGCCGGGTCGGTACCCGTCGGTCCACGGTCGTTGAAGCCGCACTTCCTGGATTCGGGCGCCGGCGGCTCCGGCAGGATGTTCGGCAGGATGCCGACACGGCCGGTTCTCCCCTCCTTGAGGAAGACGGCGCCCTTTCGCATCGTCATCGTCACGCCTTCGCCGGCGTCCGTGATGTCGGCGGTATCGTTGTCGAGGACATCCATGCTGACCAGGCTGCCGACGGCCGAGTTCCTGGCGTCCGTGATCCAGTACCAGCCGCCGTCCTCCACGCCGGCAATCTCGAGACTGCCGCCGTCCCCGTCGCAGGCCAGGCCGTTCCGGTAGGTGAACAACTGGGCGACCGTGGCGCCTCCGGGCGTGACCTCCCCGGTGGTCGTGACGTTGCCGCAGGAGGCCACGAAGACGACCTCGTCGGCGCCTTCGGCGACGGTGGCGATGAAGCCCCCCTCGCCCCGGAAGTAGGGGGCGACGTGGTCGCACGCCTGGCAGGCGGCGCTCTGCGCGAACGTCGCGGCCGGAAGCGCGCAAAGCGCCAGTGCGACCAGGATGTGCTTCATCGGTCGATTCTCCCGATTCTCCACATGGCGGCGACCTGAACCGCAGTCGACCAACCCTACGGGAAACGTCTCTGGAGGTCCAGACAAGATCATGCGCGTCCAGATGAAGAAGGCGGCAACCTCCGCGCCGGGCTTCGGGCCCGACGCGGAGGCGCCGCCTTGAAGTCGTTCTCGGGAACCCAAGGGGGACGAAGCCCCCCTCGGTTCAAGAGATCGGCTGTTCCCTTACTCAGTCGGGAACGGGTTCTCCGGCACCAGCTCCTGACCCCGGTTGGCCGAGGCCGCCGGGCAGTTGACCGTGAAGCTCGTGCTTCCGACCATTCCCTCCGGCGTACTCGTGGTCGACCGCACGATGGAGGGAACCACCTGGTCAGCGCTGGTAGCAGTAGCCATCGTCGCGGTGACGCTAACCGTGGCGGAGTGGTTGTTGTCCTTGCTGCAATACGCCGCATTGGCGCCGACGGAGATCGTCACCGCGTTCTCCGCCTCGGTCCAACTGACACCGCCAGCGGTCCCTGAACCGTCGCCTCCGGCAGTGATACTGGTGCCAGCGCCCGGGCCGCCGGTGCTCAGGTTCACGGCGTAGGTGACGCCCTGCAGACGGGTGCCAGCCCTGGCGGCGGCGACCATCCCCAGAGCCGGCTGCCCGCGCATCGCGGAGATTCCGTTGGCCGTGTCCGCATCGTGAGTCGTCACGTAGTGACCGCTCCCGTTGCCCCAAAGGTCGCCGACGAGGGTAACCGAGCCAGTACCGCTGGGTCGGGTGATGCTGCCCTTGTCCATGATCCGCACGGTAGCCCCGGTGATCGCGTTCGTGCTCGTTGTCAGGAGAATCGTCTTACCGTCTCCCAGCATGCAGCCGGTCTTCACGGGAACGGCCGGCGACGTGGCCGTGGCAGAGCCCGTGTAACCGCACCTCGTGGCAGCCTTCGCCGGAGGCTCCGGCAGGATGGTCGGCCGGATGCCGCCGCGGCCGGTGGCGGTCTCCTTGAGGAGGACGGCGCCGCTGCCCATCGTCATCGTCACGCTGTCACCGGCGTCCGTGATGTCGGCGGGGTCGTTGTCGAGGACGTCCATGCTGACCAGACCGCCGACGGCCGAGTTGTCGTCCATCGTGAGCCAGTACCAGCCGCCGTCCATGACGGGGCCGACCTCGAAACTGCCATCGGCGTTTCCGTCCTTGTCCGTGGACATGCAGGCGAGATCGCCCATGAGCAACGCCGACACCATGCCGTCATCGTTGGGCTCGAGCTCGCCGGTCCTGGTGACCCCGTCGCACGAAGCGACCCAGGTCACCATTTCGGCGTCCTCGGCGGCCGTGGCGATGAACCCGCCTTCGCCGTAGTAGACCGACACCTCGTGGGTGCAGTCGTCGCAGGAGACGTTCTGACCGAACGCCACTGCGGGAATCGCGCCGATCAGCAGCGCAATAATGAGAAATCTCTTCACTTGTTCTCCTTTGTCCGGCGCTTCAGGCGCCGATCAAAACCTGGGGCGAAGCGCCCCTTGTTCAAGATGACGGGAGGAACCCTCCCGCCGTCGACTGTCTTTCTCTCAACTGTCCGACGGAACTTCCGCCGGATGGCCTTCTCAGGCGCGCATCACCTCCAGGACAAAGAATGCCGTGCTACCGCTCGGTTTCGTGGGTTCAGCCCGCCACCCCCAACGCCAGTTCCAGCGAATCCGGAACCGGGCGGAAGCTCGCTCTGAACCCGTCGTGCGAGGCACGTTACTGCGTCATTAGGGGTGTTATGCATTGCTGAATGGCCCTTGAAACGCAAGGAAAACCGGACGCCGGACCGGAGCCGTTCGACAACCCGACTAAACCCGCCTCAGAGCAGGAGCTCTCCGTCCGCGACGCGCTCCGGACCTCG
>JAJDZH010000292.1 GCA_022824725.1 Thermoanaerobaculia bacterium | reverse complement strand
GCGAACTGCAACCTGATCCTGCCGGCGACCCATCCCGACGCCGTCGCCGGCTACGTGATCATGGAGCAGGTCGAGTACCCCGGCATGTCCGGCACGAACACGATCGCCGTCGTCACCGTGCTGATCGAGACCGGGATGGTGCCGCACACCGAGCCCGTCACCGAACTCACGCTGGAGTCCCCCGCCGGCCTGATCCGGGTGCGCGCCGACGTCGAGCGCGGGAAGGTGAAGCGGGTCGAGTTCGAGAACGTGCCCGCCTTCGCCGTCCACCTCGACGCGCTGCTCGACGTACCGGAACTCGGCAACATCACCGTCGACGTCGCCTACGGCGGCATGTTCTACGTGATCGCCGACGCGGACCAGGTCGGCCTCACCCTGGCGCCGGAAGAGGCCGCCGAGGCGACCCGGGTCGGCGAGATGATCAAGGCGGCCTGCCAGGAGCAGTTGCCGCCTCCGGTCCATCCGCTCAATCCGGAGATCCGCGGCGTGACGATCGGCCAGCTCTCCGCGCCGCCTCTCGTGCCCGGATCGGACCGGCGCAACACGGTGATCGTCTCGACCGGCAAGCTCGACTGGAACAGACCGCTGACCTGGACCGGCGCCCTCGACCGCTCGCCCTGCGGCACCGGCACCTGCGCCAAGATGGCAGCGATGTGGGCGAAGGGCGAACTGCCGCTCGGCCAGGACTTCGTCCACGAGGGCGTCCTCGGAACGACCTTCACGGGCCGGATGGTGCGCGAGACGAAGGTCGGCGACGTCGACGCCGCGGTACCGGCGCTGGCAGGCACGGCATGGATTACGGGCTTCGCCCAGTACGTCGTCGACCCGGAGGACCCCTTCCCCAACGGGTTCACGGTCGGCGACATCTGGGGCGGCCAGGAGGAGTGACTGCGATGAGCGAAGACAGAGTGATGGTCGTCACCGGCGCGTCGAGCGGCCTGGGCGCCGAGGTCTCGGAGCACTTCGCGCTGAAGGGCTACCGGGTGGTGATGAGCTACCTGATCGAAGCCGAAGCGCAGGCGACCTACGACCGCATCGCGACCAGCGTGGGCAGCACCGAGCGGCTGATGAAGGTCCAGGCCGACGTCGCGAACCGGGAGCAGGTCCGCGCGATGTTCGACGCGGTGATCGAGCGGTTCGGCCAGGTCGACGTCCTGATCAACTTCGCCGGCATCAACCGCGACGCGCCCTTCACCGAGTTGACGGACGACATGTGGGACTCGGTCGTTGCCGCCCATCTCCGCGGCCACTTCGTCTGCGGCCAGGAGTTCGTCTTCCACAACCCCGACCGCCCGGGCGTGATCATCAACCTGGGCGCCGCCTGCGGCCAGATCGGGCGCAAGAACGGAGCGAACTTCTGCAGCGCGAAGGGCGGCGTCATCGCGCTGACCAAGTGCATGGCGCAGGAACTGTCGCCCCGGATTCGCGTCAACTGCCTGGTGCCGGGATCGGTCCGGACGCGCGAGGTGATCGATCGCTACGACCTCGAGACGGAGGACGGTCTGGCCAGGGAGATCGCCACCCTGCCGATGGGGCGGCTGGGCGAGTTCGAGGACATCACCCGGATGGTCGACTGCATGATCGGCTCCGAGTTCACGACCGGCGCCACCTTCTACGCCAACGGCGGCCAGTACATGCATTGAAGCGCCTCGGCGCCATGTTCCGGGCATTGGTTCGCCACCCGCTCGAGGTGGCGGTCTGCACGATCCTCGTCGCCCTGGTCGCGGTGACGTTTTCCCAGGTCGTCTTCCGCTACGTCCTGCAGGCGTCGCTCTCCTGGTCGGAGGAGCTTGCCCGCTTCCTCCTGATGTGGCTCGCCGCCCTCTCGACGGCCTACGCGATGAAGACGGGCGCCCACTTCGCGCTTCACTTCGTCGTCGACCGCACGCCGCCGGCCGTGCGCCGCCTCATCGGTTCGGCGGTCGCGCTTGCCGCGGCCGCGTTCCTGGCCGTCTTCGCCTGGCAGTCGCTCCGTTTCGCGATCGAGGTACACGACATGGAGGCGCCCGCCACACGGTTGTCGATGGCGATTCCCTACTCGTCGGCCTTCGTCGGCAGCACCCTCACCCTCTACTACGTGCTCGTGAACTGGCGCCGGGAACTCCGCGGGCAGGCCGAGGAATAGACCCAGGCGATGGGCATCCTGGTCATCCTTACCCTGGTGGCGGCGCTGCTGCTTGGCGTGCCGGTGGCCATCGCGCTGGCGCTCGCGGCGTTGGTCGGCCTGCTCTACAGCTCGCCCGAGTTCCTGATCGTCCTGCCGCAGAAGTTCCTGGCCGGCCTCGATTCCTTCCCGCTCCTGGCGGTGCCGCTGTTCGTGCTCGCCGGAGCGCTCATCTCGCACGGCGGCATGGCGCGCCGGATCGTCGACCTGGCGATGCAGTTCGTCGGCCGCCTGCCGGGAGGCCTCGGACTGGTCGTCATCCTGTCGACGATGCTGTTCTCCGGCATCTCCGGCTCGCCGAGCGCGAACACCGCGGCCATCGGCTCCGTCGCCCTCCCGGCAATGCGCCAGCGGCAGTATCCGGCGCCGTTCGCGACCGCCGTCTTCGCTTCGGCCGGCGGCGTCTCGACCCTGGTGCCGCCCGCGATCGACTTGATCATCATCGGCGTGGTTTCCGGAATGTCGATCGGCGCCCTGTTCGCGGCCGGCATCACGCCGGCGATCGTGCTGGGCCTGGCCCTGATGGGCATGACCTACATCCGCGCCCTCGACCTGAACCTGCCGCTCGAGGCGAAGGCCTCCTGGCCGCAGAGGCTCCGCGTGATCCGCGACGGCATCCTGCCTCTGTTCATGATCGTCATCATCCTCGGCGGCATCTACGGCGGGGTCTTCACGCCCACCGAGGCGTCCGCGGTCGCCGTGGTCTACGGCGCGCTGGTGTCCTTCTTCGTCTACCGCGAACTGAAGCTCGAGGACATCCCGAAGGTCCTGCTGCAGACGGCCTCGCTTTCCGGCGTCGTCCTGTTCGTGCTGGGGACGGCGTCGATGTTCTCCTTCGTGCTCACCTTCGAGCGGCTGCCGCACCTGCTGGCGGAAGGAATTTCGACCCACGCCCCGAACTGGATCGTCTTCATCCTCTTCGTCCACCTGATCTTCCTCTTCCTGGGCATGGTGATGGACGCCCTGCCGCCGATCATCATCCTGATGCCCATCCTCCTGCCGGCGGCGCTCGCACTCGGAATGGATCCGCTCCATTTCGGCATCCTGGTCGCGGCCAACGTCGGCATCGGCATGATCTCGCCGCCGGTGGGCATCTGCCTGTACGTCGCCTGCGGCATCTCGAAGACGCCGATCGAGAAGGTGACACCCAAGCTGTTGCCCTTCCTCGCGCTGCTGCTCATCATGCTGCTCGTGATCACCTTCGTGCCCGGAGTCACGCTCTGGCTGCCGGAGGCCCTCGGCTATGAGTAACTGGGTGCGCCGGCGCCCCCGCCGCCGAGGCGCCACACACTGGGTGCGCCGGCGCCCCCGCCGGCTTCCGGGGAAAGCCGCGCCGCGAAGCGGCGACCACTCTCCGCTCCGTTTCGCCATCCTCGCCGTCTGCTCCCTCGCCTTCCTCCTCGCCGGCTGCCGCGGCAGCGACGGCACGACCATCCTCAAGGTCGCCCACAACGGGCCGGCCGGACACCCGTTCCAGGCCGGCTTCGAGGAGTTCAGCCGCGTCCTCGAGGAACGGTCCGACGGCGCCGTGACGGTGCAGATCTTCGAGAACGAGCAGCTCGGCACCGAGGAAGAGGCGACCCTCATGGTCAAGCTGGGCGCGCTGGCGGCTTCCGCTGCGAGCGCCGGCGGCGGCATCGCGGCCTTCGTCCCCGAGGCCGAGATCTTCAACTTCCCCTTCATCTTCAGGGACCTCGACCACTTCTACCGGGTGGTCGACGGACCGATCGGCGAGCGCGTCGCCGCCCGGATCGAGGAGGAACTCGACGTCCTCGTGCTGGGCTACTGGTTCGCCGGCCGGCGCAACGCCTGGAACGCGGAACGGCCGATCGTCGTCCCCGACGACTTCGAGGGTCTGAAGATCCGCGTCATCCCGACCCCGATCCTGGTCGACACCTTCAACGCCCTCGGCGCCCAGGCGACGCCGATGTCGTTCGGCGAGCTCTACTCGGCACTGGAACAGGGCGTCGTCGACGGCGCCGAGACGGACCACGTCGATCTCTACGGGGAGCGTTTCTACGAGGTCACGAAGTACGTGTCCTACACGCGGCACCTCTACCTCGCCGTGGCGCTGATCTTCAGCCGCAAGCTCTACGACGAGTTGCCTCCGGACGTCCAGGCGGCCGTCCTCGACGCCGGCAGGGCGTCGGTCCGGGTCGAACGGGAGGCGATGGCCTCGATGACCGCCGACGCCCTGGCCGAACTGGAGAAACTGGGGATCCAGTTCAACGAGATCGACCGTCCGCTGTTCGAGGACAAGGTGCGGCAGGTCTACCTCGACAACGCGGCAAGAGTCGGCGGGATGGCGGCAATCGAGGAGGTCGCCCGACAGTAGCGCCAACGAAGAACGGACTCAGCGAATCAGAACAGGAGCAGCACAATGGAATTCCGCGGTGTCATGACGGCGATCACAACGCCCTTCAACAACGATCTGACGGTCGATCACGACTTCCTCGCAAAGCACGCGAACTGGCTGGTGGAACACGGTTGCACCGGCATCGTGCCTCTCGGCTCGCTGGGCGAGGGCAACACCCTCCAGTTCGACGAGAAGCTCGCGATCGTCGACACCTGCGTCACCGCGCTCGACGGCCGGGCGCCCGTGATGCCCGGCATCTCCGCGCTCAGCACGGCCGAAGCCGTCCGCATCGCCCGCGGCTCGGCGGAGCGCGGCGCCGAGGCGCTCATGGTGCTTCCCCCCTACGTCCACAACGGCAAGATGCACGAGACCCGGGGTCACTTCGCGGCCCTCTTCGAGGCCACGGATCTGCCGTGCATGCTCTACAACAACCCCTTCGCCTACGGGGTCGACATCCTGCCCGAGATCATCGGCGAACTGGCCGCCGAGCACGCCAGCCTGCGGGCGATCAAGGAGTCGAGCGGCGACATCCGGCGGATCACGGCGGTCAAGGCCCTGCTGGGAGACCGCCTCGACGTCTTCGCCGGCCTCGACGACATGCCCTACGAAGCCGTGTGGTCGGGAGCGACGGGCTGGATCGCGGGCCTGGTCAACGCGCTGCCGGCCGAGTCCGTTCGCCTGTTCGACCTGGCCGCGGCGGGCCGGCGCCAGGAGGCGTTCGAACTCTACGCCTGGTTCCTTCCCCTGCTACGCATGGACACCGTGCCCGAGTTTGTCCAGTTGATCAAGCTGGTGCAGGCCGAGGTCGGGATGGGGTCCGAGACCGTTCGGCCGCCCCGGCAGACCTTGCCCGAGGCCGACCGCCGCGAGGCGCTCGCGTTGATCCGGGAACGCCTGGCGACCCGCCCCGGTCCAACCTCCTGAATTGAGTTGACGCCCCCCCAAGCGGACGCTAACGTAGTTGGAACACTACTACAAGATCTTCGGCCGGCGCAGTTCAGCGAACCGGCCTGCGCCATAGCACTTCAGGAGACAGCTACCTCTAGAGCCCAAGGAAGGAAGGCGGCCATGAAGCACCGCGGAGCCATGTGTTCTCGCGCCCTTGCCCCCACGGCAGGACTCACAAGGATCATCTGCCTGGGGGTCCTGATCGCTTTCGTCTCCGCCGGCGTATCGGCCCAGTCGATCGAGCGCGGCTCGATCACCGGCACGATCACGGATCCAAACGGCGACCGGATGCCCGGCGTCAACGTGATGCTCACGTCCGCGGAACTCGGCGCGACGAGCGAGACGATGACGGACGCGAACGGCCGTTACCGCTTCGTCGCCCTGCTGCCGTCCACCTATACGGTCGAGGCGTCGATCGAGGGCTTCTCGACCGCCCAGCAGGGGGACATCGAGCTCACCGTAGGCAAGACCTTGAGCGTCGATCTCGCGATGGAGCTGGGGAGCGTCGAGGACGTGATCATCGTCGAGGGCTCGCCGCTCATCGACGTCCGCAGTTCGACGCTGCAGACCACGGAACTCAACAACGAGATCCTGATGGACGTGCCGAGCGGCCGCAGCATCCGGAGCGTCGTCCAGTTGGCGCCCGGCATCCACTCGGAGAACGCGGAGGGCAGGCAACCGTCGGCCTTCGGCTCGCCCGGCATGGGGGTCCAGTTCTCGGTCGATGGCGTCATCATCAACAGCCCCGAGGCGGGCGAGAGCGAGGTCAACCTCGGCTTCTTCTCGGTCGAGGACGTGACCGTCCTCGGCGCCGGCGCATCGGCCGAGTACGGCGGCTACAGCGGCGTGATCGTCAACGTGACGACGAAGCAGGGCACGAACGACCTGAACGGCATGGTCGACCTGCAACTCGCCGACAACGACTGGCAGTCCCAGAACACGAACGACCCCGACCTGCAGCGCAGCGGCAGCGACCGCACGGACACGGAAGTCCACTTCGACATCGGCGGACCGGTGCAGCGCGACAAGGCGTGGTTCTTCACCTCGGTCAAGTACCGCGAGGAGGACTCGAAGGCCAGCGGCGACCATGTCAACGACCCGACCTACGAGGCGCCCCGCTACGTCGGCAAGATCAACTGGACGCCGACGCAGGAGAAGATCTTCAGCGGCATGCTCGAGTACAGCACCCGCGACCAGTTCTACCAGGGCGCGGACGAGGGCGATCTGGTCGCCCCCGGCGCGACCTTCAGCAACGTAGGGACCCAGTACCTGTTCAACTTCAACTACACGGACATGCTGTCCCAGGACACGCTGCTCGATCTGAAGTTCGGCGGCTATCACCAGCGCCAGACGGAGACGCCCGACGGCGGCGACACCCCCGCCCGTTACGACGGCTTCGAAGACCGCCTCTCCGAGAACTGGTGGGGGCCCTTCAACGCAAACCGGGAGCGCTATCAGCTCCTCGCCTCGGTCAGCCACTTCACGGACGACTTCATCCGCGGCGAGCACGACTTCAAGTTCGGCGTCGAAATGCAGAACACGCTGGTCAACACGCTCAACGGGTTGTCGGGCGGCAAGTACTACTACGACTTCGCCGGCGAGAACTACATCCTCTACGAGAGCACCGGCTACAACACGTTCGCCGACACCGACAAGATCGTCGGCTATGTGCAGGATTCCTGGGGGATCAACGACCGGGTGCGGCTGAACCTCGGTCTGCGAGCCAACTACTGGCGCGGCTCGCTGGAGTCGGACGTCAACGGCGTCCGCTTCGACCAGGGCAAGGTGTTTACGCCCGACCTCGCCCTCGCGCCGCGCATCGGACTGAACATCAACCTCGGCGACGACAACGACTCCGTGCTGAAGGCGCACTGGGGGCGCTACTACCACCAGGTCATCTCGCTGTTCTACAGCCGGCTGGCGCCCGAGAGCGACTGGACGGGCTACATCTGGAACGCTGACGACGAAGTCTGGGAGCACGACTTCACCGAAGCGCGAGGTCCAGGCCAGTGGACGATCGACGACGGCCTCGACGTGCCCTACATGGACGCCCTGGACGTCGGCTGGGAGAAGGTCCTGACGCGTACCGTTTCCCTGGACGTCACGGCGACCTATCGCACGAACCACGACTTCCTGGACGGCGTGAACCTCACCGGCGAGTTCGAACCCACGCGGTACACCGATCCGAACAGCGGACGGACCTACAACGTCTTCAACCAGACGAACGAGGGCGAGAACCGCTTCTACTTCACGAACGTCGACTACTGCCAGGACTACGGACAGGCCTACAAGGAGCTCACCTGCTTCAAGAGTTCCCGCAGGTACGCCGGAATCACGGCGAGCCTTGCCAGGCGATGGCGCAACAACTGGCAAATGCAGGCTTCGTGGACCTACGGCGAGGCAAGGGGCAACAACAACAACGCCTGGTACGAGTTCCAGGAGGGGAGAGGCTCCTCGCTCGGCAGTTCGACCTTCTTCAAGGACCCGAACGTCCAGATCAACGCCTACGGCAACCTGACGATCGATCCGACGCACCTGATCAAGGTCCTGGGCAACGCCAAGCTCCCGGGCGGGGTCGTGGTCGGCGGCTACCTCCGCTACTTCTCGGGCAACACCTACAACCAGCAGATCCGGGTGGACGACGTGGATCAACGTTCGGAGATCTACGGCTACCCCAACGGCTCCTTCCGTCTTGACGACGGCCTCACCCTGGATCTGAGGGTGGAGAAGGACTTCAACATCGGTGACGGCCGTCTGCTGGGCGTCGGTATCGACGTCTTCAACGCCGGCAACGCGGACACCGCGATCGAAGCCGAACAGACGCTTGACAGTGACCGGCCCTTCGGCGCCCCGGTTCGGCTGATACGCGGCCGGGTCTGGCGGCTGGGGGCGCGGCTCCAGTTCTAGG
>JAJDZH010000202.1 GCA_022824725.1 Thermoanaerobaculia bacterium | reverse complement strand
CGAGGTCGAGAACTGGGGCTGCGCCGTGATCGGCTTCGACGACGGTTCGCGCGCCGTCGCCTGGGGTGGCGACCACGTCCTGGGGGGAATGGAAAGCGGCCTCGATCTGTTTGCCAGCAACTGTCGGCTGCGGCTCAGCCTGAGCCCGAACGACATGCTGAGCGCATACGCGCCCGACGGGAGCGTCTTCGACGACGCATACATCATGGAAAAGATCGACTCCGGCGCCGGCTGGACGACCCCGATGCCGGACGAGGACTGGACATCGGGCCAACTCGGCATGTGCCAGGCGTTTGCCGCGAACCTGCTGGACGGCGTGGCCGCCGATTCGGACGGCGAGCTCGGTCTGGAGGTCGTGCGGGTGCTGTACTCGGCGTATGTCTCGGCGGTGGAAGGCCGGCGGGTAGAGTGCGCCTGAGTCGGCTTGACGCCTGGCCGACGAAGAAACTCCCGCCTTGCCATGGCCAGCCTGACCAGAGGACTCCGCGAGCGCCTGGAGTCGTCTCCGACTCCGTCGCCGAAGGTCATCGACGTGATGATCGACGCGGCCGTTCGCAACCTGCTGGGTCAGCAACAGGACGACGGCCACTGGTGCGCCGAACTCGAGGGCGACACGATTCTCGAGTCGGAGTACGTGCTGCTGTTTCACTTCCTGGGACGCGGCGACGACCCGCGCGTCGCGGCGTGCTGCGAGCGGCTGCGCGGCCAGCAGCAGAGTGAGGGCGGCTGGGCGATCTATCCGGACGGTCCGACGGACCCGAGCGTTTCGGTCAAGGCCTACCTGTGCCTGAAACTCGCCGGTGACGATCCGCAGTCGCCGCGCATGGCCGATGCGCGCCGGGCGATTCTGCGGGCGGGCGGACTGCGCGCGTGCAACTCGTACACGAGGCTCTACCTGTCGATGTTCGGGCTGTGGAGCTGGCGGCGGTCGCCGGCGGTGCCCCCTGAACTCATCCTGCTGCCGCGCTGGTTCTACTTCAACCTGCACGCGATGTCCTCCTGGACGCGGACGATGGTGGTGCCGCTCTCGGTGATCTGGGCTCTCAGGCCGAGCGTGCCCGTTGACGTGACGCTCGACGAACTTCAGGCAGCAGAACGTCGGGGGAGGGGCGGCCCCGGACGCGGCCGCGGGACTCTCCACGAGTCCTTCTGGTCCGCCGTGTTCGCCGGCGTCAACGGCCTGATCAAGCTGATGGAGGCCGTGGGCCCGGTGCCCCGGTGGCGGCGCCGCGCCCTGGAGAGGGCCGAGGAGTGGCTGGTCGCTCATGTCGAGGGCTCGGATGGTCTGGGCGCGATCTTCCCGGCGATGGTCAACGCGGCCATGGCGTTTCGCTGCCTGGGCTACGGGGAGGATCATCCCCTGGTTCAGGGGCAACTTCGGGAACTCGAGCGCTTCGAGATCGAAGAGGCCGGAGAGATGCGGCTTCAGCCCTGCTTCTCGCCGGTGTGGGATACGGCGCTTTCGGTGGGCGCCCTGCTGGCGGCGGACGTGGACGGGAACGAGGCGCCCGTCCAGGAGGCGCTCGCGTGGCTGCTCGACCGCGAGGTCACGGTTGCCGGCGACTGGCGGGAGAAGAGTCTCCAGGACGCTCCGGGAGGCTGGTGTTTCGAGTACCGGAACGACCTCTACCCCGACTGCGACGACACGGCCGAAGTCCTGCTGCTGCTGGCCGCGGTCCGCGGACGGACCGGCGAGCTGGAAACGCGGAGGCAGGCCGCGGCTGAGCGCGGGCAGCGCTGGCTTCTCGGTCTGCAGAACCCGGACGGGGGCTGGGCCTCGTTCGACCGTTGCTGCGACAAGGAGGTTCTGACCCTCATTCCCTTCGCCGACCACAACGCGATGATCGACCCGAGCACTCCCGACATCACCGCCCGGGTGATCAATGCCCTCCTGGCGCATGGCCATGGTCCGGACGATGGACCGCTGCGACGCGCGACGGACTACCTGTTTCGCGAGCAGGAGAAGGACGGGAGCTGGCCGGGGCGTTGGGGCGCCAACGGCATCTACGGCACCTGGCTTGCCCTCTCGGCGCTGGGCGCCTTGGCGGCGCGCCCGGACGTCCGCGCCGGCGACCGCCTGAGCCGGGCGTGCCGGCGCGGCAGACGCTGGCTCCTGGAGGTGCAGAACGAGGACGGCGGTTGGGGCGAGTCGCTTCGTTCCTACGACGATCCCGGCTTCAAGGGCCGCGGCAACAGCACCGCTTCCCAGACCGCCTGGGCGATGATGGGCCTGATCGCGTCGTTCGAGTCGCAGGTGTGGCGGGGCGAGGCGGCCCGGATCGTGTCGGCGCTGGACCAGGGTGTCGCCTTCCTGCACGAGCGTCAGCGCGAGGACGGCTCGTGGTACGACCGCGACTGGACCGGCGTAGGCTTCCCCCGCGTGTTCTACCTCCGCTACCACGGCTACGCGCAGTACTTCCCGCTCGAGGCGCTGGCTGCCTACAGGCGCCTGGCCCTCTCGGAGCCCGACGCGGCTGCCCTTCAGCCGACCGCCCACTGACGCGATGCCCGCGAAAGGACCCTTCTGAGATCCATGCGAACACCGCTGCACATGGTCACCGACAACCTGAAGCACCAGGCCAGGAACGCGCTCCTGGGCAGGCGCCGGTATCCGTTCGTCCTCATGCTCGAACCGCTCTACACCTGCAACCTGGCTTGCCTCGGCTGCGCGGTGGAGCGGCACACCGGCAAGCTCAGGGACAGGCTTCCGGTTTCGGAGTGCCTCGACGCGGTGCGCGTGAGCGAGGCGCCCGTCGTTTCGATCTGCGGAGGAGAGCCGACGATCTACCCGGAGCTTCCGGAACTGATCGCCGGCATCATCGCTCGACGCCGGCACATCTACCTCTGCACGAACGCCCTGCTCCTGGACACGAAGGTGTTCGACCGGGTGCCCCCGAACAAGCGGCTGACCCTGAACGTTCACCTCGACGGCATGCGGAAGACTCACGACTTCGTGTGCGCCCGCGACGGCGTCTTCGACAAGGCGGTCGAGATGATCCGGGCGGCGAAGGAGCGCGGCTACCACGTCACGACGAACACGACCGTGTTCAAGGAGACCCGGATCGATGAAGTCGAGGAGCTGTGCCGGTTTCTGCGCGACCTCGACATCGACGGCATGCTGATCTCACCCGGCTACCAGTACGAGTCGGTGGACCGCGACATCTTCCACACCCGCCAGGACACGGAGCGGAAGTTCCGGCGCATCCTCGAGATCGCGGACGAGTACAAGCTGACCTCGACTCCCATGTTTCTCGAGTTCGCGGCAGGGCTGCGGGACTACTCCTGCTCGCCCTGGAGCACCGTCACGCGGACGCCGCTCGGCTGGAAGGGGCCCTGTTACCTGATCGGCAAGCGCCACTACGCGACCTACGAGGAGTTCTGGGAGGAGACGGACTGGGACTACTGGGAGTCGCGCGAGGATCCCCTCTGCACGAACTGCGCGATGCACTCGGGGTTCGAGGCGTCGGTCGTGCGCGACCTCCGGAAGAGTCCGAAAGACGCGCTGCGCCTTGCCGCCTGGCACCTGTCGGGATGACGGCCGCGGCGGCTCGGCCCTGACGGGTGGCGGTTCTCGTCACCGGCGGCACCGGCTTCGTCGGCGCGCATGTGGTCCGGGCTCTGCTCGCCCGCGACGGGGACGGCGTGCGCTGCCTGGCGCGGCCGGGCGGAGACCGTTCGAACCTCGATGGCTGCGACGTGGAGATCGTCGACGGGGACCTGCGGGATCCGCCGAGTCTCCGTGCGGCCTGCGAGGGCTGTGTCGAGGTCTACCACTGCGCGGCCGACTACCGCCTCTTCGTCCGCCGGCCGCGTGACATCCACGCCTCGAACGTCGACGGCACGCGCCACGTGCTGGCGGCTGCGGTCGAGGCGGGAGCGGAGCGGATCGTCTACACGAGTTCGGTGGGCGCGCTCGGTCTGGAACCCGGCGGTCGCCCCGCGACGGAGACGACTCCCGTCAACGTCGCGGCGATGGTCGGGCACTACAAGCGCAGCAAGTACCTCGCCGAGCGCGCCGCCGTCGAGGCGGCCGCGGCCGGCGCTCCGGTCGTCATCGTGAATCCGTCGACGCCGGTTGGCGAACTGGACCTCAAGCCGACGCCGACGGGGCGAATCATCGTCGACTTTCTGAACCGGAGGATGCCTGCGTACGTCGACACCGGGCTCAACCTGATCGACGTGCGCGACGTCGCCCGGGGCCACCTGCTGGCCGCGGAACGAGGCCGCGTGGGCGAGAAGTACATTCTGGGGCACCGCAACGTCACCCTGGTCGAGATGCTGCGGATGCTGGCCGAGATCACCGGGCTCGAGGCGCCCCGTCTGCGGCTGCCGCACTGGCTGCCGGTCGGCGCCGCGGCGCTGGCGACCGGCTGGGCGCGCCTGGCCGGGGGCGAGCCCCGCGTCGCGCTCGACAGCGCCCGCATGGCGCGCCACCGGATGTTCTTCGACGCCGGCAAGGCGGTCAGGGAGCTCGGCTTGCCTCAGAGTCCGATCCGGGAGGCGCTCGGACGCGCGGTGCGCTGGTTCGAGGAGAACGGCTACGTGAAGGGGCCGCGCCGGTGACGCCGGCGGGTGGAGGGTTGCATCCCACGCCGGGACGACCGCGTCCCACGCCGGGTGCGCCGGCGCCCTCGCCGCCCTCCGGAGCGGAGACGGTCTACCTGGCCGCGATGAAGTCCGAGGCATCGGCTCTGCTGCGCCGCGTGGAGGGCGCCGCGCGCGTCCGGGATGGCGCGGCCGCCGCTGCTGTCCGGGGCCGGATCGGAGACCGGCCCGTCCAAGTGGCTGTCTGCGGCGTCGGCGAGCGAGCGGCGCGCCGGGCCGCCGAACGCTGCGTTCGCCTCGCCTCCCGGGGTTCCTGCGGCAGGGTCGTCTGGATCGGCATCGCCGGCGCCCTGTCGCCGGACCTCGAGGTCGGCGATCTGGTCGCCGGCCGGACCGTGACGGCGCCGGACCGGCCGCCCGTCGACCTCGACGAGACCCTGGTCGAGGCGGCCGCGGCTCGCGGTTGCCGCCCGGGCGTCCTGGTCACGGCGCCCGGTCTGGTCGTCACCGCCTCGTCCCGCGAGGCGCTGTGGCGGCGTACCGGCTCTCTTCCCATACCCGCCGTCGACATGGAGAGCTGGGCGGCGGCCCGGGTGATCCAGCGTGGCGGCGTTCCATTCGCCGCCGTGCGCGCGATCAGCGATACGGCGGCGGACCGGCTTCCGTCCTGGCTCGAGCGGGCGTCGGCGGCCGGAGCCGACGCCTCAACAGGTCCGGTGGTTCGGGGAGCTCTGATGCGTCCCTCGGCCCTCGTTCCCCTGGCGAAGATCCGCCTTCGGACGGCTCGCCTGGGCCGTCGGCTGGCCGAAGTGGCCGCGGCACTGGCGTAGAAGTTCAGTGGCCAGCTCTCTCCGGTCGCGTTCCGGTCGCGGACTGGTACTCTGCGATGCTTCGCGCGGCCGGCATGGCGCCTGATCGTGCGATGGAACCTGAACCCCGGGGTGGCAGAGTGCTGAGACGTCGAACGCTGATTCCGGCTCTGATGGTCCTGGGACTCGCCGGCTCGGCTTCGCTGCTGGGCCAGGGGAGCGCCTCCGCCACCTACCGGGTCACCTTCACGGGGACCTGGACGACCGCGGCCTCGCCGGGCGGGGTTCCAGGCGGCGACCACTTCTCGCCCCTCATCGGCGGCACGCACAACAGCAGCGTCACGTTCTGGGAAGTCGGCGGCACGGCCACCTCCGGGATCGAGGCCATGGCGGAGTTCGGAGGCACGAGCAGGCTCACGCAGGAGATCAACGCCGCCGGCGCCAATCGCGGCGCGGTGATCTCCGGCAGCGGGCTTTCCACCGGCACCTCCTCGACGTCGGTGCACTTCAACGTCACGGCCGCTCACCCGCTGGTCACCCTCGTGTCCATGATCGCCCCGAGCCCCGACTGGTTCGTCGGCGTGTCCGGTCTTTCCCTGCTCGATTCGGACGACGAATGGCGTGCGCGGGTGGAGGTCGATCTCTATCCCTACGACGCGGGCACGGAGGACGGGACGGAGTTCAGCCTGACGAACCCGGCCACGCAGCCGCAGGGGACGATCACCAGCATCAAGGGGACGGGGAAGTTCACGGGCGCCACCAGGGCCATGGCGACCTTCGTTTTCGAGCTGCAGCGGCCCGTGGAGCCTCCTCCTCCTCCGCCGCCGCCACCCCCGCCGCCGCCGCCGCCACCACCGCCGCCGCCGCCACCACCCCCGCCACCCCCGCCACCACCCCCGCCGCCGCCGCC
>JAJDZH010000012.1 GCA_022824725.1 Thermoanaerobaculia bacterium | reverse complement strand
GCAGTTGCGCTCTTGTGTGCGCCGCCGGCCGCGGCCGACGTCCTCTCCGAGATGAACCGCTTCTGGCAGGGGGCGGCCGTCAACACGACCGGCCCCACCGCCTTCGACGGCCAGGCGTCCGGCCACTGGACGCTCGGCAACCTCTACCTGCGCTCACCCGTCCGCTCCGAACAGATCGCGACCGTGAACCTCCCCTCGTTCCGTGCGGGATGCGGCGGCATCGACGCCTTCGCGGGCGCGTTCTCCTTCATCGACTCGGCCCAGCTGGTGGCCTTCGCCCGCGCCATCGCGCAGAACGCGGCGGGCTTCGCCTTCGAGCTGGCGCTGGAGACGATCTCGCCGGTCATCGCGGAGACGATGTCCAAGCTCCGCGCACTCGCGCAGTGGGCGAACAACCGGAACGTCAACTCCTGCGAGACGGCGCAGGCGCTCGTGGGCGCGGCCTGGTCGAGGAACGACCGGGCCTCGGCCGCGATCTGCGCCGCCATCGGCACCTCGCAGGGCATCTTCACGGACTATGCCGCGGCGCGGCACGGCTGCGGCGCGGACGGACAACGCCACTCGACCCTGGCCGCGGCCTCGGGCGAGATGGCCGACCAGGTCCCCGTGAACGTGAACTACGCCTGGAAGGCGGTGCAGGCGTCGACGTTCCTGGCATCCGACACCCGGCTCGCCGAGTTCGCGATGTCGGTCTCGGGCACGGTGATCGTGACCGCGCCAACAACCGACGCCGACACGTCGGGGCCCCGCGTTCGCGTCCTGGAGCCGCTCGCGCTCGACCGCCGGATCACCGAGGTCCTGATGGAGGGCGGCGGGCCGCTCCCGGTATACGCGTGCGACACGCAGGCACTATGCCTCAACCCGACGCTCGGGAGCGTCACGGTGCCGGCCGGCCAGGGGTTCCGCGACCGGGTGGCCGAGCTCCTCCGCGATCTGGTCGCGGCCGTCCGCAACGACACCGCGCCGCCCGCCGCGGCGCTTGGCCTCGTGAATCTCACGACGCTCCCGGTCTACCGGGTGGCCAACACCGCTGCTGCCTACCGCGGCGCCGTCGTCGACCAGGAGATCGACGCGCTCGCCGAGGCAGTCGCCCTCGACCTCCTCCAGGTCTGGATCGCCGACCTCCACCGCACCGTCGAGGAGCGCGCCGGCACGCTCGACATCGCCGACGGCGAGCAGCTCACGCGCTGGCGCGAGGGGCTCCGCGCCAACCGCACCGCGCTCGCCCGCCACCGCCACGAGGGGCTCGAGCGCTTCAACACCGCGCTCGCCGTCGTCGAGAAGCTCCGCCTCATCGAGACCGAGCTCGCCGGCGCCCTCTCGTCCGACCTCCGCGCCGCCCTCGCCTTCGCGCGTGGCGGCGCCGGGGCCGGGTCGCGCTGACGCAGTACATATAGATGTACGAGCTCTTCACCCTCGGCGGCGGGCCCTATCTGGTCGACCTCCTGAACGCGGTCGCCGCGATCACGTCGGGCGGCGCCTACGTCTCGCTGGCCCATCTGGCGGGCGCGGGCGGGGTCGCCTGGATCGTCTTCCGCACCGCGTTCGGCGGGAGCTGGCGCGACAACGCCAAGTGGATCCTCCTCTTCGTCACCGTCTGGGGCGCCATGATCGTGCCGAAGGCCACGGTCAGGGTGGTCGACCGGCTGGACCCGGCACTGGCGCCCGCCGTCGTCGCCAACGTGCCGATCGGCCTGGCACTGTTCGCGTCGATCACCTCGCAGGTCGGCGACGGCCTCACGCGCCTCACCGAGCAGGCCTTCACGCTGCCGAACGACCTCGTCTACCGCCGCCACGGACTGATCTTCGGGGCGCGGCTCGCCGCCACCGCGACCCGGCTCGAGGTGACGGACGCGGTCTTCGCCCGGAACCTCCGGAACTTCACCCGGCAATGCGTCTTCCACGCGCTGCTGCTGGGCCACATCTCGGCCGACGATCTCCGGGAGAGCACCGACGTCTGGGCCCTGGTCACGGCCGGGGGCACGCCGTCGGCCGGCGCCTCGCCCGCGCGCATGTTCGAGTTCGCAACGCGTCAGCCGGCAGGTGCCACGGGTGCGACGCCGGTCGCCCGCGAGATCGTCACCTGCCGGGACGGCGCCGCTCGGCTCAACGCCGCCTGGGCCGCCGAGATCGCCCGCGCCGGCACGCTGTTCGGACGGCGCATCTTCCCGGACGCGAGAACCGGGGCGCTGGCCCGCGCCGAACTGCTCGCCGCGCTTCCCGCCGCCCACGACTTCCTGATCGGTGCCTCGCGCTCGGCGGCCGAGATCCTCCGCCAGCAGATGGTCCTCAACGCCGTCCACGACGCGGGCGAGCAGTGGGCGGCCGAGGCCGGGAATGCGGCCGCGCTCCGGACCTACACCGAGGCCCGGGCCGAGGCGCAGACGGCTGCGGCGTACCGGGCGATCGGCCGGCAGGCGGAGACGTGGGTGCCGCTCTTGCGGATCGTCTTCGAGTGCCTCTACGTGGGCGCCTTCCCGATGGCGGTGCTGCTGATGCTGACGCCCGCCGGGATGACGATCTTCAGGTCGTACGTGACGGGGCTGATCTGGCTGCAGAGCTGGGGGCCGCTCTACGCGATCCTGCACCGCATCTCGATGGGCGAGGCGGCCGAGCGGATGCAGGCCGCGGCGCTCATGCCGGGGGGCGATGTCGGGATCTCGCTGGTGGCCCAGGCCGGGATCCGCGCCGTCGCGGCCGACGTCGCCGTCATGAGCGGTTACCTGTCCATGTCGATCCCCTTCCTCGCAGCCGCGCTCGCGTACGGGCTCTCGAAGGCGACCGTGCTCGCGACCTCGGTGCTCGCGGTCGGGCAGGACGCCGCGACCTCGGCCGCGCACGAGGGGACGACCGGGAACCTCTCGCTCGCCAACACGCAGTGGGATACGCACCGGTTCGCGAGCCAGGAGGGCCGGCAGCTCCGCACGTCGATGCACGTCGACACCGACCGCTACACGGGCTACGCGCCGGCGGGCGCCGCCTTCACGATGACGCCGGACGGCACAGCCGTGGCCGACATGGGGAGCGCGACCAGCCGGGTTCCGGCGGCGGGGGTGCGCCTGTCGGAGTCGCTCGCGGTGTCGCATGAGGAGCGCGCCGCCGAGGCCCGCTCGCTGGGGCGCAACTGGGACGTGCAGGCAGCCTCGGCGCGAACGGCCGCGGCCACGGATGCCACGCAGCTGGTGGAACGGTACTCGCATGACGTGAGCACGGGCACCGCGCACACGCGGGGCGTCACCGAGAGTGAGAGCGCGCAGGCGCAGGAACTCGCCACGCACGTCGAGAAGCTGGCGGAGACGGGCGGAATCACGACGAATCAGGCGGCCGTGCTCACCGGCGAGGCGTCGATCGGCGGCGGGTTCTCCCGGCTGATCCGTGTCGGTGCGGACGGCAAGGCGCTCTGGCGCGGGCAGACGATCGAGAGCGAGGCCTGGAACCGCATGCAGGAATACGCGGATCAGCACCAGGTCACGGACCTCTGGTCCCGCGTCGCCGAGGCATCCAGGCGCTACTCGACCTCGACGGGCGACAGCGAACTCGCGAGCCTGGAGGAGAGCCTCGGCGCCAACCTTACCCGGATGGAGCGCTTCGAGGACCGGGCGGCCGTGAGCTACGGCGAATCGGAGCAGTGGTCGGAGCAGGCGGCTGCCGTGCGGTCCGACGCGCAGGCGATCGAGCGCGACCTCGGCCAGCCTTTCTTCGCCTGGCTGGCGGAGCGCGAGGGCACGGGCGGACGGCCGATCGGCGCAGGCGGGGCCATGCGCCTCGCCTCGCCGCAGACCCCGGAGGATGCCGAGGCGCTTCGCCAGCACGCCGCTGCCTTCATCGCCGAGCGGTTCCCGGCGCCGTCCGGGCCGGACCCGCTGTACGTGGCCGGGAGGGCAGGTTACGAGGCCGCACGCGATGAGCTTGGCGCCACGGTCGGAGTCGAGGCTGTTCACGCGGACTGGACGGACGGGGTTCGCGCCGACGCGGAGGCGGCCGGGACGCCCGGTACCGGTGACGTCGAAGCAAAGGCCGGGACCCACCGTGCGGCCGCCGAGGGCGACCTCGCGCAGCGAGGGACGGTCCGCGACACGCGGGCGGAACTGGCGGAGGACGCGATCCGCGAGGGCCGGAGCGCGACGGCGGGCGAAGTGGAGCGGCCGTTCGCGGAGCATGCCGCGGCGGATGTGCCGTTCATTGGCGACCGGCTGGCCGGGAAGCTCTACGGCACGGCCAGGAACGCCGCGCCGGACGAGGGAGGGCGGTCGCCGTGAGGCGTCGGTCAGGCGTAGTCCTCGCGCATCAGCCGCTCGTGCTCGTCGGCGATGCGCATGTACGCGTACTCGCCGGTCTGTGTGCTCCAGTCGATCAGTTCACTGTTGTCCGGCGGGTCGTAGCGGCGGAACGCCGACCAGTCGCCGAAGCGGAAGCCCCGCCACATGACGTTCGCGACGCCGGCGAGGACCGTCCAGACGATCGCCGCGAACCAGACCGGCGCGGTGGGTTCCATCCCGGCCCCGAGCGTCACCGAGACGACCGAGGCCGCCGCTGCAACCCCGAAGCCTCCGAGCACGAAAAGACGTTCGCGCCAGGTTGCTGGATTGCCGGAAGAATCTCTCTCTGTCGGTACTGTGTCCATGACACCGCAGTATACGCATGCAGCACGAAAAGGAAATTTCCGCGCTTCCCGCCCGATTGTTCGTCTTCCTGGCCCAATCCGCCCTGCCTTCCGAAGGAGTTCCGCCATGCTGAACGTCAACCGCGTGACCCTGCTCGGCCATGTCGGGCGCGATCCCGAATTCCACAGCCATGCCGGCGGCGACCGGGCCGCCCGGTTCAGCCTGGCCACCACGGAGCGGTGGAAGAGCCGGGACGGGGAGGCCCAGGAGCGGACCGAGTGGCACCGGATCATCGTATTCGGCGGCGCGGTCGGGGTGGTGGAACGCCTGGTCCGCAAGGGCACCGCGGTCCTCGTCGAGGGCCGGCTGACGGTCCGCGAGTACACGGACAGGAAGGACGTCTCCAGGCAGGCGACCGAGATCATCGTCGCCGGCCCGCAGGGCATGGTGAACGTGCTCGCGCCGGCAGCCGGGTGCGCGCCGGAAGCGCCGGCGGCGACGTCCAAGGCCACGAGTCCGGACGCCCGCCCCAGCGACTGGGCCTGACCGGGTTGCCGGGCATGCCGCCGCCGCGTTCCTGAGCACGCGCGATGCGCGGCATCGGGGGCAGCACGCTGCGTGGCGGGCAGACGGTCTTCCACGGCATCCGCATGTGGGGGCAGCTCCTGCAGGCGGGGACGATGCTCGGCGCGGTCGTCGTCGTCGCGGTGCCGGCCTGGAACCTCTGGCATACGACCACGGGCGCCGACTGGGTTGCGACCGGCCTGCTGACGCTGGCCGAGGTCAAGCTCGCGATCGGCTACCAGCCGGATTCCGGTCAGGTGATCCGCGATC
>JAJDZH010000064.1 GCA_022824725.1 Thermoanaerobaculia bacterium | reverse complement strand
GCCAGGCGAGTGATCGAGTCGAGCAGGATGACGACGTCCTTGCCGTACTCGACCAGCCGCTTGGCCTTCTCGATCACCATCTCGGCGACCTGGGTGTGCCGCGAAGCAGGCTCGTCGAAGGTCGACGAGACGACCTCTCCGCGCACCGACCGCTCCATGTCCGTCACTTCCTCGGGACGCTCATCGATCAGCAGGACGACCAGCACGACCTCGGGGTGGTTGGTGGCGATCGATCGCGCCAGGGACTGCAGGAGCATCGTCTTGCCGGTACGCGGAGGCGCCACGATCAGCGCGCGCTGGCCCTTGCCCATCGGCGTCACCAGGTCGGTCACGCGAGACGACAGGTCCCCGGAGACCTCCAGCCGAAGCCGCTCCTCCGGGTAAAGCGGCGTCAGGTTGTCGAAGAAGATCTTCTGCCGGACCGCGTCCGGATGCTCGAAGTTCACCGCCTCGAGCTTGATCAGCGCGAGGTAGCGCTCGCCCTTCTCCCTCGGCTGCCGCACCTGACCGGAAACGGTGTCGCCGGTGCGCAGGTCGAAGCGCCGGATCTGGCTGCGGGAAACGTAGATGTCGTCCGGCCCCGGCAGGTAGCTGTACTCCGGCGCGCGCAGGAAACCGAAGCCGTCCGTCAGGCACTCGAGGACCCCTTCGCTGAACAGCAGCCCGCTCTTCTCGGTCTGCGCCTCCAGGATCTTGAAGGTCAACTCCTGCCTGGGCATGCCGGTGGCGCCGACGACCTCCAGCTTGTGAGCCAGCTTGAGGAGGTCGGCATTGCTGAGGTCCTTCAGGGCCTTCAGGTCGAAGGCCAGATCGGCGCTCTCCGCCGCCCTGGCGCCGCCGTTTCCACTACGCCCCGCGTCACTGACTCCGTCGATCGTCATCTTTCTTCATCCTCGCCGAGAGAAGCTCCCGGTCCTCGAGATCTGAGCATCAAGGGCTGAGCAACTCCGCAAACAACCGCGAGACTCCTTCGCCGGTTCGAGACGACACGGAAAACAGCTCAGCCCCGGACGGCATTCCCAGCAGCTCTGCAACCTTGGCGAGGGTCCCGGCTCGAGCCCCCCGCTTTACGCGGTCGATCTTGGTCACCACGACGACCGGTTCGAGTCCCAGACTCCGGAGGTAACCGTAGGCTTCGGAGTCGAGCGGCGTGCCCGCGACCTTACCATCGACGAGCAGCACGACGCGGACCCGCCCGGCTGCCGAGCGGAAGTACCGGTCGACGCTGCGACCCCAGGCCTCCCGCTCGCTCTTCGACACCCGCGCATAGCCGTAGCCGGGCAGGTCCACGACGTACCACGAGTCGTCGATCAGGAAGAAGTTGACGCTCCGGGTCCGCCCCGGCCTGGAACTCGTGCGGGCAAGGTCCTTGCGGCCCAGCAGCCGGTTGATGAGGCTCGACTTGCCGACGTTCGAGCGACCGGCGAAGGCGATCTGCCGCCGGCCGTCCCCTGGCAGATCGGCCGCCCGAACGGCGGAAACCACGAAGCGGGCGTCACGGACCTTCAAGGCCCCGCTCGACCTCCTGAGTGGGCCTCTTCAGTGGGCGACGTTCGCCGGCGGCGCCTCGGAGGCGGGCTTCTGGAACTCGGCCGCGACCTCCGGCGCTCTCCGCACGACTCCGTCGAAGACGATCTCCAGGACCTCGTCCATCGACTCCACGAGGTGGAACTTCATCTTGTCGCGGATTTCCTCGGGCACTTCCTCGAGGTCCTTGTCGTTCTCCTTCGGCAGCAGGATCTCGAAGATCCCCGCGCGGTAGGCGGCCAGCACCTTGTCCTTGATCCCGCCGACGGGCAGCACCTTGCCGCGCAGCGTGATCTCGCCGGTCATCGCCACGTCGCCGCGTACCGGTACCCGCAGCAGGGAAGAGATGATCGCCGACGCCATCGTGATGCCCGCCGACGGCCCATCCTTGGGAATGGCGCCCTCGGGAACATGAATGTGGAGGTCCTGGTCGGCGTGGAAACCGGGCTCCAGGCCGAATCCGTCGGCGCGGCTGCGCAGGTAGGACATCGCGGCTCGCGCCGACTCCTTCATCACGTCGCCCAGCTTGCCCGTGAGGATCAGCTTGCCGCTGCCCTTCATCAGGCCGACTTCGCTCTGGAGCAACTCGCCGCCCGCCTGGGTCCAGGCCAGACCGGTGGCGACGCCGACCTCGGACTCGTCGAGCTTCTTGTAGGGCCGGAACTTCGGCTTGCCGAGGAGTTCGCCGACCAGTTCCCGGTCGACCGCGATCGTGGGTTCGGCCTTCCTGGCCTTCGTACCGCCCTTGGCCTTCGCACGGGCCTTCAGCTTCTTCGCGCGGCCCTCTTCGACCAGACGGCGGGCCAGCTTGCGACAGACCGCCGCGATCTCGCGTTCGAGGCTGCGGACGCCCGCCTCGCGCGTGTAGGAGTCCATCAGGTGACCCAGGCTGTCCTCGCCGAAGCGGATCGCGTCCGCGGTCAGACCATGGCTGTCCAACTGCCTCGGCACCAGGAACTGGCGCGCGATCTCGAGCTTCTCGTTCGGCGTGTACCCGGCGAGCTGGATGATCTCCATCCGGTCCTTGAGCGCCGGCGGAATCGGGTGCTCGACGTTCGCGGTGGCGATGAACATGACCCTGGAGAGGTCGTACTCGATGTCCATGTAGTGATCGACGAAGGTGTCGTTCTGCTCCGGATCGAGCACCTCGAGCAGCGCGGACGATGGATCGCCGCGGAAGTCCATGGACATCTTGTCGACCTCGTCGAGGAGGAAGACCGGGTTGACCGTGCCCGCCCGCTTCATCATCTGGATGATCTGACCGGGAAACGCGCCGATGTACGTACGGCGGTGCCCGCGGATCTCGGCCTCGTCGCGAACGCCGCCGAGAGACAGGCGCACGAACTTGCGGCCGGTCGCGGCGGCAATCGACTTGGCCAGCGACGACTTGCCGACCCCGGGAGGGCCGACGAAGCAGATGATCGAGTTCTGGTTCTTGTGGGTGAGCTGGCGGACGGCCAGGAACTCGAGCACCCGCTCCTTGACCTTCTCCAGGCCGTAGTGCCCCTCGTCCAGGATTCCCGCCGCTTTCCGCAGGTCCTTCAGTTCGCGGCTGCGCTTCTTCCACGGCACCGAGGCCAGCCAGTCGACGTAGTTCCGCGACACGGTCGCCTCGGCCGACACCGGCGGCATCGCCTCGAGCCGCCGCAACTCCTGCTCCGCCTTCTCGCGCACCAGCTTCGGAGCGCCCGACTTCTCGATCTTCTCCTTCAGCTCGGCGATCTCGTCGCCGCGCTCGTCCTTGCGCCCGAGCTCGTGGTGAATCGCCTTGATCTTCTCGTTGAGGTAGTACTCCTTCTGAGCCTTCTCCATCTGCTTCTTGACCTGCACGTTGATCCGCTTGTCGATGTTGATCTTCTCGACCTCGACGTCGAGCAGGTCGTGCACGGCCTGCAGGCGTTCGTACGGATTCAGCGTCTCGAGCAGCGTCTGCTTCTCGGCCGTCGACACGGTCAGGTGAGCGGCCAGGGCGTCGGCGAAGCGGTCGGGATCGTCCAGCTTCAGCGTCGACATCAGGCTCTCGAAGGCCAGGTGATGGGACATCTTCGCGTACTGCTCGAAGCTGTTGAGCAGGCGGCTCATGTAGACCTGGACCTTGTCGTCGGCCGGGTAGTCGATCTCGTAGACCTCGACCTCCGCCTCGAAGGCGCCGTCGATCTCTTCGAGCGTCCGCAACTCGGCCCGCCGCAGTCCCTCGACCATCACCTTCACGTTGCCGTTCGGCAGCTTGACGTTCTGCACCACCCGGGCGACGACACCGATCCGGTGGATGTCGTCGATCCCCGGGTCGTCGACCTTCGGATCGCGCTGGGCGACCAGGAAGATCAGCTTGCCGGCCGTGCGCAGCGTCCGTTCGAGCGCGAGCACGGAACCGCGCCGGCCGACGATGAAGGGCGCCATCATCTGCGGGAAGACCACCATGTCCCGCAGCGGCACGACAGGCAGCCGGTCGCTCGAGGTCGAAACGTATCCGGAGGCCATCCCTATCCCGCTTTCTCGTACACGGTCAGCGGCTGAATGCCGTTGACCACCACGTCCTCGTTGATGACGCACTCCTTGACGCCGGCTTCCGACGGCAGGCCGTACATCAGTTCCAGCATCAGCTCCTCGAGGATGATCCGGAGACCCCGGGCGCCGACGTTGCGTTTCATCGCCTGGCGGGCGACGGCCCGCAACGCCTCGGCGGTGAAGGTGAGCTTGACGTCCTCGAACTCGAACATCGCCTCGTACTGGCGGACGAGGGAATTCTTCGGCTCGGTCAGGATCCGGACCAGAGCGTCCTCGTCGAGCTGCTCCAGGGTCGCCACGACCGGCAGGCGGCCGACGAACTCGGGAATCAGGCCGTACTTGATCAGGTCCTCCGGAAGCACATGGCGGAGCATCTCGCCGGCCCGCCTGTCGCGGCCCCTGATCTCGGCGCCGAAGCCCATCGTCTTCTCGTTCATCCGTCCTTCGATGCGCTCTTCGAGACCGACGAAGGCGCCGCCGCAGATGAAGAGGATGTTCGTCGTGTCGATCTGGAGGAACTCCTGGTGCGGGTGCTTGCGCCCTCCCTGGGGCGGCACGTTGCACTGCGTGCCCTCGAGGATCTTGAGCAGGGCCTGCTGGACGCCCTCGCCCGACACGTCCCTCGTGATCGAAGGGTTGTCGCCCTTGCGGCAGATCTTGTCCACCTCGTCGATGTAGACGATCCCGCGCTGAGTCTTTTCCTTGTCGCTACCGGACGCCTGGTAGAGCTTGAGGATGATGTTCTCGACGTCTTCGCCGACGTAGCCCGCCTCGGTCAGCGTGGTCGCGTCCGCGATCGTGAAGGGGACGCTCAACAGCCGCGCCAGCGTCTGCGCCAGCAGCGTCTTGCCGGTGCCCGTCGGCCCGATCAGGAGGATGTTCGACTTCTGGAGTTCGACGTCGGTCCGCGACCGCTCGCCGAAGTCGATCCGCTTGTAGTGGTTGTAGACCGCGACGGCCAGCTTCTTCTTGGCCTGTTCCTGGCCGATCACGTAGTCGTCGAGCAGCTTCTTGAGTTCCTGGGGCTTGGGCAGCGCCGCCTCCTGGCGCTGCTCCAGCATCCGGTCCTCGGCGATGATGTCGAGGCAGATGTCGACGCACTCGTCGCAAATGAAGACGGTGGGGCCCGCGATGAGCTTCTTGACCTCTCGCTGGCTCTTGCTGCAGAACGAGCACCTCAGCGCGTCGTCGCCACTGTCCTTCTTCGCCACGATTGGTCGTTCCGGATTGGTTTCTCGCGTCTCGTTCGGCCTGTTCGCACGCGCTCCAGAGGCCGTGCGCACCGTCGGATGCTAGCACGGCCGGGACTCCGGGGCCCGCCGCCGAAGCTCTGTCCGGCCTCGGCTAGGAGGCCCCGCGGCGCTCGACGACGCGGTCGGCGAGCCCGTACTCGACCGCCATTTCCGCGGTGAGGATCTTGTCCCGCTCGGTGTCGCCGTGGACCTCCTCGATCGACTTTCCCGTGTGCCGAGCCAGCAACTCGTCGATCCGGCGGCGCATCCTCAGCAGGTCCTGGGCGTGGATGTCGATGTCCGTCTGCTGGCCGCCGAGGCTCTGCACCCAGGGCTGGTGAATCAGCACCCGGGCGTTCGGCAGCACCATCCGCTTCTCCCGCGCGCCACCCGCGAGCAGGACCGCCGCGAAGGACGCGGCCTGGCCGACGCAGAGAGTGGAGACGTCCGGCTTGACGTGCTGCATCGTGTCGTAGATCGCGAAGCCGGCGGTCACCGAACCTCCCGGCGAGTTGATGTAGAGCGAGATGTCCTTCTCCGGGTTCTCGGACTCGAGGAAGAGCATCTGCGCGATGACCAGGTTCGCCACGTCGTCGTCGATCGGCCTGCCCAGGAACACGATGTTGTCCTTGAGCAGCCGCGAGTAGATGTCATAGGCCCGTTCGCCCCGATTGGTCTGCTCGACCACCATGGGAACCAGCATCGCTCTAGTCCTCTCCTTCCGCCGCGGGCTCGTCCGCCGGGGCGGACGCTTCCTCGGGCGGCGCGTTGGCCGCCAGGAGAGCCTGCACCGTCCGGTCCCGCCTCAGTTCGACTCTCAACATCTCCAGGCCGCCCTCCCGCTCCAGCTCCCGGCGCAGCCGGCCGCGGTTCGTGTTGCGGGCCCGGGCCATGATCTCGAGCGCCCGCTCCAGGTCCTCCGCCGTTGCTTCGACGCCGTCGTCGCGGGCGATCCGGTCGAGCAGGAAGGAGGAATGCGCCCGCTTCTGCGCCTGCGGCCGAATCTCCTCCATCAACTGCTCCCAGGGCAACTGCTGCCGTTCGAGGTCGAAGCCCTGACGAGCCAGGTTGTTCGCGTAGGACCTGGCGATCTGGAGCGCCTCGCGCTCCACGACCGCCACCGGCAGGGTCACCGGGTAACGCTCCCTCAACTGGTCGAGCAGCGCGTCGGTGCGCTGCTGGCCCGCCTGCTCGGTCTTCCGCGCCTGCACCTGCTCGCCGAGCTGCCGCCGCAGATCGTCGACGGTCTCGATCGTGGCGGCGAGACCGCTCGCCCAGTCATCGTCCACGTCCGGCAGCTTGCGCTCCAGCACTTCCTGGACCTCGATCTCGTAGCTGCGTTGCCGCTCGACGTCCTCGTCCGTCTCGGTGCGCGCGAAATCCGCCTTCTGGCCCGCCGACAGGCCGGTCAGGTTGTCCGTGAGTTCCGGCCATGCGCGCTCGTCGCCGAGTTCGAGATCGATGTCGTGGGTCGCCGGACCGCGCTCGTCCTGGTCACGATCGGAATCGTCTTCGGCGGCCGCTTCCGGAACGTAGCCGGGCAGCGCGGAGCGGTGGATCCTGCCGCGCACCCGGTCGCCGCGAGCCGCCGCCCGCTCGACCGGCGCCCAGGTCGAGCGCTGGAGCCGAACCTGCTCCAGGAGCTCGTCGACTTCGGCCTCACTGGGTTCCGTCTCGGGCTGGGGCAGTTCGAAGCTCCGGCTGTCGCCGATCTCGACCTCCGGCTCGACGTCGACGGTCACGGTAAAGCGCAACGGCTGGCCCGGGGCGGCCTGTACCGGCGCCACGCTGGGCGGCAGCATGGCGTGCACGCCGTCCTCTTCGCTCGCCCGTTGCCAGTACTTCGGCGCCAGACGTTCCGAGACGTCCTCGCCGATCGAACCCGCGAACCGCTGCCGCACCAGGTCGAGCGGGGCCTTTCCCTTGCGGAAGCCGTCGATGCGCGCGCGGCGACGGTAGTCCCTGGCGACCCGGAGGTACTCGGCGTCCACTTCGGAGGCGGGCACCTCGATCTCGAACTCCTGGCGGCACACGCCGACTTCTCTTCTGCTGACAACCACACTCATGCCGATCGGGGATTCCGGAGTGTTCGATTGCGAGAGAGAGAGGAGTGGCGGGCGACGGGAGAAGGTCGTGACTCTAGCAGTCTGTCGGACTTGGCGCGGCACACTGGGTGCGCCGGCGCCCTCGCCGGCTTCTGAAGACAACGCGCCGCGAAGCGGCGACCATCCTGCCGCGCTAGCAGTCCGACCGTTGCGCGCCGCTGGTGCGAAAGGGGGGACTCGAACCCCCATCCCTTTCGGGACCAGATCCTAAGTCTGGCGCGTATACCAGTTCCGCCACTTTCGCCCGATCGTGCCGCGCAAGCCGCCACGGGCGAGGCGTGGTGAGCCGCCTAGGAATCGAACCTAGAACCCACAGATTAAGAGTCTGTTGCTCTGCCAATTGAGCTAGCGGCCCAGCCTCCGCGCCGCCTCTGTTGAGCCGCTCGGGCGGCCGGCAGCGACGGGCGACTATACCCGATCAGCCACTCAACCGCCCTGGACGAAACGCACGATCTCCACCCGATCGCCGTCCTGGAGGCTGATGTCGCCGAACCGTGCGCGCGGCACGAGTTCGCGGTTCACCTCGACGGCCACGGTCTTCGGATGCTGATCGAGGCTCGCCAGCAGGTCGAGCACGCTGGCGTCGGCCCCGGGCACGGCCAGCTCCCGCTCGCGGCCGTTGACCTCAAGTCGCAGCAGGGGCGCCATGCGAGACCGGTCCTCCGTCCGAAGCCAGCTCCGCTGTCCGGTCCGGGGCGTCCGACCACAGGCGCTCCAGCCGGTAGAGCTCCCGCCGTTCGGGGTCGAACACATGGACGACGACGTCGCCGTAATCGAGCAGCACCCACTGACCGCGTGCCGACCCCTCCAGATGCAGGGGACGGGCGCCGCGGGACCGCAGTCGCCGCTCCACGGCCTCCGCGATCGCGCTCACCTGGCGCGCGTTGGCGCCGTTGCAGATGACGAAGTAGTCCGTGAAGTCGCTGACGTCGGTGAGTTCCAGAACCCGAAGGTCCTGCGCCTTGCGGTCGATCGCCGCGGCAGCGACGGCCCGGACACGCTCCTCGGAGTCAAGGGTCCCCTCGGGACTGGGAGAGATGGCGCCCAACCGGGCCTGGAGCGTCTGCGCTTGCGTCAACGGTACAACCCGTACTTGCGACAGTACCGCAGCACGGCGGCGGGCATCAAGCCGGCATCCACCTCCTCGCCCCGGGCTAGCAGGCGGCGGATCGAGCTGGACGAGACATCGACCGAGCGATGCCGGACCAGATCGAAGCCGCGCGCGCCCTCGACCGCCGCGCGCACCGCCGGATCCAGGCCCCGTTCGCCCGGCCGGGCCAGAACGACCAGCCTGACGGCGGCGATCAGGTCTTCGAACCGCCGCCAGGCCATGAGGTCGTTGAAGCTGTCGACGCCGAGCAGCAGGTGCAGGTCGGCCTCCGGGTTCTCGACCGCGTAGCGCTCCACCGTGTCCACCGTGTACGCGGTCCGGCCGAGATCGAGTTCCGCGTCCGAGACGACGAGCTCGGGGTAGGGCAGGAGCGCCAGTTCGACCATCGTGTTCCGCACGAGCGCCGGCGCCCTCGTCCCCCGGGGTTTGTGCGGAGGACGGGCGGTCGGCAGGTAGTGGACGACGTCCAGGTCCAGGAGTTCCCGCGCGGCGAGCACCGGCAGGACGTGCCCGTTGTGGATCGGGTCGAAACTGCCGCCGAAGAGGCCCATCCTCATGGCGAGGCAACTCCCGCGGAAGCCTCACGGCCTTCGGAGTCGGCCGCATCCAGGAGGCAGCGCAGTTCGCGCACCAGGCGGTCGAGCCCCGTGCCCGCGACGGCCGAGATCTCGAAAGACCGCACTCCCTCCCTTCGCGCCAGGGCGGCCAGGTCGCGTCGCCGGCCCGGCTCCGCGATGTCGAGCTTCGAACCGCAGAGGATCCGGGGCCGGCGAAGGAGATCCTCGTTGAAGGCGCCCAGTTCAGCGGAGATCGCGTCGAAGGCCGCCTGGACCCCGCCCGCTCCCTCCTCGGGCTGCGGCCCGAGGTCGACCAGGTGCAGGAGGACGCGGCAGCGCTCCACGTGGCGCAGAAAGCGGGTTCCGAGGCCGGCGCCCTGGGCGGCGCCGGCGATCAGTCCCGGCAGATCGGCGATCACGAAGGGTTCCGCGTAGGCGGGAATCGCCGGCGGCCCGACCACGCCAAGCTGGGGCACGAGCGTCGTGAAGGGATAGTCGGCGATCTTCGGCTTCGCGGCAGTGAGCCTGCTGATGAGGGTGGACTTGCCCGCGTTCGGCAGGCCGACGACGCCGATGTCGGCGAGCAGCTTCAGCTCCAGGCGCAGGCGGCGCTGCTCGCCCGGTCTTCCCGGTTCCACGCGCCTCGGCGCTCGCTGGCGCGCGCTCTTGAAGCGGGCGTTGCCGCGCCCACCGGCGCCGCCGCGCGCCACGACGAGCTGGTCGGACTCGGTCAGGACCTCGCCCAGGGGCTCGCCGGTGGCGGCGTCATGGACCTCGGTTCCGAGCGGCACCGGAATCACGAGATCGCCGCCGCTCCGGCCGGTCTTGTTCGACCCCTCGCCGTGCCTGCCCCGCTCGGCGTGGTACGCGGCCGGGAAACTGAGACGGTAGAGGGTGCCGAGCCCGGGCGAGCCGACCAGAACGACATCGCCGCCGTTGCCGCCGTCGCCGCCCGACGGGCCGCCCTGCGGCACGAACTTCTCGCGCCGGAAGGCCAGGCAGCCGTCTCCGCCGGAACCCGCGAGGACATCGATGACGGCCTCGTCGATGAAGTGCATGAGCCGCTCCCCGCGGCGCCAGTCCTACCCAGCCGGATGGACGTTGACCACCATGCCGCGCCGGCCGCGGTTGCGGAACTCGACCACGCCGTCCGCCCGTGCGAAGAGGGTGTCGTCGCCGCCGCGTCCGACGTTCTCGCCGGGAAAGAAGCGGGTGCCCCGCTGGCGCACGATGATCGTGCCGCCGGTTACGCTTTCGCCCGCGTAACGCTTCACCCCCAGGTTCTTGGGGTTGGAATCGCGGCCGTTGCGGCTCGAACCCTGGCCCTTCTTGTGCGCCATCTCCATGGACCTCCGTTGCTCCGGCGAGCGGCTATGCCCCGCCGGATCGTTCGATCGCTTCTATCCGGAAGCGCTGCAACTCCTGGCGGTGCCCGCGGCGCCGTCGGTAGCCCTTCCGGCGCTTGAACTTGAACACGACGATCTTCGGACCGCGCAGGTCGCTCACGAGCTGCGCCCGCACCCTGGCGCCCTCGACGACGGGCTCGCCGATTTCGGTTTCGCCCTCGCCGCCGCCGATCATCAGCACCCGGTCGAAGACCACCTCCGAACCGGCCTCGGCGGCGCCGAGACGTTCGAGGTCGACGACATCGCCTTCCTCGACCCGGACCTGCTTGCCGCCGGTCTCTATCACTGCATACATCGTTCTCTCTCCGCGGCGCGCCTGTCGCTTCCCGCGCCGGTGCTCGTCATCTGCCGTCGCCGACATTCCGCGACCGAAAGACAAGCCCGGCGCCAACGCTGAGCCGCCTGAGCTGCATCCGGCGCGGGACAGTAGCACCAGCCCGGCGAACGGGTCAACAGCGACACCCGTCCACCTTCCGGGAGAACCGAAGCTACCGCCCACTGGCAGCGCCGACACCCTGTCACCCATCGAGAGGTCCACAAGCAGCAAGCCGCTTCAGTTCAATCCGGTCGAACCATGCATCGCCCAGGTTGGCGCCTTCCCGTACCGCCCGCACCCGGACCGCTCCGACGGACTCCGGAATGCACTTCGTGACCGCCCGACACTCCCACACCCCGGTCGACCGCGCCACGAGGTGCGCGTCCAGGAAGTCCCCGTCGCGGCCGGAGCCGCCGTCGAAATCCACGTACACGTTGTCGCTCGCGTTCTCCCGCAGCATGCAGGCCGAGAGCCGGTACGTCCCGCCCTCGACGGGGATCCACTGCTCTGTGATCGCCGCGTCCGGCGCCTCGTCGCCGCCGCCGGCGCTGCCGCGCAGCAGCATCGCAGCAGCTCCCGGCGCGCCGCCGTCAAGCCCCGCCGGCGGACGGGCAATCGCCGCATCGCCGGAATCGGCCGTCCAGCCCGACGACTCTTCGCCCCCGGCATCACCGCCCTGGAAGCTGAACGCCACCGCCGGCTCCGACGGCGAACCCGCCACGGCCGCAGCAGCCGCTGCCGCCGCCTGCTCGGCGACCGTGATCGAGAACACCAGCGTCGCCGTACCCCCGTTCGCGTCCGTCGCCGTCCAGGTGTACTCCGTCGCCTCCTGCACGACTCTCGGCGTACCCGAGATCGTCCGGCTGGAAGGCGCGAAGCTCACCCCATCCGGCAACTCGGGCGTCAGCGAATAGGTGAACGGCGCGGCCGACCCGCTCGCCTCGGGCAGCACCAGCGCGGCGATAGCCGAGTCCTTCCCCCACGTCTGTTCGCCGATCGCCGCGTCGCCGAACGACGGGTCCTCCACCCTGATCTTCAGGAGGTCCGTCCTCGTGCCGAACCAGCCGTTCGTGCCCCACACCATCCGCCAGCGGAAGTCGTGGCGCCCGACCTTCGCCGGCGCCGTGATCGTGAAGGTGAGGTCAACCGTCTCGTTCGGCGCCACGTCGGCCGGCAGCGCCACTCGACTCACGCCCCACGTCTCGTTGTCGTCCGGCCGCTGCGAGCCCAGCTCGTACCCCGCGGACGACGACCATGTCGATGTACCCGTGTTCTGCATCGTCACCGTCACCGTCGCCGTACCGCCGGCCACCATCCTGGACGGCACGCCCGCATACGACACGAACGACGCCTTGTCCGACTCCCTGCGCCGCACTTCGATCGTGAACGTCTGCGTCGCGGCGTCCGTGGCCTCCGTGTTCTCGTCCGCGTCCGTCACGGTGTACGTGTACTCCACCGCGTCCTGCGTCGCCGTCGCCGTGCCCGACAGCGTCCGCGTGGTCGAGTCGAACGTCACGCTGGCCGGCGGCTCCGGCGACAGCGTGTAGGTCAGGTCCCCGTTGCCGCCGGTCGCCGCGGGCAGCACGACCGGCTCGATCACCCGGTCGGCGACCCACGCCAGGTCCGGGGCCTGCCCGCCGAATACCGGCGCCGAGTCCGTCTCGGGGACCTCGTCGTCATCCACCGTGACCTCCACCGACGCCGTCACGCCGTCGTAGCCGCCACCGGCAGCGCTCAGTTCGATGTCCGTCGTCTCGTCGTCCGAGTCGTCGTCCTGAACCCCCGTCAGCGTCACCGTCCGCGGCGTGCCGTACTCCGCCGGAATGAACGTCAGGCTCACCGGGTCCGTCGTCACGATGCTCCGGTCGCTCACGATGGTCACCGTGACGTCGCCTGTCGGCTGCGACGCGAGCTTCACCGTGAACGTCGTGTCATGAGCCTCCTCGTCGACCGTCAGCTCCGTCGCGCTCAGCACCAGGGCCAGCCGCTTTACCGTGATCGCGAACGTCTGCGAAGCCGCGTCGCTGTCCGCGGTGTTCCGGTCCGCGTCCGTTGCCTTGTACGTGTACTCCGTTGCGTCCTGGGGAGACTTCGGCGTGCCGGAGAGCGTGCGCGTCACGGGATCGAACACGACACCCTCGGGCGGGTCGGGCGAGAGCGTGTAGGTCAGCTCGCCGTTGCCGCCAGTCGCTTCGGGCAGCGTGACCGTCGTGATCAGCCGATCCGCTGTCCACTCCTGGTCCTGGGCCTGACCGTCGAATGACGGCGCCGTGTCCGTCTCGTCGTCGTCCACCGTCACGACGACCGTCGCCGCTACGCCGTCGTAGCCGCCGCTCGCGGTCAAGGTGATGTCCACCGTCTCGTCGTCGAAGTCGTCGTCCTGGACACCCTTGACCGTCACCGTCCGCGCCACGTTGTGGTTGGCCGCGGTAAACGTCAGGCTCGCCGGACTCACCGATGCCGCGCCGGCGTCGCCGCTCTCGAGCGACACCGGCACGTCGGCCTTCGGCAGCGCCGCCAGCTTGACCGTGAACGTCCCGCCGGCGCCGCCTTCCTCCACGGCCAGGCTCGCCTTGCTCGACACGAGGGCCGGCTGCTTCACCGTGATCGTGAACTCCGCCGTCGCCGCGTCGCCGGCCTCCGTGTTCTCGTCCGAGTCCCCCACGGTGTACGTGTACCGCGTCGAGGCCACCGGCGCCGCCGGCGTGCCCGACAGCGTCCGCGTCGTTGGCGTGAAGGTCACGCCGTCCGGAAGCTCTGGCGTGAGCGCGTACGTCAACGGGACGTTGCCGCCGCTCCCGGCGGCCAGCACGACCGGCGTGATCTCCGAGCCCACCAGCCATTCCAGAACCGGGAACTCTCCGCTGACCTCGGGGATCGTGTCGGCGTCGTCGTCGGTCACCGTCACGTTCACC
>JAJDZH010000059.1 GCA_022824725.1 Thermoanaerobaculia bacterium | reverse complement strand
GCTCCTGGCGCCGGTGCCGAAGCCCCGGAAGTTCTTCGCCATCGGCCTGAACTACGCCGATCACGCGGCCGAGACCGGACAGAAGCTCCCCGAGTTCCCGACCGTCTTCAACAAGCAGGTGACGTGCGTCAACCGGCCGGGAGGGGACATCCACATTCCGCGGGCATCCTCCGCGGTCGACTACGAGGGCGAGTTCGCCTTCGTCATCGGCCGCCGCTGCCGGGGCGTGGCCGCGGAAGACGCCGCCGGCGCCATCGCCGGCTACACGATCGTCAACGACGTCTCCGTTCGCGACTGGCAGCGCCGTTCGCCGACGATGATCCTCGGCAAGGGCTGGGACACGCACGGTCCGATGGGGCCCTGGCTGGTGACCGCCGACGAGGTCGAGGATCCGAACGGGCTGGGCATCCGTACCTGGGTCAACGGCGAACTGCGCCAGGACTCGAACACCCGGGAACTCGTCTTCGACTGCCCGAAGCTGGTCGAGACGATCTCGACCATGTGCACGCTCGAACCAGGCGACGTGGTCAGCACGGGCACGCCGGCCGGCGTGGGCCTTGCCTTCAAGCCGCCTAAGTTCCTGGTCGCCGGCGACACGGTACGGATCGAGATCGACGGGCTGGGAGTGCTCGAGAACCCGGTCGTGGCCGAGCCGTAGGCGGAAGAGAGGTCGGCCGTCGGCCGGCGATTCGAAGCCGCCTCCGGCGGCAGCGGGTCAGATGACCCGCGCACCCAGCGGAGTCGTGCAGGTCAGCCGCGGCCGCGGCCGACGGTCATCCGCACTTCGCGGTCCTGCCGTTTGTCCCGCAGTTCCACCTTGATGGACTGAACCTCGCGGGGAGTCAGCGGCTCGCTCGTGGCGTAGCCGAGCATGTACTGGCTACGCAGTTCCTCGCCGATGTGTCCGTAGGCCCAGAGCACGGCGTCCATGCTGGCGACGTAGTACACGCGTCCGCCGCTCGCCTTCGTGATCGCTTCCAGGTCCAGCTTGCGGGGGCCGCGCCCCCAACGGTCTTCGCCCTGGCTCATCGAGATGACGTAGATCGGCACGCCGGTGTTTCCGGCCGTCCTGAACGTCCGCCGGTAGCTGCTCTGGCTGCCGTAGTCGTCTCCGTCCGTCAGCATGACCAAGGCGCGCCGCCCCTGGTCGCGTGCGAGATGGACCAGGCAGAACTGCATGGCGTCGTAGAGGGCGGTCTGCCCGTCTGCCTGGATCTGCCCCAGGGTGCTGATCAGTTCGCCGACATCGGCGGTAGTGTCCGAGAGCAGGCGCGGCCGGGTGTCGAAGTCGACCAGAAACGCCTGGTCGATCTGACTCAGGGTGTTGCCGAGAAAGCGCGCCGCCGCCCGACGGGTATCCGGCATCAGGGCCCACATGCTCTGGGAACTGTCGACGGCCAGGCCGAGCACCAGAGGCACGTCTTCGGCGACCGCGAAGCGCTCGATCGGGATCTCGCGCCGACCGGCCCGCAGCACGAAATCGTCGGCCTCGAGGGTCGTGATGGGCTTGCCCTCCTCGTCGTTGACGACGACGTAGACCTCGACCAGATTGACCACCGTTTCGGCCATGGGCGTCTCGGAGGAGAGAAACTCCACGTCTTCGATCATCGTGCCGTCGTCCAGATGGACGGCAACGCGGGCGAAGTCGGCGCCCGGGATTGCTGGTCCGGGCAGGACGGTGCGGAACGGAGGCCGGGTCAAGGTAGCCGCGAGGCGGTCGTTGCGGTAGAACTCGACCCGGTCGAGAGCCCGGCCGCGGGTCAGCTCGACTCGGGCCTCGACGGCGTAGCGGCCCCCGGGCTGCGCCTCCACTGCCGCGATCCCGACGCCGACCCGTCTCTGCCGCTCGTTGATCGTCAGTTCGTCCTCGCCCAGCCAGCGGTCCGAGCGGTCATAGGCGACGATCCGGATGGTGTGGGGCAGCGCCTCCGGCCCCAGGTCGATCGTGGTCTGGAACGGTTTCCGCCGGTCGTCGAAGACCTGTTCGCCGTCGAGGTAGAACTCCACCCGTCGCACGACGTCGCTCGTGGTCACCGTGCTGAAGGACTTCCTGCCGCTGAGCCCGGACCGCTCGCCGCGGGGCGGGATCAGACGCACGAGGCTGGAGCCGGCCGCGGGGTCGAGGATGTTCTCCCGCCGGCCGCCTGCCCAGCCGGCCCGGCGGGCGGCGGTCCTGGCCGCCGCGAGAATCTCGGCCTCGGTCGGGGCGGCGGTGAGCGAACCGGCGCCAGGCTCCGGCACCAGCAACTCCATGTCGCTGCGGTCATCGATGGGGCTTGAGGCTGTGTCGACGAACTCCACCTGCCAGCGGTCGTTGCGCAGGTCTTCGACCATCAGGACGAGTTCGTCGATGGCTACCGGCAGGTCGAAGAGAGTGCGGAAGCGCCACGTTCCTCTCCTGAGGTCGGCTCCGGTTCCCGCGCGGTGAAGCAGGAAGGCCGGCGCGTCCAGGCCGCGGCCGTAGACCGTGAGCCGGAGTGCGTCGCTGGTGGGTGGGGGATTGGCGCCGATGGTGGCGATCCCGTCGAGCGCGACGAACTCGGCGGGCGCACCCTCCGTGGCCGACTGGATGCCCTGGGGCAGCAGCACGCCCCGGACGGCGAGTCCGCCGTCGCGATTGCTGGTGGCGCCGTCGCCATCCCGGCTCAGGGCGTCGAGCGCGCGGTTGGCGCGCAGGCCGACCAGGTCCGCGGGCGCCGCGACGGTGGCCCAGCGGCGCGCCAGAACGTCCGGCGGAGGTCCACCGGACGCAGTGGTCGAGGCGATGCGGACGTCGATCGGATGGGTGGCGCCGTCGCGTGGGCCGGACGAGCGGTAGCGAACCCGCCAGGACGCCTGCAGCCGCTCGAGCGCAGGCGCGATCCCGCCGCTCTCGGCGAGGACTTCGCCGCCGCTGGCCTCTGCGAACTCGCGGGCCGACTGCAGTCTCCCGGGCAGGAGATCGTCGACCTCTGCGGCTGCCGGGGCGAGCTGAAGGGCATGGACGCGCCATCCGAGCGCCGCGACCGTTCGAGCCAGGCTGCGTTGCTGTTGCTGCTCACTCAGGGCCGCGCGTTCGAACGCGGGAATGGGCTCGCCCAGCAACTCCTCGGCGAACGCGTCCGCGTCCAGGTCGGTCGCGTCGCGCACGAGGAACAGCACCCGCGGCGGCCCGCCGGTCCAGGAGCCGTCACCGAGCGACTCGAGTGATTCGAGCAGGTTCGCTCGCTGCCAGCGCAGCGTGTCGAGCTCCAGCAGGAATCCCTCGAGCAGGTCGGCGGTGCGCAACGCGTCCGCGTCCGGGTCGCCCGAGCGTTTGTCGGCGGCCGCCCGCATCTCCCGGCGCTGCTCGAACAGGGCGCCCGCGGAGCCGGCCCGGGCGCCGACCGCCTCGGCGGCCGCCCGCACCAGACCGGCGTTCGCGGTCGGTGGAAGTTCGACCTCGGCGATCCGGTCGGCGGTGATCATCTCGACGTCGCCGAGCGTCACCAGAGCATCGGCCGCGTTCCCCACCGCGGCGGCCGCCGCCTCGATCCCCTCGGGTGTCGAGCCCGGCAGGTCGAAGTAGACGACGACTCGCCAGCGCTCCCCGATCGGTTCGACCGCCAGGATCTCTCTGAGTTGCCCGTTCTCCAGGATCTCGACGCTCCGCCTGTCCAGTTGGCGGGGAGGGGTCGAGGACTCGACCTGGAAGATGATCTCAGCGTCGCGGTTCAGCACCTGGGCCGTGCCGACGGCGGGGGAGAGAACGGCGACTAGCGCAGCGGCGGCCGGCAGCAGACCGTTCCGCGAGCAGGCGGAGAGCATCTCCCCTCTACCTTACTTCCCGCCCTTCGATCGTCCGGGCCACGACGTCGCTACGGTCCAGCTCCACGCTGACCTCGCGCCAGTTGGGGCCGCCCGGTTCCTCCTTCGGGTAGTAGGTCAGGAGGTAGTGGCTGCGGAGTTCCCGGCTGATCGAGTCGAAGATCGGCTCCAGGTCCTCGTCGTGGCGGACGTAGTAGACGCGGCCGCCTCCCGCCTTCGCCATTCGCTCGAGCTTGCTGACGAAAGTGCGGGTGCTGAAGCTCCGGCCGTCGGTGCGCGCCGCCTCGTCGTTCATCAGGACCAGGTAGACGGGTACCCGGGCGCGTCGCGCCTGTTCGAGGCTCTGCCGGAACGCGGCGTCGGAGTCCTCGTCGTCGCCGTCGTAGAAGACGACGAGCGCCTTGCGGCCACGCAGGCCCTCGAGTTGATCCAGGGCCAGCGACAGCGCGCCCCAGACGGCGGTGCGGCCGCGCGGCCTGAGCGCTCCGATACCGCCCCGCACCGAGTTCAGGTTGTAGGTGGCGGCCCGGACCAGGCGTGGTTCGGTGCCGAAGCCGACCAGGAAAGCGCGGTCGCGCCTCGGCTCGAGCGACTCGAGGAACTCGACGGCGGCCCGCTTCACGTCGGGCATGCGGAGGAACAGGCTGCTCGAGGTGTCGATCGCCAGCCCGAGGGTGAGCGGCAGGTCGAACGCGATCCGGAAGGACTCGAGCTCCTGGGCGCGGTCGTCCTCGAAAACGGCGAAGTCGGCGGCCGTCAGATCCCTTACCGGTTGCCCGGAACGGTCGGTGGCGACGACGTAGAGCTGGACGAGTTCGACTCCGATGCGGGCGGAGAGGCCCGGACGGCTCAGGAACAGCACGTCCTCGGCGATCCGCCCATCCGTCAACTGGGCCTCGACCCGCAGGTAGGACTCCGGATCGCCGACCGGTACCAGCACCTCGCGGCGGAACGGCGCCTCGGTCGCCGTACCCGCCAGCCGGTCCTTGACGAAGAAGCGCATCTCCATCAGGCGGCCGCCGCGCGGCAGCTTGAGCTCGGCGGCGACTTCCACCGGTCCGGCGAGCAGCCCTTCCCCGGGCTCGGCGATGCGGACCCAGAACGCATGCGGAGGCTGGTTGACCAGGAGTTCGTGGCGGTCGAGTTCCCGGTCCTCGGCGTCGAAGGCGACCGCCTCGACCCGGCCAAGGCGGTCGCCGCGGCCGAGATCGATCCGCGCCCGGTAGGGCGCCCGGTTGCGAGCCGCGACCCGCCGGCCGTTGAAGTAGAAGACGACCCGTTCGACCTGATCGGTGAAGGGGTCGAGCACCTCGGCCACGAACGTGGCGCGACCGCGCCGGTTGGTGGGGTCCTCCGGCTTGAGGCTGATGGCCCGCGCTCGTGTCGTCGCGCCGGAGTCCACCGCCTGTTCCACGAGGTCGAGGAAGTCGACCACGGCGTAGCCCCAGCGCCCGTCGCGGAGATTCTCGGCCAGGACGATCGCCGAGTCCGTGCCGGGCGGAAGCTGAAGGGGTCGTTCGAAGGTCAGGGTTTCCGCTCCGGGGGCGCCGAACGGAACGCCGTGGCTGGTGACGACGCTGCCGTCCTCGCGGTGGAGTCCGGTGCTGACCCTCCACGTCGAGGCATCGGCAGGCGGCGAGCCGTCCGGCGGCACGATGGTGCTTGTCAGCCGGCCGACAACCCGCTCGGGCGAGGCCGACTCGATCCGGATCGACGCCACGACCTCGACGCCGGCGTCGCCGCCTTCGAACTCGCTGTCGAGCTCGCCCTCGAAGGCGCGCCGCAGTCGTACCTCGGCTACCTCGTCGGGCGAACCCGCTCCCGGAGTGACGGTCGGCGCATTGATCTCACGCTCGCCGGCGCCGTCGCTCAGGTCGAAGCTGCCGGCGGTCACGGTACCGTCCGGCAGGTCGAAGTTCGCCTCGAAGCGGCCGGAGAGCCGCTCGATCCAGTCCGCGATGGCGACCTCGTTCAGGAGCACCTCGCCGCCCGTGGCGTCGGCGGCCACCGCCCAGTCGCCCGGCTGCACGAAGAGGCCCAGTTCTTCCTCGACCGTCTGCGTGTCGCCGGAACGCGGCCGGTTGAAGCGCAACGTGAAGCCGACGGTCACCTCGTTCGAACGGACGTTGAGACCATCGCCGTCGTCGCCCGCGGCAAAGGCCACGGGCGCCGCGGTCCAGCCGAAGGCCGCCGCTGTCTGTGCGACCGGGCGGAGGCTGGGCATGGTCGCCGCCTCGACGGCGAGTACGCCGGCCGTCGGCACGAGTTCGAGGTAGTAGCTCAACGGATCCGCGACCAGTCCATCGGCCAGCAGGACGAGGTGTCGGCGGGAGCCAGGCGTTTCTTCCTCGGAGACGGTTCCCGAGCCGCGCTGAGCTTCACGCCTCAGGTCCTCCCGCGCCGCCAGGAACGAGACGATCTCGTCGATCTGGCTTCGACGCATCGCGGCTTCGTCGCGGATCGCGTCCGTCGCCATCTGCTGCAGCACGGCTTCGAGTTCGGACTCCAGGTCACCGCCGGCCGCCGTCTGCCGGCGGGCCCTCGAGATCTCGATGTCCCGCTCGCTGGCGAACAGGCGCCGTCTCTCGACCAGCGCGCTTGCCGCTTCTTCGCCCGTGGCGAGGCGATCCAGCGCGGCTTCCGCCAGATCGCGATCCCGAGTCGGCGGCAGGATCGTTCTTGCCAGTGGATCCGCCACCACGATCTCCAGGCTGCCGGCGGCGAGAAGGAGGTCCAACTGCCCGCGCAACGCCTCGGCAAGCTGAAACACCGGTCCCGGGGTCGTCAGCGCCATGTCGACATAGACGAGCGTCTGCCAGCCGCTCTCCGCCCGGGCGACGCCCTCGATCTCGACGCTCTCCCCGTCGATCCGAAGCTCCAGTTCTCCACGCAGGTCCCGCTCCGAAGCGCCCTCGGCCTCGAACGTCACGGTTTGCTGGCCGAGCGCCGCACTTGCTGCGCAGGCCCACAGGGCGACCGCCGCGGTCCAACGCACAGGCAAGAGCTGCTTAGGCGACGATCTGGTGGATCGGCTTCGCGCCTTCGACGCCGACGAGTTTCTGGTCGAGGCCGGCGTGGAAGTACGAGAGGGCGTTCGGGTCCAGGCCCAACTGCTGGAGGATCGTCGCGTGGAGGTTCTTCACGTGGAAGCGGTCGACCTCGGCCCGGTTGCCGAGTTCGTCCGTCTCGCCGACGCTG
>JAJDZH010000226.1 GCA_022824725.1 Thermoanaerobaculia bacterium | reverse complement strand
CTCGGACTGCACGCCGCTGTGCGCGATGAACTCGTCCCAGAAGGCGAAGTCGACGCTGTCGCCGCCGCCCGAACGGAAGGTCCAGGTTTCGGGCACGGCAGCGTCGATGCCGACGATGTCGAACGGCTGCTCCCAGCTTCCATCCGCCGCGGCGGGTTCGAGGCCCAACTCGGCCATCGCGTCGGCTATGTACTCGCGCGCCATGACGTCGCCGGCGGTACCGGGGCCGCGGCCTTCCATCGCGTCGTCGGAGAGGTCGGCGATCCAGGTGGCGAGCTGGGTCGCGGTATCCGGCTGGGCGGGCGGCTGGGCGCAGGCGGCGAGGCAAAGAAGAGAGAGCGAACAAAGGGCTGCAGCGATCGTTCGTTTCATCATCGGGGCATCGTAGCGCGGCGTGACTCGGGCTCGCCGCTTCGCGGCATCGCGCTCGATGCGGGTCAGAAGACCCGCGCACCCAGTGTTTGGCGACTGAACGCGGGGGCTGCGATTCGGGCTCGCCGCTTCGCGGCATCGCGCCAGATGCCGGCGAGGGCGCCGGCGCACCCAGTGTTTGGCGACTGAACGCGGCGCACCCAGTGTTTGGGACTGATAGATTGTTGGCTATACGAGATGCCAGCGACGAAGACCTTGAGCCGGCCGGCCGCTGTGTCCGAAAGCGAGCGGACGCTGGACCGTTATCTCGACGGGCTCCTGGTCGAGCGGGGCCTCTCGCAGCACACGGTCGACGCTTACCGTCGCGACCTCGTCCGGCTGGCTGGCAATCTGGAGGACGCTGGCGGCGACCTGTTGACGGCGTCCGTCGACCAGCTCGGCCAGCATCTGCGGCGCCTGCGCCGGGACGGGCTGTCGCCCCGCTCGGTCAGCCGCGCCCTGGTCTCGATGCGCCGGTTCTACGCCTTCCTGGTGAACGAGGGCGACCGCGAAGACAACCCGGCGGTCAACCTGTACCCGCCGCGGCTGCCGCGACGCCTGCCCAAGGTGCTGCGGGAAGAGCAGGTCGAGGCACTGCTGCGCGCCCCGGACACGAGCCGGGCTCCCGGGGTACGGGACCGGGCGATGATCGAGCTGCTCTACGCCACGGGGCTCCGCGTCAGCGAGATGGTCGGCCTCGAGCGAAGCCAGCTCCAGCTCGAGGCCGGCTTCCTGATCGCGTTCGGCAAGGGGGCCAAGGAACGGGTGGTGCCGGTGGGCGAGTCGGCCGAGACCTGGCTCCAGCGCTACCTGAGAGAGGTGCGGCCGGCGATGGCGAAGGGCCGCCACGATGTCGTCTTCGTCAGCTACCGCGGCAGCGGACTGACCCGGCAGGGCTTCTGGAAGCTGCTCAGGAACTACGGGCGGGGCGCCGGCATCCCCGACCTGTCGCCCCACGTGCTGCGCCACAGCTTCGCCACCCACCTGCTGGAGCACGGCGCCGACCTGAGGGCCGTCCAGGTCATGCTCGGACACGCGAACATCACGACGACGCAGATCTACACGCACATTCACGGGCACCGCCTGCGGACGCTGTACGACCGGTACCACCCGCGGGCGCGGTGAGGGCGGCGCAGAAGAAAGACACTGCCGTCCAGTTCGGGCTCGCCGCTTCGCGGCGTCGCGGCTGATGCGGGTCAGAGGACCCGCGCACCCAGTGTTCAGACGTCCGGTTCGGGCTCGCCGCTTCGCGGCGTCGCGCCTCATGCCGGCGAGGGCGCCGGCGCACCCAGTGTTCAAAGGCCGAGGTAGCCGTAGACGCGGCCGATGAAGGTCACGGTTTCGCGGTAGGGCGGAACGCCGTCGTGGGCGTCGACGGCGCCTTCGCCGGCGTTGTAGCCGGCGAGGACGCGCGGCAGATCGTCCTCGAAGCGACGGCGGAGCCAGGTCAGGTAGCGGGCCGCCGCGAGGACGTTCCGGGCCGGGTCGTGGAGTTCACGCGGCGACACGCCGAACCGTTCGGCGGTCGCCGGCATCAACTGGAGCAGGCCCCGGGCGCCCTTGCTGGACACGGCGGCCGCGTCGTAGCTCGACTCGGCCCTCGCCAGAGCCGCCAGCAGATCGGGATTCAGTTCGTGCTCGCGGCCGACCTCGAGGAAGAGCTCCCCGTAGGGCGTCGCCGGCGCCGTCTGCCCGGGCCGGTAGTCCAACGTGAAGCCGGGTTCAGCCGGAGAGTCCGGCGGCGGCTCCTCGACGATCTCGTCATCGACGATGCGCTCGACCTGCATCAGCGGCAGGGTCACCGTCCCGCCACCCTCCAGGCTCAGACGGATCCGCTCGGTCCCCGCGGCCTGGCCGGGATGCTGAACTTCCCATTCCGTCACCTTGTAGCGGTGGCCGTTGGTCAGAATCGCGAGTTCGGCGCCGGCCGCGGCGGCGGCCAGCAGGACCGTGGCCGCCAGGGCGACCCGGAGGACGGAGCGCACCCTTCTCCTCAGCCGCCAGCCGCCCGCGGCAGCTCGTCGGCGGGAGTCTCGGAGGTCGCCGCCTCCGGCTGGTAGCGCATCACGACCAGGGTGAGATCGTCCTCCGCGCCCACGCCTTCGGTGTAGCTGCGGATGTCCCCGAGAATCCGGTCCCGCACTTCCATGGCGCTGTCGGCGGAGCCCTTGAGGGAATCGATCGTGCGCTCGTAGCCGAAGACCTCGCCGCCCTTGTCCGCGGCCTCGATCAAGCCGTCCGAGAGCCAGACCATGACGTCGCCGGGCTCGAGCTCGAAGCGCCGGAAGCCGTAGTCCGCGCCGAGCGCGCCGAGCGGAGAGCCGGCAAGCAGAATCTCCTCGATCTCGCCGTTCCGCAGCAGGTAGGCGGGAGGATGGCCGGCGTTCGTCAGTTCGACCACGCCGGTCGAGACGTCGATCAGGGTGAGACTCGCCGTGACGAACACACGGTCGCGGTCACCGGGCGCCGCGGAAGCGCGTTCCGTGCTGCGGCTGCTCGCCTTGCGCACCAGGCCGTCCAGAGCGGGAAGCAGTTGCCGCGCCGGCTTGCCCTCCCCCACCAGGGTCAACAGGCCGGCCTTGAGCATCGCCATGCGGAGGCCGGCCGAGAGACCGTGCCCGGCCACGTCCGCGATGACCACGCCGAGCCGGCCGCGGTCGCCTTCCCATTCACCGGGAAGCTCGAGGATGTCGAAGTAGTCGCCGCCGATCGCCGCCGACGGCTCGAAGAAGGTGGCGAACTCGACCCCCTCCACCTGCAGTCCCTGGCCCGGAATCAGGTTCTTCTGGACCTCGCGGGCGACCGCGAGCTCCTGTTCGAGGGCCCGCTTGGCCGTGCGCTTGGCGATCAGGCGTTCGAGGCCCGCCGCCATCTCGTTGAACGATCGCTGAAGAGCGCCGAGCTGATCCTTGCGCCGCACCGGAATGCGGGCCGAGAAGTCTCCCGCCTGCACGGCCCCGGTGGCCGCGCTCAAGTGGTTCACGGCGCGACTGAGGCCGAGGATCATGAACAAGGCCATGATCGTCGCAGAGATGAAGACGTCGAAGAGCAGGAAGGTCGGAATGATGAAGAAGATCCAGCCCAGCGTGTCCACCTGGCTCGAGGGCGAGAAGAGATGGCGGAAGACGATTGGCTGGGTCGCCGCCAACGACACCGAGACCGAAGGCGAGACCGGCGCGCCGTCGGCGAACGCATGGAGCGGTCCGGCCATCTCGACGCCGACGATGCTCAAGGGAGAACTGGCGTTCAGGGACTCGAAGAACGCCTCCCGCTCCGCGCTTCCCTGAGTCCGCGCCAATGGCTGCAGGACGAACTGCGGGCCGCCGAAGATCTGGACCGTCCAACCCGTGCCGTCCGTCTCGCCCGGGCCGCGAAGCCGTGTCCAAACGTCGCTTCTCCGGCTCAGCTCCCGTTCCAGCAGCCCACCGGCCGCCGGGTCGTAGAACGCGATGACCGCCGAGGCCCCCCGGCGAAACACTGCTGCCAGGGTGGCCGAACCGTCGGGCAGGACGACCAGCGGCGGAACCCGGGTCCGGCGCCGCTGCCCATCCGTCGCCCCCTCCGCCTCCAGCCACGCGGGAAACGACGCCGGCGCCCTTGGATCCCCGCCCGCGAGGGCGCCTCCCTGGTAGTACGCCAGCGCGGCGCCGCCCTGCGCGGCAGGCAGGGCGGAGGGATCGAGAAGCCCCATCTCGAGAGGCTGAAGAAGGAAGCCGGACACCGCCTCGAGCTCCTCGTGGAGACTGATCGCCGCGTCGCGGTAGAGATGGCCCAGAAAGGAGCCGGACAGCAGGTAGGCGGCGACGATGACCAGCACCAGGCTGAGCAGGAACGGCAGCAGACCCAGCAGCATGTAGCTGAAGGCGAGTCGCCGGCCCACCCGCCACAGCAACCGGCGCTGCAGCCAGACGAAGAACGCCCAGCCCACCGCGCCCCCGATGACGGTGATCAGGGTCCACGCGAGCAAGTCGAGCGCCAGAGGCGCATCCAGCGACACCGTGACGATCGAGAGCGCCAGCGTGAGAGCGGCCGCGGACAGCCAGACGACTCGCCGCCATGGCCTGCTTCGGCTCGCTTCTTTCTCGCGACTGGGCACCTGAGGTTCTCGCCGATGCGCGGGGCAGCGTCATGGTACTATCTGCCACCAGACTGTCCCGCGGACGGAGCCCGCTGGCGAGGCGGCGGGCAGAGTTTCGCCCCCGATAGCGTCCGGCTGCCACATCCCAGGAACCACCATGACCCTCCCGATCGCAGGGCAGACGGATGCCGGCAAAGCCGCTGAGGCAACCGTCTCCGACGTCGTCATCCGCTTCGCCGGCGACTCCGGCGACGGCATGCAGCTCACCGGCACGCAGTTCACGAATACGTCGGCGCTGATCGGCAACGACCTGTCGACCCTGCCGGACTTCCCGGCCGAGATCCGGGCGCCCGCCGGCACGCTGGCTGGCGTTTCCGGTTTCCAGGTCCGCATCGCCGACCACGACATCCACACTCCCGGCGACGCGCCGGACGTGCTGATCGCGATGAACCCGGCGGCGCTCAAGGCGAACATGCGCGACCTCAAGGACAACGGCGTGATCATCGTCAACACGGACGAGTTCACGCCGCGCAACCTGAAGCGGGCCGGCTATGAGGCGAATCCTCTCGAGGACGACAGCCTGAACGCGTTCCGGCTGTACCAGGTCGCCCTGACCACGATGACCCGGCGGGCGCTGGAAGAGAGCGAGCTCGACGTCCGCTCCAAGGACCGCTGCAAGAACTTCCTGGCGCTGGGGATGGTCTACTGGCTGTTCAGCCGGCCGCTCGAGTCGACGATCGACTGGCTGCGGGTCAAGTTCAAGCGGCGCCCCGAAATTGCCGAGGCGAACGTCAAGGTGATGAAGGCGGGCTGGAACTTCTGCGACATCACCGACGCCTTCCAGGTGCGGTACGACGTGGAGCCGGCCAAGCTGGAGCCCGGCACCTACCGCAGCATCCACGGCAACTCGGCGCTCGCCATCGGCCTGGTCGCGGCCAGCCGCCGCAGCGGCCTGCCCCTGTTCCTCGGCGCCTACCCGATCACGCCGGCCAGCGACGTGCTCCACGAACTGGCGACCTACAAGCACTTCGGCGTCACGACCTACCAGGCGGAGGACGAGATCGCCGCCGTCTGCGCCGCCATCGGCGCGTCCTTCGGCGGCAACCTGGGCGTCAGTTGTTCGAGCGGTCCCGGGATCGCGCTCAAGGCGGAGGGGATCAACCTGGCGGTCATGGTCGAGTTGCCGCTCGTCATCTGCGACATCCAGCGCGGCGGACCCTCGACCGGACTGCCCACGAAGACCGAGCAGGCGGACCTGCTGCAAGTCATGTTCGGCCGGAACAACGAGTCGCCGGTGCCGGTGATCGCCGCGTCCTCGCCCGCCAACTGCTTCGACACCGCGCTCGAGGCGGTTCGCATGGCGACGGCCTACATGACGCCCGTCATCCTGCTCTCCGACGGCTACATCGCGAACGGCGCCGAGCCGTGGCGCATCCCCCAGGTCGAGGAGCTTCCCGATCTCCGGGTCAACTTCCACCAGAACGCCGAGGGCTTCATGCCCTACATGCGCGACGAGCAGACGCTCGCCCGGCCCTGGGCCATCCCCGGCACGCCCGGCCTCGAGCACCGGATCGGCGGGCTCGAGAAGGAGGACGTCACCGGCAACGTGAACTACGAGCCGGAGAACCACGACCACATGGTGCGCCTGCGCGCCGAGAAGGTGGCCCGGATCGTCAACGACATCCCCGAGCTGGAGGTGGAAGGGCCGCAGAGCGGCAAGCTCCTCGTGCTCGGCTGGGGCAGCACCCTGGGCGCGATCACCGGCGCCGTGAACCAGGCTCGGGCCGACGGCCTCACCGTGAGCCGCGCCCACCTCTGGCACATCAACCCCTTCCCCCGCAACCTGGGCGACGTGCTCGAGCGCTTCGAGCGGGTCCTCGTGCCGGAGATGAACCTGGGTCAACTGGCCCTGCTGCTGCGGGCCCGCTACCTGAAGGATATCGAGACCTACTCGAAGGTCGAAGGCAAGCCCTTCACGCGGGACGAAATCCTCCACCGGATCGAACGGATGACCGGAGAGTCGAACCAGAGATGAACACCACCGAAGCGCCGCCGCTGACCAGGAAGGACTTCCAGAGCGACCAGGAGGTCCGCTGGTGTCCCGGCTGCGGCGACTACGCCATCCTCTCCGCGGTCCAGCAGGTGTTCCCGGAGCTGGGGATTCCCCGCGAGAAGTTCGTCATCGTGTCCGGGATCGGCTGCTCCAGCCGCTTCCCGTACTACATGAACACCTACGGCTTCCACTCGATTCACGGCCGCGCGCCGGCCGTGGCGACCGGCATCAAGATGACGCGGCCGGACCTCGACGTCTGGGTCGTCACCGGCGACGGCGACGCCCTGTCGATCGGCGGCAACCACCTGATCCACACCCTGCGCCGGAACGTGAACCTCAAGATCCTGCTGTTCAACAACCGGGTCTACGGCCTGACCAAGGGGCAGTACTCGCCCACCAGCGAACTCGGCAAGCGGACGAAGTCGACGCCCCACGGCTCGGTCGACTTCCCCTTCAACCCGCTGAACATCGCGATCGGCGCCGGCGCCACCTTCGTCGCCCGCAGCGTCGACATCTTCATGCCCCACCTCAAGGCGGTGCTGAAGCGGGCGGCGGCCCACAAGGGCTCGGCCTTCGTCGAGGTGATGCAGAACTGCAACATCTACAACGACAAGGCGTTCGCCGCCCTGACCGACAAGACGGGCCGCCAGCAGAACGGCCTCTACCTCGAGCATGGCAAGCCCCTGGTGTTCGGCGACAACAAGGACAAGGGCCTCCGCTTCACGGGAACGGACTTCGAGGTCATCGAACTGGGCAACGGCAAGAGCGAAGACGACTGCCTCGTGTGGGACGAGGAGCACGCGAATCCGTCCCTGGCGTTCCAGATGGCGAGCATCTCCACCGGCGACGGCCTCGGCGACTTCCCGGTTCCCCTGGGCGTCCTCCGCGCGGTCGATGCCCCGACCTACGACGCCGGCGTCATCGACCAGATCGACGAGTTGACGACGACGCGGCCGCAGACCCTCGACCAGTTGATCCACGGCACGGACACCTGGACGGTGGACGCCGGCGGCAACGTCCACCGCGGCGCCAACTGAGGGTTTGGCCTGGATGGTGACCGTCCAGGTCGAAGCGCACCGCGAAGGCGACGTCTGGGTCGCCACCTGCCCCGCCCTGGACGTTGCGAGCCACGGCGACACCAGGGAGGAGTCGTACCGAATGCTCGAAGAGGCTCTCGCCGGCTTCTTCGAGGACTGCTGCGAACACGAAACCCTGTTGGACGTACTCGCTGAGCGGGGGCTAGCCCCGGCGGCCTAACCCAGCTTTCGCCGCAGCGCCTCCAAGACCACCGGCGGCACGACGCCCGTCAGGTCGCCGTCGAGGCTGCCGACTTCCTTGGTCAGGCGGCTCGAGAGGTAGATCCACTCCGGCGCCGGGAGCAGGAAGATCGTGTCGATGCCCGGGGCGAGGCGGCGGTTCATCAGGGTCATCGGCAGTTCGTAGTCGAAGTCGGCGCCGGAGCGGAGGCCGCGGACGACGGCGGTGGCGTTCCGTTCGCGGGCGTAGTCGACGAGGAGGCCGCTGAAGCTCTCGACCCGGCAGTCGCCGGAGTCGCC
>JAJDZH010000188.1 GCA_022824725.1 Thermoanaerobaculia bacterium | reverse complement strand
CGAAGGAGCCGATGCCGAAGGACGCGCTCTTCCGCATCTACTCGATGTCCAAGGCGGTGACCGGCGTCGCCGTGATGATCCTCCACGAGAAGTACGGCTTCCCCCTGCGGACACCCGCCTCGCGCTGGATTCCGGCCCTGGGCGACCTGGAGGTCACTGAATGGAGCGTCGATCCGGGGACCGGCGATCCGCGCATGGAACTCGTTCCCGCGAACCGCGACATGACCGTGCAGGACCTGCTGACCCATACCGAGGGAATCAGCTATGGCGGTCCGCGCAACGCGCGCGGCGGCATGTACTACGCCGAACTCGGGGTCGGCAGCCGCGACCAGACTCTCGAGGAGTTCGTCGACAAGCTGGGCCAGGCGCCTCTGCACGACCATCCCGGCACGGTGTGGCGCTACGGCTACGGCATGGACGTGCTGGGACGCCTCGTCGAGGTCATCTCCGGCAAGACCTTCGACGTCTTCCTCGAGGACGAGATCTTCAAGCCGCTCGGGATGAAGGACACCGCGTTCTACGTCCGCCCGGGCACGGAGGACCGGCTGGCGGTGCTCTACACGCCGGACCGCGAAGCGGGCGACGGCACGGTCAAGCGCTCCACCGCGCCGCCCCAGAACTCCTACCTCGAGAAGCCGAAGATCTTCTACGGCGGCGCGGGACTCGTGTCGACGACCACCGACTACTACCGGATGATCCAGATGCTGCTCGACGGCGGCCGCTACGACGGCGGCCAGATGTTGAGCCCGAAGTCGGTCAAGCTGCTGAGCAGCGACCACATCGGCGACATTCCGCGCGCCGGCCAGCTCCTGGGACCGGGCGACGGCTTCGGCCTCACCTTCCGCGTCAACGAGCACCCCGGCCACAACGGCGCCCTCGGTTCGCCGGGCGACTACAGTTGGGGCGGCGCCGCGGGCACCCGCTTCTGGATCGACCCCGACGAGGAGATGGTCGCCGTGTTCATGATCCAGATCCTCCCCCACGCCGGCCTGACCTACGGCACGGAGTTCCGCAACCTCGCCTACCAGGCAATCATCGACTGACACCTTCCGGAGCACGACGAACGATGTCCGACCGCAGCCTTCAGATCCGCCTCGCTTCCCGCCCCGCCGGCGAACCCGAGGCGGCGAACTTCGAACTCGCCGAAACCGACATGCCGAGCGCCGGCGAGGGGCAGGCCCTCGTGCGCAACGTCTACATGTCGGTCGACCCCTACATGCGCGGCCGCATGCGGGACATCAAGTCCTACACGCCGCCGTTCGCGATCGGCAAGGCGCTCGACGGCGGCGCCGTGGGAGTCGTCGAGGAGTCGAACACGGACGCCCTCTCGCCCGGCGATCTCGTCTCGAGTCGCTTCGGCTGGCGCAGCCACTTCGCCGCCCACGCGACGGAGCTGCAGAAGCTCGACACCCACGGCGCGCCGCTGTCCGCCTTCCTGGGCGTTCTCGGCATGCCCGGGATGACCGCCTACGTCGGCCTGCTCGACCTCGGCGAACCGAAGGAGGGCGAGACGGTCTTCGTGTCGGCCGCCGCCGGCGCCGTCGGCAGCCTGGTCGGCCAGATCGCCGTGATCAAGGGCTGCCGTGCCGTGGGCAGCGCCGGATCGCAGGACAAGGTCGACCACCTGGTCTCCGACCTCGGCTACGACGCCGCCTTCGACTACCACGACGACCTGAACCACTGTCTCGGCGAGACCTGTCCCGACGGCATCGACGTCTACTTCGAGAACGTCGGCGGACCGATGCTCGAGGCCGTGCTGCTGCACATGAACATGTTCGGCCGCATTCCGGTCTGCGGGATGATCGCCCACTACAACGACAAGGAGCCGCGGCCCGGGCCGCGGACGCTCATCTCGATCATCCCGAAACGCCTCAGGATGCAGGGCTTCATCGTCTCCGACCACATGGACCGCCGGGCCGACTTCGTCCGCGACGTCGCCGGCTGGATCGCCGAAGGCAAGGTCACGTACCGCGAGACGATCGTCTCCGGCCTCGAGAACGCCCCTGAAGCGTTCATGGGCCTCTTCCGCGGCGAGAACACCGGGAAGATGGTGGTCCAGGTCAGCGACGACCCGACTCAGGGATAGGGATAGTCCAGATCCAGGAAGGGGATCGCGCTCAGCACCTCCGGCGGATCGACCGGAAGGGCGCGGTGGAGGTAGGAGGCATCGAGCTCGTCCCAGCCGGTGACGCCGAGCAGGCCGAGGCAGGTGACGATCTCGTGTTCGAGGATCCTGAGCATCCGCACGACGCCTTCGCGGCCGCCGGCGGCCATGGCGATGGCCTCGAGGCGGCCGATGCCCACCGCATCCGCGCCCAGGACCATCGCCTTGACCACGTCCGTGCCGCGCATGAAGCCGCCGTCGACGACGACCTGGGTGCGGCCGTCGACTTCCTCGACGACCTCCGGCAGGGTGTCGAGCGTGCCGCGGCAGTGATCGAGCTGCCTGCCGCCGTGGTTCGACACGTAGACCACGTCGACGCCGTGCTCGCAGGCCAGCCCCGCGTCCTCGGCCGTGGCGATGCCCTTGAGAATCAACGGGATGTCGAACTCGTCCTTGATCCGCTTGACCAGGTCCCAGGTCATCCGCGCCTGGTAGTTCAGGGGCGCCACGCGGGTCGTCGCCTCGCCGACCGAAGGTGGCCGCCAGCGCTTCAGCAGGTCCCGCTCCCGCCGGCTGTAGACCTGGGTGTCGACGGTCAGGCAGAAGCCGTCGTAGCCCGCGGCCACCGCCCGGCGGATCAGACCGCGCATCCAGTCCTCGTCGTCGGCCAGGTAGAGCTGGTAGACCTTGGCCGAGTCGGACGCTTCGGCCGTGCCCTCGAGACCGGGCAGGCACACCGAGCTGACGATGTTCATGATGCCGAAGTCCTCGGCCGCCTTCCCCGCGGTGGCGCCGCCGCCCTCCTCGAACAGTTGCAACGAGCCGATCGGCGCCAGGATGACGGGGATGCGGAGGTCGTGACCGAGCAGGGACCCACCGGCGCGGACTTCGGAGACGTCGGTCAGCACGCGCGGCCGGAAGGCGACGGAGTCGAGCGCCTGCCGGTTCCGCTTGACGCTGGTCTCGGTCTCGGCGCCTCCGACCAGGTAGTCCCAGACGTTGCCGTCGAGGTTACGGCGCGCGGCGACGACGAGTTCGTGGAGCGTCAGCGCGTTCCTGGCGGCTTCTCCAGGCGCCAACGGGTCGGAAGCCATGTTGGGACGTCGTCTGGGATCGGTCACGGAGGCGCTCGCTCTCGTTCGGTCGGGACCCTAGCAGCCCGCTCCGTCCACCCGCCGCTGTAGACAGCGTCCTTCAGGGAGTGGAAAGCTCGCCGCCGATGATCGAGGTCGACCTGCCGCGCTTCGAGTACCTGCTGTCACGCGCCCTGGACACGCTGCCCCCGGCGTTCGCCGATCTGATCGACAACGTCGCCGTCGTCGTCGAGGAGGAACCGAGCGAGGAGGATCTGCGCCTGGTCGGCCTCGACCCGGAGGAGGACGACCTGCTCGGGCTCTACCACGGCGTACCGCTCGACGAACGCGGCCACGGCTACAGTTCGCTGCCCGACCGGGTCGTGATCTACCGGCTGCCGATTCTGTGGATCTGCGACTCGGAGGCGGATGTCGTCCGCGAAGTGCGCGACACCCTCGTCCACGAGCTCGGACACCACTTCGGCCTGGGCGACGACGACATGCCGTACTGAGGACGGCGTTCCTTCTGGCGGGCAGTTCCATGCGCGGCTGGTAGGTTCCGTCCGTGCCAAAGTCCCTTCCCTACCTGGGCATCGCCGGAGCGCTGATGGCCGGTGCGTTGATGGCGGCCGCCGGCGGCAGCCGCGGCGTGGAGATCCTGGGCCTGCCGGCCTTCGCGGTCCTGATTGCCTCCGCCTTCGCCGTCCAGTGGATCGCCTTCATCCCGGCCTGGTTCCTCCAGACCGAGCGCTTCTTCGACCTGACCGGCAGCATCACCTTCCTCGTCTTGACCGCGGGCGCCCTGCTGATCCGTGGCGCGTTCGACCCGCGATCGCTGGTGATCGCCGCGGCCATCGCGGTCTGGGCGCTGCGGCTGGGTCCGTTCCTCTTTCTGCGGGTCCGCCGGGATGGCGAGGATCGGCGCTTCCGGCAGATCAAGCCGAACTTCCCCGTCTTCCTGATGACCTGGACGCTGCAGGGCCTGTGGGTGTCCCTGACCGCCGCCGCGGCACTGGCGGCGTTGCTGGCGAGCGAAAGCACGCCGCCGGACTGGACCCTCGCGGCCGGCCTGGCCCTGTGGACGGTCGGCTTCCTGCTCGAAGTGACCGCCGACGCCCAGAAGACCCGCTTCCGCGCCGTACCCGAGAACCGGGACCGGTACATCACGTCGGGACTCTGGGCCTGGTCGCGCCACCCGAACTACTTCGGCGAAATCGTCCTGTGGGTCGGCATCGCCGTGATCGCGGCGCCGGCGCTCGAGGCCTGGCAACTGGCCACGCTGGTGTCGCCGGTCTTCGTCTGGCTGCTCCTGACCAGGATCAGCGGCGTGCGGATGCTCGAAGCGCGGGCGAACCGCAGGTGGCGTGACGATCCCGGCTACCGGGACTACGTCCGGCGCACGAACACGCTGCTGCCCAGGCCGCCCCGCGGGACTTGACGGCGCGGCAGCACCTGAAGGCGGCGATCTGCCTCGCCGTCATCACGCTGAACCTGACCTTCTGGGCGCTGCTGCTGCTCGTCCTGCTGCCGGCCAAGGCGGCGCCGCGGACGCGACCCTGGTTCCGACAAGTCGCCGCCCGCATCTACCGCGCCGCCGTGCGCGTCGACAACGTGCTCCTGCGGCGCGTCTCCCGCGCCTCCTGGCTCGCCCGCGAACTGAGCCTCGACGCGGCGCGGCCTCACATCGTCCTCTCGAACCACCGTTCCTGGGCCGACATCCTGATCGTCCAGAGCGTCGTCGCGACCCGCGGACCGGTCGTCAAGTTCCTCTGCAAGCGCGAACTCCTCTACGTGCCGATCTTCGGCCTGATCATCCTCGCCTTCGACTTCCCCGTGCTGCGTCGCCGCACGCGCCGGGGAACCGACCCGGCGGACCGCCGCGATGACGACCGCCGCCGGGTGCGCGAGGCAGCCGCGGCGTTGATCGACTCACCGGCCGCCATCCTGTCCTTCGCCGAAGGGACGCGGTTCACCAACGCCAAGCGCGAAGCCGGGAACGGACCGTACGACCATCTTCTGCCGCCCCGGGCCGGCGGTCTGGCCGCCATGATCGAGGCGCTCGCTCCCGGCGGCGGCACGATCGTCGATCTGACCCTCGCCTACCAGCGGGCCCCGTCGTTCTGGGAGTTCCTCGGCGGTGCGGCCGGACCGGTTGAGGTCGAATGGGAGACCGTCCCGATCGCCGATGTCGCGCCGGAAGGCGTCCACGACTGGCTCAACGACTGCTGGCGACGCAAGGATGCTCGGCTCCGAAGCGTTCTTCTTATGACCAAAGACTCAGATCTAGCCAACTTAAGCGAAATGGAATAAGATCTCTCGCTAGACCCGTTCCGCCGATCAACACGACGACGGACAACGACCGGCCCCCGAGGCGACGACGACATGACTGAACACGACGATCTGCACGGTCCCCAGGAGCCCGACCAGCGCGGCCTTCAGAACTCCGACCCGGAAGGCCGGGCATCCGAGCCGGTGGACTCCGGCGCGCCCCTGGCGCCGCGCACGCCCGGCGCCAAGCCCGAGCTGCCCGTCATTGTCCTCCGGGACATGGTGATCTACCCGGGCGTCACGGTGCCGATGTCCGTCGGACGTGCGGACACGCTGAGCGCTATTCAGGCCGCGGCCGAAAGCCCGGACCGCAGGTTCTTCGCGCTCCTGCAACGGGAGAAGAGCGACGAGGTCGACCCCCTCGCCCTGCATACGATCGGCGTGGTAGCCCGGGTGGTCCAGCTTCAGCAGGGTCTCGGTGGCACGCAGGCCCTGGTCCAGGGCTTTCATCGCGGCATTGCACTGCGGATCGACACCACGGAGGAGCATCTCGTCGCCACCGTCTCCCCGGCGGAGGAACTCATGCCGGTGGACCCGGATGACCTCGCCTTCGTCGCCCTCGACGAGGAACTCCGCAACCGGGCCGCCGAGCTCGGCGAGCGAGCCGGCATCCCCAGCGACGTGCTCTCCAAGACGCTGCGCGGGGTCACCGACCCCGGCCGCCTCGCCGACCTGGTGGCCGGTCATCTCGAGTTGCCGGCCGGCGACCACCAGTCCCTGCTCGAGACACTCGCCGTCGAAGAGCGGATGCGGCGGGTGCTGATGCTCGTTCAGCGGCGGATCAAGGTCCTCGACGCCCAGCAGGACATCAACACCCAGGTCGAGGAGGAGATCGGCGACCGCCAGCGCGAGATGTACCTGCGCGAACAGTTGAAGGCCATCCGCAAGGAACTCGGCGACGACGAAGGAGGCGAAGACCTGGAGGAACTGAAGGAGCGGGTCGCCGGGCTGGAACTGCCATCCGCGGCGAGGAAGGAAGTCGACCGCGAACTGAAGCGACTCGAGCGGATGGGCCGCGAGTCGATGGAATCCCAGGTCATCCGCACCTACATCGAAACGGTGTGCGAGCTGCCGTGGAGCGAAGTCAGCGAAGAAAGACTGGACCTCGCGGACGCGGCGCGCATCCTGGACGAGGACCACTACGGCCTCGAGGACACGAAGGACCGGATCCTGGAGTTCCTCGCGGTCCGGGTCATGCACGATCGCCAGGCGCGCAGACGGGAGCGCGACGCCGAATCCGCCGGCGATGAATCCACGGACGGTCCCGAGGACGCCGGCGACCGCCAGACCGACGAACCGCATGGCGACGACGGCGAAGAGGAGCGCAGCCCGATTCTCCTCTTCTCGGGCCCTCCCGGTGTCGGCAAGACGTCCATCGCGAAGTCGATCGCCCGCGCCATGGGCCGCGAGTACGTGCGCGTCTCCCTCGGCGGCGCCCGGGACGAAGCGGACATCCGCGGCCACCGGCGCACCTATGTCGGCGCGATGCCGGGCCGCATCCTCCACGGCATGAAGCAGGCCGGCGTGAAGAACCCGGTGTTCCTGCTCGACGAAGTGGACAAGCTGGGCGCCTCGCTCCAGGGCGATCCGTCGGCCGCGCTGCTCGAGGTGCTGGACCCGGCACAGAACGGCGCGTTCATCGACCACTACCTGGGCGTGCCGTACGACCTCAGCCAGGTCCTGTTCATCGCCACCGCGAACTTCATCCAGAACATTCCGGCGCCGCTTCGCGACCGGATGGAGACGGTGGAGTTCTCGGGCTACACCGAGCACGAGAAGGAGAACATCGCCCGCCAGTTCCTGCTGCCCCGGGCGGTTCGCTCAGGCGGCCTGCTCCCGGAACAGATCGACGTCGGCGACGGGGCGCTCCGCGAGGTGATCTCCCACTACACCCACGAAGCCGGCGTCCGGCAACTCGAGCGGGAGCTCGGCCGCATGGTCCGCAAGGTAGCCCGAAAGCTCGCCGCAACGCCCGAGAACGAGGAGGCCGAGGACGACGACGCGCCAACGCAGGTCGGCGCCGGCGAGGTCCGGGAGTTCCTGGGCCGCCCGCGGGTCCGGCCCGAACGCGCACTGGAACGCGACGCCGTCGGCGTGGCCACCGGCATGTACTACACACCGATGGGCGGCGACATCATGTTCGTCGAGGTCGAGACCACGAAGGGCAAGGGCCGGCTGGAGCTCACGGGTCAGCTCGGCGACGTGATGAAGGAATCGGCCCGCGCGGCCAGGACCTACGCCAGATCGAACGCCGAGGCGCTCCAGATCCCGCCGGCCGCCTTCGAGACGGACGTCCACATCCACGTTCCGGCCGGCGCCATCCCCAAGGACGGTCCCTCGGCCGGTGTGACGATGGCCGCGGCGCTGGTTTCGGCCCTCTCCGACCGCCCGGCGAAGGCAAACCTCGCGATGACCGGCGAGATCACGCTGTCCGGCCGCGTCCTTCCGATCGGTGGAGTCAAGGAAAAGGTGCTGGGCGCCGTCCGGGCCGGCATTCACGAGATCGTGCTGCCGAAGCAGAACGAGGCCGATCTCGAGGACCTGCCCGATGAGGTGCGGGAGGCGCTGACCGTCCACGCCGTCGAGGAGTTGGGCGAGGTCCTCGCGGTGGCGCTGCCCGACGCCCGCTTCGTCGACGGCCGTCTTCTCTTCGAGGGCGACGACCCGGAACAGGTCCGCCGCCTGTCCTACAACTAGGTCAGCCCAGGGCCTGGTTCAGCGCCTCTTCGTGGTAGCCGACGATCAACGTCGTGCCCACCCGGACCACCGGCGCCCTCAGGTTGCCGGTCGGCCCGAGCATCAGGTCGGCCGCGCCCTGGTCGGACGCCGACAGCTCGGTCTGCTTGCGTCCCTTGGCGACGTACAGCGTCTCCGCATCGGCGAGTAGCGCCTCCGCGTCCGCCCGCCCCAGCTTGCGGCTCGCCGGCGTCCTGTCCGCAATCTCCGCGCCACGTGCGTCCATCAACTTGGACGCTCTCTTGCAGCTCGTTCAGCCGTTGCGGTGGTAGTACCAGTCGACTCTGTTCATGCGTTCTCCTTCCAGATGAGGGGTTGAGGCAACTCTAGCCCGGCGGCGGATCGACTTCCCAATCCTCGTTGACCCGCCGGCCGTAGTAAGGGTAGTAGTCCCAGGGCGCGGGGAGGCCCAGGGCCCGGGGATCGCCGGTGGCCGCCAGATGGTCCATCAGCCGATCGCGAAGCTGCCCGGCAAGCGGCTGCGCGGAGGGCTGCCCCGCCAGGTTGTTCAACTGGCCCGGATCGCTCCGCAGATCGTAGAGCTCGTTCTCCGGCCGGGTCCCGAAGGAGAGCTCGGCCAGGCGGTCGATCCCCGGTTCGCCGCGCGACTCCATCATCAGCGTCTTCGTCGGCGAGGAATCGATCTCGCCGTAGGGGATGCCGCGGGCGCAGTCCTTCGCGTTGGGCGAACCGGACGGCCATCGGGTGGGCTCGAAGTTGCGGACGTACAGGTGGCTGGCGGTACGGATCGCCCGGCAGGGATAGCCCTTGCCGCCGCGACGGCAGCCGTCGTGCCTCTCCATCGCGATGAAGGCCGCGTCGCGCTCCGGTTCCACGCGGCCGCTCGCCGAAGAGGCGAGCAGCGGCAGCAGACTGCTCGCCGTCATCTCCGCCGGAGGCTCGAGTCCCGTCGCCTCGAGGAACGTCGGAGCCAGGTCGCTCAGGCTGACGAAGTCGTCGACGACCCGACCGCCGGGAACGCAGTCTCCCCAACGAACCGCGAGAGGAACGCGGCTGCCGTAGTCGTACAGGCTGGCCTTTGCCCGCGGGAACGGCATGCCGTGATCGCTGGTGACGACGATCAGCGTGTTCTCGAGTTCCCCCGCCTGTTCGAGGAGTTCGAGGGCGGCGTTCACCCTTCCATCGAACCGCTCCACCTCGACGTAGTAGTCGAGAATGTCGTCGCGAACGATCGGGTGATCGGGCAGGTGCGGAGGCACCTCGACCTTCACCGGATCCTTGCCCGATTCCTGCCCCGATCCCGCCGTGTAGGGCCGGTGCGGGTCGTAGCTGCCGAGCCAGAAGCAGAACGGCTGGTCCTCGCCGCGGGTCTGAAGAAAGGCCTCGAAGCTCTCGAACTTGTCGCCCGCCGGGTTGCGCGTGCGGCCTCCCGGCGGCAACCGGCCCGGACCCCAGCCCTTTCGCGTGTGCCCGATCGCATAGCCCACCTGCTCCAGCAGTTCGGTGTAGGTGGCGAACTTCGCCGGCAGGGTGCTGTGGATGTTCCCCGCTTCCTCGAGTCGCCAGATCGGCTGACCGGTCACGAGCGCGCTGCGCGAAGGTCCGCAGGTCGGCGCGTCGCAGAAGGCGTGCGGGAAGAGGACCCCCTCCTCCGCCACCCGGTCGAAGCCTGGGGTCCGGACGATCGGATCGCCTCCGGCCCCGGTGTGCAACCAGGACTGGTCGTCGGAGATGCAGAGCAGGATGTTCGGCGCTCTGCCCGCCTGCGGTCGCCTGGCGGGCAGCGCCGCCGCGCTCAGCATCGCGGCGGAGGAAGCCAGGAACGTACGGCGGGTCTGCACCGCCTCGACTCTAGCGCGGCGCAATCCCGGAAGCCGTCGCTTCGCGCCGGATGCCGGCGGGGGCGCCGGCGCACCCAGTCCTGCCGCGGACCTGCCTCGCGCTTGATGCCGGCCCTATAGTAGAGCGGGTCAACGAAGGTCGGGAGGCAGCATGCTCAGGTTCCCATTCGCTGCATCGCTCATCGCCTTGTCCGTGCTCGTCGCTCCGCCCGCGCTTGCGGAGGACCGGCCTCCGAACATCCTCTTCATCGCCGTCGACGACCTGAACGACTGGGTCGGCCACCTGGCCGGCCACCCGCAGGCGAGCACGCCGAACATCGATCGTCTGGCGCGTCGCGGCGTGTCGTTCACCAGGGCCTACGCGCCGGCGCCTCTCTGCAACCCCTCCCGGGTCAGTTTGCTGTCGGGCGTCCTCCCGTCGAAGTCCGGCGTCTACGGCAACGGCGAGCGGTTTCGCGAGAAGTTGCCCGACGCCGTGACCCTGATGCAGCACCTGAAAGCGCACGGCTACTCCACGCGGGGCGGCGGCAAGATCTTCCATGGAACGCGCGCCGGCGATCCGGACTCCTGGGACGAGTACTACGCGCCGGCGCGGCCGAGAGGCCCCCGGCACATCGGCGAACGGCAGGAAGGTGTCCCGGAGTCCGCCTGGGCGCCCTGGGGACCGCTCGACGTGGACGACGCCGAGATGTTCGACGTCCAGGTCGTGGACTGGACGATGGGCGAGCTGAACAAGCCGCACGAGAAGCCCTTCTTCCTGGCCTGCGGCTTCACCAAGCCGCACCTGCCCTGGTACGTGCCCAGGAAGTACTTCCGCCTGCACCCGCTCGAGGGCATCGAGCTGCCGGCGACCCTGGACAGCGACCGGGACGACCTCCCGGCGTTCGGGAAGAAACTCGCGGCCGAGGTGTACGCGGTCTCGGACTCCCGCAACTTCAGCCGGCACGGCGAGGACCACGCGATGGTGCTGAGGCACGACCAGTGGCGCCGGGCGGTGCAGAGCTATCTGGCCACGATCAGCTTCGTCGACGCGCACGTCGGCCGGCTGCTGGACGCCCTGGACGCGAGCGAGCACGCCGGCAACACGATCGTCGTCCTCTGGGGCGACCACGGCTGGCATCTCGGCCAGAAGCAGCACTGGCGGAAGCACGCACTCTGGGAAGTGGCCACCCGCACGAC
>JAJDZH010000383.1 GCA_022824725.1 Thermoanaerobaculia bacterium | reverse complement strand
GCGCCGGCGCGGCCCGGGCCGGGCGGCCCCGGAGGCTCTCGCGGCGGACCTCCCGGCGGCTTCGATCCCAGCCAGATGACGCCCGAACGGATGGAGATGATGCGGGCCCGCATGAAGGAGCGGGGCATGAGCGACGAGCAGATCGACCAGATGATGGAGCGCATCCGGAGCGGCCAGGGACCGCCGGGAAGGCCGCCTGGTGCTCCGGCCGGCAGGCAGCAGGGCGGCCCGCCCGGACGACCGCAGGGTTGACCGGGCCCCGGGGCGCCTGACCAGGTAACGCGACATGCGGGTTGTTTCCTTCGCCACCCGGCGACCGGTCACCGTGTTCATCTTCGCCCTCGCGGCGGTGGTCTTCGGAGGCGTCGCCTTCCGGGACCTTGCGGTCGACCTGCTGCCGGACATCACCTATCCGTCGCTGACCGTCCAGACGGGGTACGAAGGCGCCGCGCCGGTCGAGATGGAGACCCTGATCACGCGGCCGGTCGAGGACGCGGTAGGGGTGGTCAACGGGGTCAACCGGGTCGTCTCGAGTTCCCGGGCGGACATCAGCGAGGTCACGCTGGAGTTCTCCTGGGGCACGAACATGGACTTCGCCTCGCTCGACGTGCGCGAGCGTCTGGATCAGGTGCGGTTGCCGATCGCGGCCGACCGGCCGGTCCTGCTGCGCTACGACCCGTCGCTCGACCCGATCCTGCGGATGGGGCTCTCCGGCGGCGGCGACGACCTGATCGCGCTGCGCCTCCTGGCCGAAGAGGATCTGAAGCGGAAGCTCGAGCGCCTGGAAGGCGTGGCGGCCGTCGTCGTGAGCGGCGGTCTGGAAGAGGAGATCCAGGTCGAGATCGACGAGCGGCGCCTGACGAGTCTGGGCCTCACGATGAACCAGGTGATGAACCGTCTGGCGCAGGAGAACGTGAATCTCACGGGCGGCCGGCTGCGCGACGGCCAGACCGACTACCTGGTGCGAACGATCAACGAACTGCTGCGGCCGGAAGAGATGCGGGAGATCGTGATCGATCGTTCCCAGGGGGCGATCGTGCGTCTCGAGGACATCGCCCGCGTCTATCAGGGCGCCCGGGAACGCGAGGTGATTACCCGGATCGATGGCCGGGAGGCCGTGGAGATCGCGGTCTACAAGGAGGGCGGCACGAACACGGTCACCGTCGCATCGGCCGTTCTCGACCGGGTGGAAGGACTCGTGGAGGAGATCAGGCAGATCGATCCTCAACTCGAACTGAGCGTTCTCACCGACCAGTCGCGCTACATCCGCGACTCCGTGTCGGCCGTGATCGAGACGGCCTTGATCGGCGGCTCGCTGGCGATCGTCGTCCTGTTCCTGTTCCTGCGCAGCGCGCCGAAGACCCTGATCATCGGGATCTCGATCCCGGTCTCGGTGGTGGCGACCTTCTTCCTGATGTACGTCGCCGGCGTGTCGCTCAACATCATGTCGCTCGGCGGGATCACGCTCGGCATCGGCCTCCTGCTCGACAACTCGATCGTCGTCCTGGAGGCGATCCAGCGCCGTCGCGACCAGGGTCTGGGCGTCGTCGAGGCGGCCCGTGCCGGCGCTTCCGAAGTCGGCCGGGCGGTGATTGCAAGCACGATCACGACCGTCTGCGTGTTCGTGCCGATCGTCTTCGTCGAGGGCGTCGCCGGCCAGATGTTCGGCGACCAGGCGTTGACCGTGACCTTCTCCCTGCTGGTGTCGCTCGGGGTCGCGCTGACCGTGATCCCGATGCTCGCGTCACGGAGGTTCTTCGCCGCCGGGGCGGAGGTCGAGGCCGTCGAGAGCGCGGGCCGCTCCAACCCGGTGACCCGAGCCATCTCGGGCTTGTTCAGCGCGTTGGGAGTCGGGATCGCCCTGGTCGTGAAGCATGTCTTCCGCGGCGTTGCCGCGATCATGTCCGTGCTGCTCCGGCCGGTGCTCGCCGCCTTCGACGCGCTGCTCCAGGGCATCACGGCGGTCTACGCCCGCGTCCTTCGCGGGGCCCTGCGCCACCCCGTCCTGGTCGTCCTGGTGGCCGTGGTGCTCCTCGCGGGGAGCGTCCAGCTCGTAGGCTCGCTCGGCAGCGAACTCGTGCCGGAACTGATTCAGGGCGAGTTCTACGTCGACGCCGAACTGGCGCCCGGGAGCCGGCTGGAGGTCACGGATCGCCGGCTCGCGACGATCGACAAGCGCGTGCGCGAGTTTCCCGAGGAGTTCGGCGTGCAGTCGGTCTACACGGTGGTCGGTACCTCGAACGAGCAGGGAGGCGCGGCCGGCGAGAAACGGGAGAACATCGGCCAGGTCAACGTGCGGATGGAACCGCCGATCGATGCCGAGCGCGAGGAGCTGGTGATGAGCCGGATCCGGTCCCTGATCGATGCGGAGAACGCGTCCTTCGGCCGCCAGGCGCCGCCGGTCGCCGGCGCGGCGCCTGCTCCGGTCGGGGCCGCCGGCGCCGGATCGCTGCTCGGCGACGATTCCCTGAAGTACCGCTTCGGCCGTCCGACCTACTTCAGTTTCCGGAGTCCGGTCGAGGTGCAGATCCGTGGCCACAACCTGGCGTTGCTGGAAGTGCTTGCCGATCAGGTCGCGGCCCGGATGCGCGAGGTCGAGGGTCTCGTGGACGTCAAGTCATCGACCGAGGGCGGCAACCCGGAACTTCAGATCATCTTCGACCGGGAGCGGCTGTCCACGTTGAACTACACGGTCGCCGAGCTTGGCGCCGTCATCCGGTCCAAGGTGCAGGGCGACATCGCTACGGACATCGTGCGCGAGGATCGGAACATCGAGGTCCGGATGCGGGCCGACGAGGGCTTCCGCGACTCGGTCCGCGATCTCCGCAACCTGAACGTCCGCCAGAGCGGTGCTGTGCCACTGCCTCTCTCGGCGGTGGCGGAAGTGATCGAGACGGAAGGGCCGGCCGAGATTCGCCGCAGCGACGGCGGCCGGGTGGCGCTGATCGAGGCGAACATCGTCGGCCGCGATCTGGGGAGCGTCTCCGACGACATTCAGGCCATCCTGGACTCGACCCGGTTCCCGGTCGGCTTCGACTACTCGGTCGGCGGTCAGCGCCAGGAGATGGAGCGCTCCTTCGACAGCATGCGACTGGCGATCCTGCTCGCCGTGTTCATGGTCTACCTGGTCATGGCGTCCCAGTTCGAGTCGCTGCTGCACCCATTCGTCATCCTGTTCGCCGTGCCGTTCTCGATCATCGGCGCGATCGGCATCCTCTACCTGACCCGAACTCCGGTCAGCATCGTCGTTCTGATCGGCGGCATCCTGCTGGCCGGCATCGTGGTGAACAACGCGATCATCCTGATCGACTACACGAACCGGCTGCGCCGTGCAGGCAAGGCGAAGGTGGACGCGCTGCGCGAGGCCTGCCTGGTGCGGCTGCGGCCGATCCTGATGACGACCTCGACCACGGTCCTGGGACTGCTGCCGATGGCCCTGGGCCTGGGCGAAGGAGCGGAGCTAAGAACTCCCATGGCCCTGACCGTGGTCGGCGGACTGCTGACCTCGACGCTGCTGACCCTGATCGTGATCCCGGCGCTCTATCTCCTGCTGGACATCCACAAGCACGACGCCGACCCCGAGGCCGTCGCCGAAGCGGCTACGTAGGCCGTCCGCAGCGGCGTGCGGGGGGAGGGTCCCAGAGGCACGCTCGCCCTCTTTCGGAGGATGGGTTGGCGGCATCCAGATCCTTGCGGCCATACACTGGGTGCGCTGGCGCCCTCGCCGGCTTCCGCGAGATGACGCACCGCGAAGCGGTGGCCTGTTCGGCGGTTGGTGGAAAGTGCTACGGGAAGGCTGACTCGAGTTCCTGGGCCGTCCAGGGATCGATGCGGTCGCCGGTGCGTTCGCGGGTCGCGGTGACGAGTTCTGGCGAGACCGGATCGGCAGTGTTGCCCCAGCTTCGGCGGACGTAGGTGAGCAGAGCGGCGATGGCCGTGTCGGGGAGGCGGGGATCGGCGGCGAAGCCGGGCATCAGGTCGTCCCAGACTTCGCCGTGGACTTCGATCGGCCCTTCGATGCCGTGCAGGACGAGGGCGGCCAGGCGTTCGGGCGAGCCCACGACCCACGGGGAGTCCACCAGGCTCGGGCCGAGACCTTCCAGGCCTCGGCCGTCGTTGCCGTGACAGGAGTTGCAGGCGCGGTAGTGCCGTCGGCCGCGATTGAACCGGGCGGCTTCCTCGGCGGTCATGGCGGGAGCGGCTTCCTCGGCCGGGACTTCCGGCGCCTCGGTCGGGCCGGCGCCATCGAGGTTCGCGGCGAGGGCGACCTGGCGGTGGAAGGGATCGTCCGGGCGCGTGGCGGTCCGTTCGGCCAGGGCGTTGCTTGCCCAGGCCGCTTCGCGGGCCAGGGCGCCGAGGGTCAGAAGGGCCTGGCTGCGGACCTGGGCCGACGAAGAGTCGAGCAGCTCGGCGATGACTGCCTGGCCGGCGGCGCTCCCGGCGAGTTCGTCCTCGCCGGTGCGCAGGCCGTGGACGACCAGCCACGGGTCGGCGTCGCGGAGGGCGGCCAGAGTCGTTGCCTCGTCCAGTTCGCCGCGGCCGTGAAGGGTCCACAGGGCGTGGATGCGGGCCAGCGGATCGGCGCCTGAACGGGCAAGTTCGCGCAGTGCGCCCCGGCCCGCGTCGTCGAGTTCGTTCTCGACCAGGAGACGCTGGGCGGTGTCCCGGTGCCAGCCGTTCGGGTGGGACAGGGCGGCTATGCGGTCGGATGCGGTATCGAGCGTGGGCGGGTCGCGGCGGACCGGGGCCGGGTCATCGGCGTCGCCTTCCCAGACGATCCGGTAGATGCGGCCCATGCCGATCGGGCGGTCGAGCCCGTGCTCGAGGATGTACTCGCGCAGATACGTCGTCACGTAGCGCACGTGCTGGAGGATGCCGCGATACATGTCGATCACGTACAGGGCGCCGTCCGGTCCGACCTTCGCGTCGACCGGCCGGAAGCGCTCGTCGGTCGAAGCCAGGAAGTCGCGCTCGACCCAGTCCGGATCGCCGTAGCGACGGTGCTCGGCGATCAGCGTGGGCACGCCGGCCCGTACCGGTCCCGGCGCGAGATCGAAGTGAGCCACCACGTTGCCGGCAGGCTCCGGCACGAAGACGTCCCCACGGAAGGTGGAGGGGAACTGATCGCCGCGGTAGACGGTCAGTCCGCTGACCGAGGTGGTCACGGCGAGCCGGCCGTCGCCGCGCAGCATGCTGCCGACGTAGCCGCGGTTGATGCCCGGATTCACCCGGATCGAGTAGACCGTCTCGTCGTGCACCAGCCGCTCGCTGGCGCCGATGCCGCCGCCCCGGGGCTGATGCTCCGGGTCCGCGAGGGCGTAGTCGGCCGGAATGAGATCGGCGTACAGGTAGCGCGAGTTCGTGTTGTAGTAGAGGCGGCCGACGTCGTCCTGGGCGATTCCCCACTGGCCCCGGAAGAGGGTCGGATCGACCTCGATGGAGGCGCCCTCGGGTCCTCTCCGTAGCCGGAAGCGCCGGTCGGACTTGGCGTTGTAGATCCAGTTGTCCAGGGCCCGGAGAAGTCCGTTCTCCGTGTGTTCCAGAAGATCGGGGTCCGGGTCGCCATAGTCGAGAAGCCGCTCCCGACTCGCGCAGCGGGGCAGGCCGCCGGCTTTCGCTTCACTCCGGCACAGCCACAGGTTCGGCGGTTCGCCGATCAGGACGCCGCCCGAGACGGCGGCGATCGCGCGCGGGCTGACCAGACCGTCCAGGTAGACCGCGCTCCGGTCCATCTCGCCGTCCGCGTCCGTGTCCTCGAGCACGACGACCCTGCCGACGGGCTCCTGCTCGCCGGTGCCGTCCACGTTCGGCATGAAGCCGCGCATCTCGACGACGTAGAGGCGCCCTCGTTCGTCCCAGGCCATCGCCACCGGGTCTTCGACCAGGGGTTCCGCGGCGACCAGCTCGACGCGGAAGCCGGGGGCCACGCGCAGTGTTTCCATCGCTTCGGCGGGGGCGAGCGGCGGCGCTTCCGGCACCTCGAACTGGCGCCACACCTGTTCCATGACGTGGCCCTCGCGGTCGCCGCGCTGGGCCGCCAACGGGCCTTCGGCGCCGAGGGCCAGACTGACGAACACGGCCGCGAAGACCGCTTGGGGGACAGGTTTCCGAGGCATCTCGTCTGTCCGCCATGCTACTCAAGCGATCGAGGTACCGGAACCATCGGTAACGGGTCAGTCGATCCGGGTACGGTGGAGCCACGGAAGTACGTTCGGTTTGCCGCGGAGGTGCACGAGGGCATCATGACGACCGGCGCGGAACACGGTGTGGCGCTAAACTGGAGTTGAAGGTTGACGCAAGTCACCCAAGGAGAAAGTCTGATGAATACTCCCCCCGGCGGAAACTCCGTGCCGGAGGTTCCGTGAAGCTGGCAACGCTCGTCATGATCGGCTTGGGCCTTGCGTCTCCGGCAGTAGCCCAGCGCGGTGAGTCCGTGCCGCCACCGTCGTCCATCGCCGCACTCGAGGGTGACTGGACTCGGAACGAGGAAGTCAGTGAGGATCCGATTCAGAAGACGGCCAATCTGTGGCGGGATCCGGATCGTACGTCCGCCGTGCTGACAGGTTTGTCCGCGAGTCTTGCCGAACGCCTGGGGCGGCTGCGGCTCCATGTCGTCGATGATCGGATCCGCCTTCGGAACGCGCGGCAGGAGGCCCTCGAGTTTCCGGCGGACGGCTCAATCGTCACCGACCAGTATGGAAACCGCCATCGCGCGAACATTCTCCCGGGGGCGCTCGAGATCGAGACGGCGAGACCGGGCTGGCTCCTGATCGAGACGTTGTTCCGGCAGGCCGAAGAGTTGCACCGCGTCATCGAAATCCAGAGCGAGTCATTTCCGAACCTCAGGTTTCTCACCGTCTACGAGAAGGACGGCGACGCGCCTCCCGCGGCGAACCCCGCGGACGACGACGCCAGCCGTTTCGTCCGGCCGGCGGCGATACGCATCGTGCCTCCCCGCGGCGGCCACCGGCAACTGCTGGAGGGCCGCGTCGAGGTCGAGACCCTGATCGTGGACCCGTCGATAGGCAGCGTGGACTTCTTCCTCGATGGTCGACGGGTCAGAAGGGCGAGAGGGCTCCCGTTCAGCGCCCGGATCGACCTCGCCGCGCCGCCTCGCGAGCAGACGCTGGAAGTGCGCGCCTACAGCGTCCGGGGCGCCTTCGTGGGCGGCGACCGGCTTGTTCTGAACCGTATCGATCCCCCCTTCGGCATCCGCATCGGCGCCGTCACCCCGAGCGAAGCCGACGGCGATTCGGTCGAGGTCGAGGCCCGCGTCGCGGTCCCGCGGGGCGCCTTTCTGGAGCGGGTCGACTTCTACCGCAACGAGGACCTCGCCTGGACCGTGGACGACCTGTCGCGGTACGGCGCCGCGGGCGGCTTCCGAACGGTCAGGGGCAACCTCGAGACGCCCGATCTGTCGCCGAACGACTATGTCCGCGTCACCGCCAGGCTCGCCGATGGCCGCGAACTCGAAGACGCCCAACTCGTCGAGGGTGTCACCTTCAAGGGAGAGATCGACGTCCAGCTCATTCACCTGCAGGTCCTCGTCGTCGATGCCGGCGGCGCTCCGGTCGACGGAATGGCCGCGGCCGACTTCCGCATCCTCGAGGACGGCCAGTGGAGGACGGTCGAGGACGTCCGGCAAGCCGGGGACGTGCCGTTGATCCTGGGCATGGCGATCGACTCCTCGGCCAGCATGAGGCCGATATGGAGTCAGCTCAGATCGGTGGCGGGCACCTTCCTGGACAGTTCCCTTGCAGGGGACGACCGGGCCTTTCTGGTGGACTTCGACGAGAGCATCCGGCTGCTTCAGCACCCCACGAGCAGCCTGCGGGCGCTGCGAACCAGCATGGATCGGTTGGTTTCCAACGGCGGCACGGCCCTGAACGACGGCATCCTGTTCTCGCTGGTCCTGTACGAAGACGAACCCGGAAGGCGAGCCCTGGTCGTCGTCACCGACGGCGTGGATATCGACAGCCGGTCCGAACCGGGACAGGCGGCGGCCTTCGCGGAGCGGGTCGGCATCCCGCTCTATCTCATCGACCTCGGAAGGGACCGGATCGCCCTTCCGAACGGCAACGGCAGCGATGGCGGCAGCGCCGGCGCACCGCTGATAAGAACCGCGCGATCCGCCGACCACGTCCTGCGCATGCGGCAGCAGGCCCGGCAGAGTGGCGGTCGACTGTTCCGGATCGACCCGGAGCTCCCTGCGCCGGTGTTCGTGAGCCGGGTCGAGGAGGTGTTCGGCCAGATCAGGGAGGATCTTCGCAGGCAACAGGTACTGACGTACTACACGGGCCGGCCGGTCGGTTCCGCCATCGATCCGGAGGTCCAGGTGGTCCGGGAAGGGCTCACGGTGAAGAGCGTGCTTCCGCTCGACCGCGTCGAAGCGTCCGTCGAGCCGACACCGATCTTGCCGACTCCACCAACGGAATCCCAGGACGCGACCGGTTATACCTACACGGCGACGGACACGGAGGACGACGCGCCGCTACCCACCTCCGTCGCGGTGGCGGACACGCCGGCGGAGCGCCCGACGTTCTCGTTACCGTCCGTCGTGGAGGGGACTCCGGAGGAACTCCCGGTGCTGCGGCCCCCGGTCGAGGCGAGGGAAACGTCCTTCCGCGGCGCGACGGTTCCCGACCAGACGTGGGTCCGGGACGAACCTCTCACCCCTTTGACGCTTCCCGGGGCGAACGGCGGCGTGGGCGACGTGGCCTATGGCCTGACGCCGGCCCTTCCGGCCGGGCTGAGGTTCGACCTGGCGTCGCGGGTGCTTTGGGGGACCCCCTCAACGCCCCGGCCGGCAACGCGCTACACCTACACGGCGACGGACGAGACGGGTAGCGTCGCGGCGCTTTCCTTCCTGATCACGATAGACGAAGCGGCAAGGGACGACGCCGCCATCGTCTCGATTCTGGGTCTCCCATCGAGGATGGCCACCGGCCGCGGCGGGAACGTCACGCTTACGGTGAGGAACACCGGAACGTCAACCTGGACGCCGTTCGGGGCCTACGCTCTCGGCCTGCAGAATCCGCAGGACGGCGACCCCCGGGACTTGCGGCGGGTGCCCCTGCCCAGGAGCGTGGCGCCGAACGAGACGGTCGTCCTCGAGTTCCCGATCACGGCGCCGGAATCCCCGGGGAGCCACACATTCTCCTGGCGAATGGTGCGAGACCCGGAAGGCTGGTTCGGCTCGGGTACGGGGAACCTCACCGTCTCGGTGGAGGTCCCGTGATTCGGTGGGTCGCAGCCAGCGCCTTGGCGATGCTGTCGCTGCTGCTGCCGACTTCCTCGGCGCACGCCCAGCGTCTCTTGACGCTGGTCCCTGGCGTTGGCCAGGCGTCGTCGGGAGGTGAAGGCGGACTGGTGGAGCGGCGACGGCGGATCGGGGGCCGCTCGCGTCGTGAGCGAGCGCACGGAGGATTCGGGCCTGTTCAGCTTCTTGGATTCCTCAAACTGGGAGATCCTGGTCAAGGTCCTGGACGGCTGCGAGGACAGCGGTCACATGTGGGTGCTCGCCGCATCGACGACCGATCAGGGCTATCGGATCACGGTGACCGACACGGTTTCCGGCGAGCAGCGGTCGTACCAGAACGAGCCCGGCCGGCCGGCGGAGGCGATCGTGGATACCGCGGCCTTCACGTCGCCCTGCCTCGCCGGCGCGGCGTCGCGGTAGGCGGAAGCGACCGGGCATCGACTTCGGGATGCGGGCGGTGAAAAGCGGCATGACGGCCGCAGGGGCGGCCGTAGCGGACCGCGGCGCGGTCAGAGTCCGGGCGGTTCGAGACGGCGCGGACCTGGGAGACGCCTGGTTCGACGGAATCGAGCTGAAGCGGGTCGCAGGGTGTACGATGCCGGAGAAGACCTTGCAGCCTTGACGAACGCAGGGCGGGGGCCCGACGTCGGAGGACCGAACATGGAATCGGCGAACGGAGTGGATCGCCTGTCCGCGACCGAGCGGGACGACCTGCGGGTCGGCCTGCGGATGGCCCACCCCCCCGACCCGGCGGTCCTGGCCGCCGAGCGACGGCAATTGGCCGAACTGGAGCAGGCGCCGCGGACGGCGCGCTGGCGCGCCTTTGCCGGGCTGATCGGTCCGGGCTACATGCAGAGCGCGATGACGCTCGGCAGCGGGACGGCGGCTTCCGCGCTGTTCGCCGGGGCCGTGTTCGGCTACCAGCTCCTGTGGGTCGCGCCGCTCGCCATGCTGCTCGGGCTGGTCATGCTCTCCGCGGTCGCCCACCAGACCCTGTCGACGGGAATGCGGCCGTTCGACGCGATGCGCCGCTTCGCTGGGGCGCCCCTCGCCTGGAGCTGGGCCCTGGGCGCCCTCATCGCGTCGATCGTCTGGCACTTCCCACAGTACTCGCTGGCCTCCGCGGTGCTGGTGGACCTCGGGGAGGCCGCGGGGATCGAGGGGTTGCCGGCGGCGGGGCTCGGCTTTGTCGTCCTCGTCTGGGCCGTGCTCATCTCGTCGCTCTACGGCCGGCGGCCCGAGCTGATTCGCGTCTACGAGCGGCTTCTGCGCTACATGGTTTGGGGGATCGTCGTCTGCTTCGCCTGGGTGGTGATCCGCACGGGAGTCTCGGACTGGGGGGGCCTCTTCCGCGGTTTCGTCGGTTTCGCGGTCCCCGGCGAGCGGAACGGCGTGCTCGGCGTGACGGTGATCCTGAGCGGCCTGTCGGCCGCGGTCGGGATCAACATGGTGTTCCTCTACCCGTACTCGCTGCTCGCCCGCGGCTGGTCGAGGGAGCACAGGTCGCTGGCCAGGTTCGACCTGTGGACCGGGACCTTCGTGCCCTACGTCCTGGCCGCGAGCCTGATGCTCATCGCCGCGGCGAACACGATTCACCTCGACCCGGCCTACGACGGCGTGCGGCTGAGCCCCGTCGAGGCCGCGCAGTCCCTGGCGGCGGTTGCGGGACCCGCGGTGGGACGGGTGGTGTTCGACCTGGGCGTGCTCGGCATGGCGCTGTCGACAATCACGCTGCACATGCTGGCGACCGGCTTCGTGGCCTGCGAGCTGTTCGGCTGGGAGTTCGGCAGCCGGAAGCACCGGCTGGCCATGCTGCTTCCCGCGCCCGGCGTGCTCGGGCCGGTGTTCTGGGGCGACATCGCGGTCTGGCTGGCCGTGCCGACGAACATCGTCTGCGGCCTGTTCCTGCCCGCCGCCTACATCGGCTTCGTCATCCTGCAGCGCAAGCGCGGCTATCTGGGAGAGGACCGGCCGGAAGGGACCCGCGGCTGGCTGTGGTGGGCACTGATGGTCGGCGTGACGCTGTTCCTGACCGGCTTCATGGCCTGGTACGTCTGGACCCAGGGACCGGGCTACTTCGGACGCCTGACCGGCTGACGACCGGGTCGTTCCATGCTTGAACTCCGGTCGGTCGGCATGCGGTTCGGCGCGGTCGAGGCGCTGCAGGGCGTCGACCTGGAACTCACCCCGGGTGAAGTCGTCGGACTGATGGGCGACAACGGCGCCGGCAAGTCCACCCTGCTCAAGATCGTCGCGGGGAACTTCGCGCCGACGTCGGGCGAGCTCCGCTGGGAGGGCCAGCCGGTCGAACTGACGCCCCTCTCGGCGCGCGAGCATGGCATCGAGGCCGTGTACCAGGACCTCGCCCTTTGCGACAACCTCTCCGCGACGGCCAACGTGTTTCTGGGCCGCGAGGTGCACCGCAGGCTGTTCGGGATCCTGCCGGTGCTGGACCACGCCGCCATGCGAGAGCGGTCCGCCGAACTGTTCGACGAGCTCGGTTCCGACACCCGCCCGGACGATCTCGTGCGGAGGATGTCGGGAGGGCAGCGCCAGGCCACGGCGCTGGCCCGGGCCCGGCTGAGCGCGCCCCGCCTCATGCTGCTGGACGAGCCGACCGCGGCCATCAGCGTGCGTCAGATCGCCGAGGTGCTGGAGCTCATTCGCAGGCTGCGCGACCAGGGCGTTTCGGTGCTCCTGATCTCCCACCGGATGTCGGACGTCTTCGCGGTCGCGGACCGCGTCGTCGTGCTGAGAAGAGGGCGAAAGGTGGCGGACAAGCCGGTCGCGGAGTCGTCGCCGGAGGAGGTGACCGCGCTGATCACCGGCGCGCTCGAAGCCGCGTGAGGAGCCTCCTCCGAGCGCCGCAGTCGCTGTGGGTGACTCTGACCGTCGCGGCTCTGGCCGGCGTGATGAGTCTGGTCTCCGAGCCGTTCGCGAGCGCCGACAACATCTTCAACATCAGCCGGAACTTCGCGTTCATCGGGCTGATCGCCCTCGGGCAGACGGCGGTCATCGCCACCGGCGGCATCGACCTTTCGGTCGGCTCCGTCATGGGACTTGCCGGAATCGTCACCGGTCTCGTTCTGGGGTCGGGGCAACCGCTGATCGTGGCGGCGGCGGCCGGACTCGGCTGCGCCCTGCTGTGCGGGCTCGTCAACGGTTCGCTGGTGGCGTACTTCCGCCTGTCGCCCTTCGTCGTCACGCTCGGCATGTTGAGCATCGCGCGGTCGCTGGCGCTCGTCATCTCGAACAACCGGATGATCCACGACTTCGGTCCCGACGAGGACCTGCTGCTCGCGCTGGGCGGCGGCCGCTTCCTGGGAGTGGCGAGTCCGGTCTGGCTGCTTGCCGTCGCGGCGCTTTGCGCGGCGGCGTGGTTCCGCTACAGCCGGCTGGCGCGGCACGTGCTCGCGGTCGGCGGTAACGAGGATTCGACCCGGCTGGCGGGCGTGCCAGTGGCTCGGGTAAAGCTCACCGTCTACGTGCTCAGTTCCCTGCTTGCCGGGGTTTCGGCGATCCTGATGATCGGCTGGCTGGGAGCGGTCACGAACGCGCTGGGCCAGAACTACGAACTGCGCATCATCGCGTCGGCCGTGATCGGCGGCGCCAATCTGATGGGCGGGGAAGGCGGCGCGTTCGGCGCGGTGGCCGGCGCGGCGTTGATCGAACTGATCCGCAACAGCCTGCTGCTGCTCGGTGTGGACCCGTACTGGCAAGGGGCCTTCATCGGGGGATCGATCATCGTCGCTATGCTCGTCGAGCGAATGAGACGGGCCGGCCGATGAATCGTGGTGTCGTGGTGGCTCTGGCCTTTGCCCTGTCGGCGGGAGGCTGTGCCCGGGAAGACTCCGGCTACACCTTCGCCCTGGTGCCGAAGGCGATGAACAACCCGTTCTTCGACCTCGCCCGCGACGGCTGCATGCAGGCGGCCGCGGACCTCGAGGACGTAGACTGCCTGTACATCGGTCCCAGCGAGCACACGGAGGCGGACCAGGTTCAGGTGGTCGAAGATCTGATCACCCGCCGGGTCGACGGGATCGCAGTGTCGCCCTCGAACGCGACGGCGATGGCGCGCGCGCTGGCGCGCGCTCGCGAAATCGGGATCCCGGTGATCACCTGGGACTCCGATCTCCTGGTCGACGACGCCGGGTTGCGCACGACTTACATCGGTACGGAGAACCGTGCGATGGGCGTCGAGCAGGCGAAGCTGCTCCAGGAGTTGAAGCCTGAGGGCGGCCGCATCTGCATTCAGTCGGGCGGCGCCGCGGCAATGAACCACAACGAGCGGATGCAGGGGCTCCGGGACACGTTGGCGGGTACCGCTTCGGCCGCACCGCCGGGTGAACGGCTGGAGGGCCGAAACGGCTGGACGGAGGTAGCGGCCTGCCCGCTCTACACGAACGACGACTTTCCGCTGGCCGTCCAGCAGATGGCCGACGTGCTGGCCTCCGAGCCAGACCTCGACGTGTTCTCGATCACCGGCGGCTTCCCGCAGTTCGTGGACCAGGCCTACCGGCAGGCCGTCGAACCGTACCGGGACCGGATCGATTCCCGGGACCTCGTGATCATGGGTGCGGACGTGCTGCCAATGCAGCTGGACCTGCTGGCCGAGGGCCTGAGCCACGGACAGGTGGGGCAGCGCCCGTACGCCATGGGCTATCGGTCGATGGAAGTGCTGCTCGAGCTGGTGAACGGTGCGCCGGTCGATGATCCGATCCATACCGGCCTGGACGTCCTGACCAGCGCCGAAGATGTCGAGGCTTTCAGGGACCGTTGACGGCGGCGGGAAGTTCGACGTCCCTCACCAGGTAGCTGCCGCGGCCCGACGCTTCGTCACGGACGCCGACCGCGACCGCGAACCTTCCCGGCGGGAGATCCACGTTCACAACGACGGTGTTCGGCCGACCGGCCTGAAGCTGAGCCTCGCTCAGGGCAAGGGTCTTCTGCCGCATTGGCGTGCGGCGGCCGTCTTCGGCTTCGGCGACGAGGAAGATGCGCACCGCTCCTGACGTGCCGGAGGGTCCGGGAAGGAAGGTGACCGCCGAGACGGGGACCTCCACCTCGACCGGCAACGTGCTCCGACCCGCGTCGACGGCCGGCGAAGGCTCTCCGAACGTCACCTCCGCGGCAAGCGGGTTGGTCTGCTCGCCGAGCTTCAGGGCGGCAAAGAGCCGGTCCGCCAGCCGCTGGTCGTCCGACTTGAGAACGTAGGAGCGCCTGTAGCGCACCTGCCAGCCCTGTCTCGGGCTGGTCAGGCGGACCTCGATCTGGCGGATCGGATGGCGCCGGTCTGGCGGGGCCCGGTAGCCAAGGGAGTAGTAGGAGCCGAAGTCCGCCGCGATGTCCTCGAGGGCATCCGCCGGATTCGCCTGATTGAAGACCGCCTGCCCGCCCGTTTCGTCCGCCAGCAGGCTCAGTGTCCCCTGCAGGTTGTCGACTCGCAGGCGGTCGTTCTCGGTGCTGGGCACGAGAACGGTGGACAACCTCGAGTCACTCGTGCCGCCGAAGCCCTCGACGCTGGCGACCCCGCCGGCGAGGGTCGGATCGACCGACGACGAGGCCCGGACGCCGCCGGCGTCCACCGGGTAGATGGTGACCCGGTTTGCGTTGCTGAACGCGCTGAAGCGATTGAAGCGGGTCGTGTCGTCCCATTCCCGCTCCAGGGCATCGGTCTCGGACCGGCGATCGGCGCAGATCTGGCCCAGGTAGTGGAACAGGTCCGCCCCAGGACGTTGGGGCAATCCATCGCTGACGTAGACGAGAGCCTTGGGGCCCGGCAGGCCGCCGAGCGCGGTCGTGAGTTCGGCAAGTGCGGAGACCGAGGTTGCGGCTCGTGTTTGCATCTCGGCGGCGTACTGGTTCGCGGCGCCAAGAAGCGCGCCCCAGGTGTCGATGCACGGAACACAGCCAGGGTTGAAGTCGCTGGCGGGGGGCTGAATGCAGGTCTCGTAGGCGATCCGGATCTCACTCAGGGTTCGGCGGCGGAGCAGATCGTCGTCGTGGAGGCCGGAACGCGGCTCCTCGCGCAGTTGCTCCAGGGCGCCAAGCAGCTCCTGCGGGTCGTCGCTGAAGGGAACCCGGACGTTCAGTTCCGGGTCTCCCGTGGCGAGCAGGAAACGGATGCGTCCTTCCTGATCGCGTCGGGCGCTCAGGAAGGAGGCAAGGTCGTCCTCGATCCGAAGCAGGTTGCCGTGGCTTGTCCGGTAGCGGTCGACGTAGAGCGCCACCATGAGGGGCGCATCGGTGTCCGTGGGCGGCTCGAGCTCGCCCCCGTCCGTCCACTCCAGGTCGTCACGGGCGGCGGCATTGAGGAAGTTCGTGATCTCGACCCGTTGGGCGTCCTCGTAGACCTCGAAGTCGGCCGCCGTGAGGTCGGCGATCGGCCGACCCCGGCGATTCGTGACATGAACGTCGATGTTCACGATGCTCACGTCCACCCGTTCGGCGATCGTTGCGGCCGGGGAATCCGGTGCTTCCGCCTGCTGCGCGGCCGCAGGAACGGGAGCGACAGCCGGCAGCGCGAGCAGGGTCGTGGCGAGTCGTCGACGCAGCCGGGGGAGTGCCATGGATTCACTATACTGAGGCAATGGTCCCGGCGGGCGCGAAAGGCCCCACGACAGCGTTGTCTTCGACCGTGGCGCGGCTGCTGCTCGCGGCCGTGGTCGCCGTCTTCGCGGTGACGCAGCTCGAGGCCCAGGTCTCTCGCCCGGAGCCGACCTACGAGGGAGATGACCGGATCGAGGACTGGTCCGGCCGTCGCATCCTGGTCGTGACGCCGCACCCTGACGACGAGACCTTCACCTCCGGCGGCACACTGGCCATCCTGGCGGCCAACGGCAACGACATCCAGGTCGTGGTCTACACGACGGACAATGCCGGTTCCCGGGATCCTTCGATGACGAAGGACCGCCTGAAGGCGATCCGCCGGGCCGAGGAGGAGGAGGCATGCCGGATTCTCGGCATCCCGAAGGAGAACATCGTCTGGCTCGGCCACGACGACGGCATGCTGGAGTACGTCGACCGCCGCGAGCTGACGCGGCAGGTGGCCCGCGAGATCCGGAGGTTCCAGCCCGATGTCCTGTTCTCCGTCGATCCGGGCTCGCCCTTCGAGCAGTACCACAAGTCGGATCACCGTTCGGGCGCGATCATCACGGTCGACGCGATCCGCGCGGCGCGCTGGCGGCTGTACTTCCCGGAGCTGGAGGCGGAGGGTTTCGAGGCCTGGAGCGTGCCGCTCGTGTTCTTCTACTACAGCGCGAATCCGAACTACACCGTCGACATCACGGAAGTGGCGGAGACGAAGGCCCGGGCCTCGGCGGCGCACATCAGCCAGTTCGGGTCGATGGTGGATCGCTACGATCCGGCCGCCGTCGACGAGCAGCGCAAGGAGTGGGCGGCGCGGCTGCTGGCGCGCGCTGAGCGAGAGAACGGCAGAGTAGTGGAGCGTTTCCGGCGTTCCACGGCATACTGAGTGGCTGAGGCGCCGCCGCCGCTGGCGCTCAGCGTTCTCGATCAGTGCCCGGTGCGGGCCGGGAGCACGCCGGCGGACGCGATCCGCGAGGCGGTGGAACTGGCCCGAGCGACGGATCGCCTCGGATATCGCCGGTACTGGCTGGCCGAGCACCACAACTCGCAGTCGCTGGCCTGCGCGGCGCCCGAGGCCCTGATCGGCCAGGTGGCCGCGGCGACCAGCCGCATGCGCGTGGGCTCGGGCGGGGTCATGCTGAGCCACTACAGCGCGCTCAAGGTGGCCGAGGTGTTTCGCATGCTGGAGACCCTGTATCCAGGCCGGATCGACCTGGGTATCGGCAGGGCGCCCGGATCCGACCGCTTCACTGCCCACCTGCTCGCGCACGGGCCGGGACGCCTCGGCGTGCAGCACTACCCGGAGCAGGTCGCCGACCTCCTCGGCTACCTGGGCCGGGGTCACGAGGACGCTCGGCTGAACGGCGTCCGGGCGATGCCCCAGGGCGAGACCCAGCCGGAGGTCTGGCTGCTTGGCTCGAGCCTCGGCTCCGCGCGGTTCGCGGCCCACTTCGGTTGCCCCTACAGCTTCGCCCACTTCATCCAGCCCCGCGACGCGGAGGCGGCGCTCGAGCTTTACCGGAGCGAGTACCGACCGTCGGAACGACACCCCGAGCCGCGGGCGAGCGTCGGCGTCAGCGCGATGGTCGCGGACACGGAGGAGGAAGCGCGGCGTCAGTCGCTGAGCCGATCCCTCTGGTGGATCCGGCTGACGCAAGGCCGACCGGGACCGTTCCCGAGCCTGGAGGAAGCGGAGGGGTACGAGTTCACGGACGCCGACCGGGCCGTGATCGAGAGGATGCGGGCCCGCAGTCTGGTCGGAGAGCCGGACACGGTGGCCGCTCGCGCGCGCGAGCTCGCCGGACGGCTCGGAGTCGACGAACTCGTCGTGCTGACGATCTGCCCGGGCTTCGAGGCGCGGCTGCGCTCCTACGAACTGCTCGCCGACGCCGTGGCTCGGGGCGGGCGTGGTTGACAGCCCCGCACTGAAGCCAGAGGATCCGGGAGGTCCTGGGAGGTCCTGAACGATGACGATGGCAGATACGCGAATCGACCACTCCGAAACAACGGCCGGCACCGCGCGGGAGCTGTTCCCCGCCTCGAGCGGTCTCGACTTTCGCGTCGCTGACCTTTCGCTGGCCGATGCCGGCCGCAGGCAGATCGAACTCGCCGAACACGAGATGCCGGGGTTGATGGAGCTGCGCGGGCGCTACCGCGCGGAGCGGCCGCTCGCCGGCGCGCGGATCACCGGCAGCCTGCACATGACGGTGCAGACGGCGGTGCTGATCGAGACCCTGATCGACCTCGGCGCCGAGGTGCGCTGGGCGTCCTGCAACATCTTCTCGACCCAGGACGAGGCGGCCGCGGCGGTGGTCGTGGGCCCGCCGGAGCGGGGCGGCAACGCCGCGGACCCGAAGGGCGTGCCAGTGTTCGCCTGGAAGGGAGAGACGCTGCCGGAGTACTGGTGGTGCACGCTGCGCGCGCTGGACTGGCCGAACGCGAGCGGACCGACCCTGATCGTCGACGACGGCGGCGACGCGACGCTCCTCATCCACCGCGGCGCGGAGTACGAGCGCGACGGCGCCGTGCCCGAGTTCGACCCCGAGACCGAGCCCGAGGAGTGGGGCGTCATTCTCGATCTGATCCGGCGCGTCCGCTCCTGGGACGGGAACTACTTCACGCGGATGGCCGGCGGGCTGCGGGGAATCAGCGAGGAGACGACGACCGGAGTTCTCCGCCTGTACGAGCTGGAAGAAGCGGGGACGCTGCTCTGTCCGACGTTCAACGTCAACGACTCGGTCACGAAATCCAAGTTCGACAACGTCTACGGTTGCCGACACTCCCTGATCGACGGCCTGAACCGCGCCACGGACGTGATGCTCGGCGGCAAGGCGGCGGTCGTCTGCGGCTACGGCGAGGTCGGCAAGGGCTGCGCGCAGTCGCTGCGCGGCCAGGGCTGCCGGGTGATCGTCACGGAGATCGACCCCATCTGCGCTCTCCAGGCCGCGATGGAGGGCTACCAGGTAGCGCGCCTGGAAGACGTGGTGGAGACCGCCGACATCTTCGTCACCTGCACCGGAAACCGGAACGTCATCACCGCCGGACACATGGCGCGGATGAAGGACAAGGCGGTTGTGGGCAACATCGGCCACTTCGACAACGAGATCGACATGGCCGGTCTGAAGGGGCTGCCGGGTATCACGAACCGCAACATCAAGGACCAGGTCGACGAGTGGATCTTCCCGGACGGCCGGAGTCTCCTGGTTCTCGCCGAAGGCCGTTTGCTGAATCTGGGCTGCGCGACCGGCCATCCGAGTTTCGTCATGTCGACTTCCTTCGCCAACCAGGTGCTGGCCCAGATCGACCTGCACCGCGCGGCCCGGTCGGAAGGGAATCAGCCCCGGAAGAACAGGGTGTATCTCCTGCCGAGACGCCTCGACGAGGAGGTTGCCCGCCTCCATCTGGACCATCTCGGCGTCCGATTGACGGAGCTCAGCGAGGAGCAGGCCTCCTACCTCGGCGTGCCGGTGGACGGGCCCTACAAGCGGGACGACTACCGGTATTGATCGCCGCCGTCAGCGAATCCGGCACGACGACCCTCGGAAATGCGTAAGTCCCTGTTTTTCAGTAAGATACGGGTTTCGATGCAGAGCGACCGAAGGAGTGGCGCCCGGTTCTCCGGGCTGGTCCTGGCTGGCGGTGCGGCGCTGGTGCTGATCGCGTCGGTAGCCGCGGCCGATGAGCGCTACCACCCGGCGATCGATCCGGAGCTGTTCCCGCTGCCGGAGAACCTCGAGGCCGCGGTCGAGTTCTGGAAGGACGTGTTCGCTACCTACAGCAGCGATCAGGTCATCCTGCACGACGAGCGGCACCTGGACGTGGTCTACAGCGTCGTCGACATGGGCGACCTGCGGGCGATGGGTTCGTCCGAACTCGAGATCGACCGGACGCGGATCAGGCGCGTTCGCGCCGAGATGAACCGGATCGCCAAGGCGCTGCGCGATCTCGCGGCGGGACGGCCGGCGTCGGGTCTGCCGGCGGATCTCCGCGCCATACCCGGTCGCATGGAGCACATCGACGGGGGCAGGGCGAAGTACAGGAGAGCAGCCGGCCTGATCCGCTCGCAGCGAGGGCTGCGCAACCGTTTCGAGGGGGCGATCGAGATCTCCGGGATGTTCATGCCGGGGATCCGGCGAATTCTCACGGAGTACGGCCTGCCGGTCGAGATCGGCTGCCTCCCTTTCGTCGAGTCGATGTTCAACTACCGCGCCCGTTCCAAGGTCGGTGCGTCGGGCGCATGGCAGTTCACCGCTTCGACCGGCCAGGCCTTCCTGCACATGGACGAGGCCGTCGATGCCCGCTCGGATGTCCTGCTCGCGGCTGAAGGCGCGGCTCGCAAGCTCCGTCGGGACCACGAGTCGCTGGAGGCGTGGCCGCTTGCGCTGACCGCGTACAACCACGGCGCCGGCGGCATGGCGAGGGCCGTGCGGCGGTTGGACACGCGGGACATCGGCGTGATCGCCGAGAAGTACCGGTCCAGGACGTTCGGCTTCGCCTCCCGGAACTTCTATCCCGAATTCCTGGCGGCAGTGATCGTCTACGCGGAGCGTGAACGCTACTTCCCCGGCGTCGAGCCATTCCCCGAGATCCGGTTCGACGTCGTCGATCGGGAGCGCTACGTCGCCCTGACCGACCTGGCGTCCGCCACCGGCGTGGACATGGACGATCTCGCGGAGCTGAACCCGGCCCTCGACCGTTCGGTGCTTGCCGGCTCCCTGCTGGTGCCGCCCCGGTATCCGTTGCGGGTGCCGGCAGGAACGGGGGAACAGTTCGAACTGGCCTACGCCGAGTTGCCGTCGGAGCGAAAGCCCGATCGGCAGGCGGCGTTCGGCTATCGGGTGCGGCGGGGCGACACCCTGGGGGCGATCGCCCGGCGATTCGGATCCTCCGTTTCCGCGATCCAGCGCGCCAACCGCCTGCCGCGGGCGGACCGGATCTACGTCGGTCAGCGACTTCGGATCCCGGCACCCGGATCCGGTCGGGCGGCGCCGCAGCCGATCCGGCGAGCCGCGGTCGATCCGCCCGAGGAGAGGGCTCCGGAGACGGAGCAACCTGCTCGGACCGAGATCGTCCACGTCGTGGTGCGCGGCGAGTCGGTGAATCGCATCGCCGGCAAGTACGGTGTGACGGTCGCCACGGTGGTGGCGGCGAACGACCTGCGCCGGCCCGACCTGATCCATGCCGGGCAGCGCCTGCGGATCCCGGCGGGGGGCAAGGAAGTCGTCTACCGGGTTCGGCGCGGCGACACGTTGAGCCAGTTGGCGCGGACGTTCGGAACGTCCACGGCGGAGATCCAGCGGGCGAACGGCCTGCGGGGCAGCCGGATCGTCGTCGGCCAGACGTTGCGCATCCCGCCGGGATGATGGATCCGAGTGCCGGTGTGCGCTGCGGCCCGGTCCTCGGGGCGCTGCTCGGAGTCGTTCTGGCCGGCTGTGGGGGAGGCGGTCCGGATCCGGCGGACCTGGTGGTCCTGAACGGCCGTCTGGTGACCCTGGCGGCTCCGGCGGAGGCAGAGGCGCTTGCCGCTGCCGGCGGTCGGATCGTCTTCGTCGGCTCGAGCGGCGAGGCGCGCTCGTGGATCGGGCCGGACACGGAGGTCGTCGATCTGGAGGGGCGGCTGGCCGTTCCCGGGTTCATCGAAGGACACGGCCATTTCTGGGGCGTTGGAGAGGCCCGGCTCCAGTTGGCGCTCGATGGGGCGCGAACCTGGGACGAGATCGTCGCGCAGGTCGCGGAAGCAGTCACGGAGGCTGAGCCGGGAGCCTGGATCCTGGGCAGGGGCTGGCACCAGTCGAAGTGGTCCGAGCCGCCGGTTCCGGCGGTTCAGGGACTGCCGACACACCACGGCCTGAGCGCGGTGTCTCCAGAGAACCCCGTGCTTCTCGGTCATGCCAGCGGCCACATGGCGTTCGCGAACGCGAGGGCGATGGAGCTGGCCGGCATCGATGCCGCGACGGCCGATCCGGAAGGCGGGGAGATCGTACGGGACGCGGACGGTCAGCCGACCGGCGCCCTCAGGGAGACCGCCGAGACCCTCGTCGCCGGGCTGCGTTCCGAGACTCTCGAGCCGAACTACGCGCAGCGGGTCGTGCGGCTGGCTGGCGAAGAATGCCTGGCCAAGGGCATCACGAGCTTCCAGGACGCCGGTTCCAGTTTCGGGCTGATCGACGTCTATCGGCAGTTGGCGGACGACGGCGCCTTGCCGTTGCGGCTCTGGGTGATGGTGAGCGAGAGCAACCAGGCGTTGGCCGAGAGGCTTGGTCGCTATCGGATGATCGACCGCGGCAACGGCTTCCTCACGGTTCGGGGGATCAAGCGGTTGATCGATGGGGCGTTGGGGTCGCACGGCGCCTGGCTGCTCGATCCTTACGAGGACATGCCGCAGTCGGCGGGTCTGAATACGACGAGTCTCGACGTGATGGAGGAAACCGCCCGGCTGGCGCGTGAACATGACTTCCAGCTCTGTGTCCATGCGATCGGTGACCGGGCCAATCGAGAGACTCTGGACCTGTTCGAACGGGTCCTGGCCGGCGACCGAACCAGGCGTTGGCGTGTCGAGCACGCTCAGCACCTCCATCCGGACGATGTGCCCCGGTTCGCCGAACTTGGCGTGATCGCCTCGATGCAGGCCGTGCACTGCACGTCTGACGGGCCCTGGGTGCCGGATCGTCTCGGCGAGCAGCGAAGCGCGGAGGGCGCCTACGTCTGGCGGGACCTGATCGATTCCGGCGCCGTGGTGACGAACGGCACGGACGCCCCGGTCGAGGATGTCGATCCGATCGCGTCGTTCCATGCCTCGGTCACTCGCCGGATGGCGAATGGCGAGGTCTTCTACGGGGACCAGCGGATGACTCGCGAAGAGGCCCTGCGCTCCTACACGATCGACGCCGCCTATGCGGCTTTCGAGGAGGGCGCGAAGGGAAGCCTGGAAGTCGGCAAGTACGCCGATCTGGCCGTCCTGTCGCGGGACATCATGACCATCCCGGAGGAGGAGATCCCGGGCACCCAGGTCGTCTACACCATCGTCGGCGGCCGGCTCGCGTACCGCCTGCCGTTGTCCCCGTCGCCCGGCGGATGAGCCGTCGCCGGTCCGCCGCGGCGAAGCGCCCGGGCGGCGTGAAGGTGCTTGGCGGCTGCTGGCGCGGGCGCCGGCTGGCGGCTCCGGAGGGTGCCCGCCCGACCCAGGCGCGTTTGCGCGAGGCCCTGTTCTCCCATTGGGGCGATCGCGTCAACGGCAGTCGCGTCCTGGAGCTCTATGCCGGCTCCGGAGCCGTCTCGTTCGAAGCCCTGTCCCGCGGCGCCGGCTTCGCCCTGGCGGTCGATCGGAGTTCCCGCGCTCAGGCCTGCATGAGGGAGAGCCGGGAAGCGCTCGGCGCGGACGATCTGCGTCTGGCCGCGGCGGTTCTGCCGGGGGACCTGGAGAGAGTCGTGGAGGTGGAAGCCGCGTTCGACCTCGTGTTCATCGATCCGCCCTACGAAGCGGCCGGAGTGGGCGAGTTGCTCGGCGTCGTCTCCGCGGTGGTCGTGGACGGGGGCGAGATCGTCCTGGAGCACTCCAGCCGGCACTCGCCGCCGGCGGCAGCCGGGAGGTTCAGGCTGCGGCGGCACAAGCGCTACGGGGACAGCGCGCTGGCCATCTACACCTGAGCGGGCCGTGGTGCGAAAGGGGGGACTCGAACCCCCACGGTATTGCTACCACAAGATCCTGAATCTTGCGCGTCTACCAATTCCGCCACTTTCGCGGGCCGCGGCAATCAGCCGGAGCGGGATTCTATCCGCATATCGGCTCGTCAGCAGCAGAGTGGCAGCAGGCTGCTAGTCTCATCTCATGAGCATCTCAACCCAGGTGTGTTCGTTCGCCCGTCTCCCCTGGGCGTCCGCCCCGACGGTCGTCGTTTCGGCCATTCTTCTCGCCGGCGGAACTGCTGGTTGCGCTGAGACGGGGCCGGACGGCGCCTCCGAGGAAGATCGAACCGCGATCGAGATCGTCCTGGCCGACTACCTGCCCAAGCTCGGGAACGCCTACGCCAACGGAGACTTTGACGCGCTTGCCTCGGGCGCGGTGCCCAAGGAGATCGCCACCGTCAGGAAACGCGTCCACGATCTCGAGATGGAAGCCAGCCGCACCCTGCGCCCGATGCTCAAGAGTTTCGAGATCGAACGGATCAACGTCTGGCGGTACTCCAACGCGGCGGTGACGACGATCGAGGTCTGGGACATTGACTCGCTCGCGAGCGGCACGGAACGGTTGCTGTCGTCCGCCACGGATCGCTACCGCGTCCGCTACCAGTTCAAGCGACGCGACGAGGGCTGGATGGTGATCGATCGGCGCATCGAGCACCAGTTCGAGTCGTAGCAGCGCCGCCGTCTTTTCTCCATGCCCGCCGCGATCGCCATCGTCGGTCGCCCCAATGTCGGCAAGTCGACGCTCTTCAACAGGCTGATCGGTCGCCGGCAGGCGATTGTCCACGGCACGCCGGGCGTCACGCGAGACCGCCTTGTCGGGCGTTTCGACGTGGAGGGTCAGGGCGCCGTCGAGTTGATCGATACGGGCGGTCTGGTTCCGGGGGACGATCCGCTGGGCCTGAACCAGCAGGTCGAGTTCGCCGTCGAAGAGAGCGACCTGCTGTTACTGGTGGTGGACGGACGGGAAGGGCTGGCGGCCGCGGACGAACAGGTCATGGAACGTCTCCGGACCCGTGGCCGGCCAATCCTCATCGTTGTGAACAAGGCCGATACCCGGGCCGCCAGGGAGGGTTACCACGAGTTCTACGCCCTGGGTGGTGACGGGCTGGTGCTCCTGTCGGCGGAGCATGGCGCCGGTTTCGAGTCCCTGCACGAGGAGATCGCCGGACATCTTCCGGCGGCTTCCGGCGCGGTCGTGCCGCCCGCGCCGCCCGTGGCGGTCGTGGGCCGGCCGAATGTCGGCAAGTCCTCCCTGGTCAATCGCCTGCTGGGCAGGGAACGGACGCTCGTCTCTCCCACTGCCGGCACGACCAGGGACCCGATCGACAGTCTGCTGGAGCGCGACTGCGGTTCAGATTACCTCCTCGTCGACACGGCGGGTATCCGGCGGCGCTCCCAGGTCCAGGACGCTCCCGAGGATCTGGCGGTGATGCTCGCCCGCCGCCAGATAGAGCGGGCGGAACTCGTGGTCCTGGTCGTGGACGCGAGCGATGGCATCGCTTCCGGCGATCTTGCGATAGCCGATGTCGCCTGGCAGGCCGGCCGGTCCGCCGTCGTCGTCTGCAACAAGTGGGATCTGATGGATGACGGGAGGCGGGAGCGCCTGGAGAAGGGCTGGGAACGGGTCTCCGAGCTGTTTGCCAAACCGCCTCGGGTCAACGTCTCCGCGCTGACCGGCCGGGGAGTGGGGAACGTCGTGCCCGCGCTCGACCGCGTTGGTGAGCGGCATCGCCTGCGGGTGCCTACATCCGAACTCAACCGGGAAGTTCGCCGGATCGTGGCTCGTCATCAACCGCCGGCGGAGCGCGGGAGGCCCTGGAGATTCTTCTACGCGACCCAGGTGGCCGGCGCGCCACCCACCTTTCTCCTGTTCGCGAACCGACGTCTCAAGCGTGGCCACAACTACCGGAAGTACCTCGAGAACAGCATCAGGCAGACGTTCGGGCTTGACGGAGTGCCGCTTCGGATCGTCGTGCGGGAGCGGGCGGGCGACGCCGACGCAAGCCGTGGATCTTCGCGTTTCGTATAATCCCCGTTTCGTACGGTCGCACTTCAGCCGGAAACTGCCCTCCTGGTGCGCGGGTCTTCTGACTCGCCGCCGCCGAAGGCGGCCAGAGAATTCTCGGTCGCGCTCGCGCGTACTTGACGCGTAGCCGGAAGGCTCCTCATTCCCAAGCAGTACAAGATCGCCGATGCGTGCCGATGGCTGGATCTCCAGCCCTACGTACTGCGTTACTGGCAGACGGAGTTCCCGGCCCTGGCCTCGAGGAAGGCCGGCGAGGGCCGCCGTGACTTCGATGCCGAGGATCTGGAGACGATTCGGCGGATCAAGGAGCTCCTCTACGACGAGGGCTACTCGATCTCAAGGGCAAAGAAGAAGCTGGCGGCGGAACTGGAGGACGGCCGGCTCCGCGGCCGGCCCCTGCTTCCCGTCAGGGAGGACGGGCTGAACGGAGGTCAGTCGCAGGCGGAGGAGGTGGAGGAGGACGCGGCCGTCGACGAGGGTTCGTCGGTCGATGAGGCTCCGCCCGTCGACACGAGCGAGATCGGGGCTCTCGCCCGACGCGTCGAGCGGCTGGAAGGTGGAGTCGCGGCGCTGGTCGCTCAGGCTCGTCAGCTCGCCGCCGAACTCAGACCGGAGGCGGGCGCCGAAAGCGACTAGTGGTGAACGTGGTACGGCACTACCGTGTTGCCAAAAGGCCGCAATCCAATAGAGAATGCCCTTCGGTCGGGACGTGGCGCAGTCTGGTAGCGTACCTGAATGGGGTTCAGGGGGTCGCGAGTTCGAATCTCGCCGTCCCGACCATCCACCCCCTGGTGACGGCCCGTGCACGACGTGAAGACCGCAGTCGATGCGGCCGGCTTCCGGCTCGGGCTGGTCGCGGCGCGATTCAACGGCGCCATCGTTGAAGGACTGATCGCCGGCGCGCGAGAGGCGCTGCGGCGGCACGGTGTCCTGGACGAGGATATCGAGTTGGTCCGGGTCCCTGGCGCCTGGGAGGTGCCGGCCGCTCTGGACGCCCTGGCGGATACCGGGAGGTTCAATGCCCTGGTGGCGCTTGGAGCGGTGATCCGGGGAGAGACGCCGCACTTCGACTACATCTGCAACGAGTGCGCGGCCGGATGTGCGCGGGTCACGGCACGCACCGGACTCGCCGTCGGCTTCGGTGTTCTGACCTGCGATGACGCGGAGCAGGCGGCGGCCCGGGCGGGCGGCAAGGCGGGCAACAAGGGCCAGGAGGCCGCGGAAGCCGCTCTGGAGATGGCGGTTCTGCTGCGGTCGTTGAGGTCATGATCAGGACGGGGCAATGATCGGGACGGGAGCCGCGGCGGCCCGGACTGGCCGCGCCCCGGCGGGAAAACGCCGGCAGGCCCGTGAGATGGCGCTGCAGATGCTCTACCAGCGAGAAGTCGGGCGGCTGGAGCCGCCGCAGTTGGTCCGCGAGTTCGATGTCCATGCGTTCCGCGCGGAGACCGCCGACGCGGGCTCCACGCTGCGCGCCTCAAAGCTGGCGCTGGACTACGCGCGCACACTCCTGGAAGGCAGCCTCGTCAACCAGGAATCGATCGACGCGCTGATCGATGAACAGGCGGAGAACTGGCGGCTGGAGAGAATGCCCCTGGTCGACCGGAATGTCCTGCGGCTTGCCGTCTACGAGCTGCGTCACCAGCCGGACGTGCCCGCCGTCGTGGTGATCGACGAAGCGATCGAGCTGGCCAAGAAGTTCGGTTCCGAACAGTCGGGGAGGTTCGTCAACGGCATCCTGGACGCTCTGCTGGCCACCCTGGGCCGGGATGCCAGCCGCTGAACCTGCTGCTAGGCTGATGGCGATGAAGGCGGCATGGCCGGTGCGACTCGTGGCGGTGGTTTCGGTCCTTGCCGCCGGTCTTGCGCTGGCCGGCTGCGGCTACACCCTGGTGGGCAAGGCCTCCAACATTCCCGAGGACATTCGGCGTGTGTTCCTGCAGCCGTTCGAGAACCGGACCACTCGGGTCGAAGTCGAGCAGTTCCTCACTCAGGCGATCGCCGACGAACTGGTGACGAGGCCGCGGTTCGAACTGGTGGCGACCGAGAACGAGGCGGACGCGGTGATTCGCGGGGCGGTGACGGCATTCCGCGTGGCGCCGATCACGTTCACGAGCGACGGCCGCGCCCAGGAGTACGAACTGGCGATCGTCACCGACGTTTCTTTCCGGCGCGTTTCCTCGCCGGCCGGGGAGGAAGGGGAGGTGATCTGGGGGAACGACCGCTACCAGTTCAAGGAGAGCTACGAGGTCGAGAGCGCCGACAGCGATTTCTTCGACCGCGAGAACCTCGCCATCGAAGACAGCGCTGAACGCTTTGCCGACACGATGGTGACGGACCTGCTCGAGGGATTCTAGGTCCAGGAGCGTGCGCTGGAGAATGCAGCGAAGCCGGTGCTCGAGCGTACGCTCCGCCGCGCGGACGGGATGGGCCGAAACACCGAGCCTGCGAGGGGTTTCGGGGCGTTAACGACGATCCGCGCCGCCGCTGACGATTCAGTCGGAAGTTTCGGCAGCGGCTGTCCTGGCGGCCGCCTCGGCACGACGATTCACGAGCCTGGTCAGGCGCGACTTGCGTCGGGCCGCCGCGTTCGGGTGGATCACGCCCCTCTGGGCCGTCGCGTCGATCAGGCTCAGCGTCGATGGGAGAAGCTCGCGCGCCTTCGCGACGTCGCTGTCCGCGGCGGTACGAAGCTGCTTGATCGAGGTGCGGAGTCTGGACATCGCGGCCCGGTTCCGATCTCGCCGGATGAGGGACTGCCGGATGCGCTTCTCGGCCTGCTTGCTGTTCGCCATTTCTTGTTCTCTCCGGGCTCGGGGGCCGTAGGGTTCGGGTTGGCCGAGCCTTGGGGGTAACCGGCGCCGGCGGCGCAGTTTACAGTTGGTCGGCTGGGTTGTCGAGTTGCTGCAGGGCAAGGGCCGCCTCGTCCGAGTCCGGATACTCCTGCCTGACGCGGAGCAACATCTCGTTGCCCAGCTCGCGTTCGCCGAGTTCTATGTGCGCCACGCCAATGCGCAGCATGGAACTCGCGACCTTGTCACTCGCGGGGTAGCGTTCAGCGACCCGACCGAGTTCGTCGATCGCCGTGCGAAACCTGCCCTGTCCCATGTACGACTCCCCAAGCCAGTACTGGGCGCTGTCCGCGTCCTCGCCGTCGGGGAAGGTCTCGAGGTACCGCTCGAAGCCGGTCGCTGCCTGTTCGTAGTCTCCGCTCAGGTAGTGCTGGTAGGCGGCGTCATACAGTGTCTTCGGCTCCACGGATTGGGCGGGAGGGGTCTGGCGGCTGGCCTCGAGCTGCTCGCTGAGCGTGGCCAGGATCGTTTCCTGGCGCTCAAGCTGGCCCTGCAGGAGGTCGAACTCGTCGCTCACCTGCCCGATTCGTTCAAGAGACGCGTTGAGGGTCCGGCGCTGTTCCTGGGTCGAGGTTCGCAGGGCTTCGACCTCGGCGATGATCTGGCGGAGATCCTCCTTCAGATCGGCCCTGGCGCTGACGTCGCTCTCGAGCAGTTCTTCGACGGCGCCAGCGACGACGGTCAGGTCGTCGCGGGTGGGCGTTTGAGATCGGAACGAAGCGACCTGCTGCTCGAGGGCCGCCAGCCCGGCCTCCAGTTCCGTCAACTGGGTCGACGAGGTGCAGGCGAACGCCGGCACCAGCAGAACACCCGCCAGTATCCGGCTGGCGCGTTCTCGCGCCAGCCGCGTCACATGCGGTCGGTTACGCGGAAGTAGGCGCGCCGGTTCAGCTGCCAGCAGTCCTCGTTCGACTCCTCGCACTGTGGCCGCTCCTCTCCGTAGCTGATCGTCTTCAGGCGATCGCCGGAAATGCCGAGGGAGGTGAGGTAGTCGCGTGCCGAGTTCGCCCTGCGGTCGCCAAGGGCCAGGTTGTAGTCGTTCGTGCCCCGCTCGTCGCAGTGACCTTCGATCGTGATGACGAAGTCCTCGCCGTCCTGGCTCTTGAGGAAGTCGGCGTTCTTGCCGAGCTGTGACCGTGTCGTGTCGGTCAGTGTCGCCTTGTCGAACTCGAAGTAGACGTCGCCCAGGAGACCCTTCTCATGGACTTCCTCGTTCGCTTCCACGATGTCCTCGGACCACGGCGAGACGTAGCCCGGCTCGACGGGTGGTTCCGGCGGTGGCGGTACGGGTTCCGGCGGCGGCGGCTCTGGCGCGGGAGCCGGCGGTGGCGGTGGCGGTGGCGGTTCGGGTTCGGCTTTCTTGCAGGCGCCGATGGCCAGCAGAACGAGAGCCGACAGGAAGAGTGCGGAGAACCTTCTGGCCAACATGCGGGGACTACTCCTAAAGCCTGGAAACCTGAGACGTTTCGGTTGCACGGACACTACCAGAGCGGTGCTCGGGCGGCAACAGCGGATTCTCCGGCGCACCTTCAACGTCAGTCGAAGTAGCCGGACCACGAGGGCGAGTAGTTGTTGCCGCGCGTGGTCACCTGGCGCAGGTAGCGGCCGTCGCCGCTCATGATGTAGATCTGGCGACCGCGTCCGCGCTGGCGGGACTCGAAGACGATCCACTCGCCATTGGGGGAGAACGTCGGGTACTCGTGGCTGCCCGGCGCGGCTGTCAGCAGTTGATCCTGACCGGTCACCAGGTCGACAACGGCGATGTCGAACCGGTCGCCGCGTTCGGACCGTCGGGCGTACACGAGCTTGCTGCCGTCGGGATGCCAGGAGGCCCCTTCGTTGTACCGGCCATTGACGGTCACCCGCTGGAGATCGCTGCCGTCCATGTTCATCACGTAGATCTGCGGGGTTCCGGAGCGGCTGGAGGTGAAGGCGATGCGGCGGCTGTCCGGTGAACAGTCGGGGTTCGTGTCCTCGCCGCTCGAGCGTGTGATCTGCCGAGGGGAGCCGCCTCCGCGCTCGATGGAGAAGACCTCCGTGCTGCTCTTTCCGCTGCGGCGGACCGGGCGGGAAAAGAGGACGGTTTCGCCGTCCGGGCAGACGCTCGGGGAGTACGCCGGCTGCTCCTCGAAGACGATCGGCGTCTTGCGGCCGGTCGTCAGGTCGGCCCAGTAGACGCCGGGACGTCCCTGGAAGTACGAGAGATAGGCAAGTCCACTGCCGTCGACCGCCCAGACCGGCGAGAGACTGGTCGAGATGTGGCCAGTGATCCGGCGCTGGGCGTGACCGTCGTAGTCCATCAGGAAGATCTCCTTGCTCGCCTGGCCTTCCCGGTCCGAGACAAAGGCGATCGACGTCATCGCGATGCCGCGGCGACCGGTGAAGTAGAGGACGATCTCGTCGGAGAGGGCGTGCGCGATGCGCCGTGCCAGATCGATGCCCCCGCTGAACCGCTTGCCGAGGATGAACTGGCCGCTCGCCAGATCGTAGACCCGCCCCTCGAGGATCAACTCGTCCCCGTTCAGCTTGAACTCCGTCAGGAGGGCGACCTCGTTGCCGTACGCGCGGTACTGCTCGAGGTCTCTGGCGCGGTCGCCGCTCAAACGGACCGCGGAAAGCACCTCCGGACCCTGGACATCGAACAGTTGGGTGAAAGCCAGATCTTCGCGGAGGGTCTGCTCGAGTTCGCCCATCGCGTCGAGGAACTCCGGTCTCGCGCCGGGAGGGCGTCCGGCGCGGGGCAACGCGAGATTCAGACGCACCTCCGCGTCGGGCTCGAGAACGAGCTGGAGGTCCGACGGAAGGGGCGCGGGATCCGTGGCGGCGGCTTCCGGCGCCGTTTGCGGCAGGACGGGAGACACGGCGAGGACGCAGGGCGCCGCGGCCAGGACCATCATGTGAAGGATTGGAACTCTCATCGTTGGCTCCTGTGTCGTCACCGGATCGTCATCGTGACACCCAGGCTGGGCTTCCGGAAGCTGACCGGCAGCGGCGGCACCGGCGAGGCGAGTTCGATCGCCCTCAAACCGGCATTGTCGAATCGCGTGACCCCGGACGACAGGAGAAGCTCCAGGTCGCTGACGGTGCCGTCGGTCGCGATCCGGAAGAAGACGACCGCCTCCACCCCCTCGATCGGGGGTCTTGTCCAGCGGGCCTTGATCGCGGCCATCAGCCGGGATGTGTAGTAGGCGTACGTGAAGTCCTCGCTGTCGTAGCCGAACGTCGGCGCTTCGGCATCGTCGGAACCCGCCAGCGAGTCGTCCACGGTGCGTTCGGGCTGAAACGGCCGCTCCAGCCGCGGGCGCGGTTCCGGCTCCGGTTCGGGCTCCGGCTCCGGCGGGGGCGGTTCGGGCTCCGGTTCCGGTTCCGGCGCTTCGGGGGCGAGGGTCGGAACGTCAGGCGGCGGCTCCTCGGGCTCCGGTTCGGGCTCGGGTTGGGGAACGGCCTCCGGTTCCGGTTCTTCCTGAGGCGGTGGCGGCGGAATGGGCTCCGGCCGGATCGTCGGCAGACGGACGATCTCGAGCGGCTGCCGTTCCAGTTGGGTCCGCTCGGCGAACAGCCCGGGTCCGAACAGGAGCCCGCCGATCAGAGTGATGTGCAGGGCCAGCGACGCCGCCAGACAGGGCCGGCTCAGACCCTGGCCGCGCCGCTCCCGGCCCGCGAGAGCGCGTTCTAGCGGAAGCGTGCGGTCGTCCTGGTTCTGCAAAGGTCCCCGGGCCTCAATCCGCTGGTTGTACGACGAGAGACACCCGATGGATGTCCGCACGCTCAAGAACGTCGAGCACGTCGATGATTCTTCCGTAGGGGACGTCCTCGTCTCCCTTGACGAACACCGCTTCGTAGTTGCGGAGCTCGAGCATCGGGAGCAGCCGGTCGACCAGCAGCGCCGTGGCCACCGGTTCGTCCTTGATGTAGACGAGATCGTTCCGGGCGATCGTGAGAATCATCGGATCCTCGTCCCGGATGGCCAGCGACGCGGGAGACTCCATTTCCGGCAGCGTCACCTCGACCCCCTGGTGCAGCATCGGCGTCGCGATCATGAAGATGATCAGCAGGACGAGCATGACGTCCACCAGGGGCGTGACGTTGATGTCGGCGAGGACCGAATCGTCGCTGTCGGTGTCCTGGAAGAACGCCATCCTGTTCCCTCCGGGAGCTGGCTCAGCCGAAGTTCCGTTCGGCCAGGTTCAGGAACTCAAGCGTGAAGTCGTCCATTTCGGCGCGCAACTGGCGGAGCCTGGTCGCCAGGTAGTTGTAACCGACCAGGGCGGGAATCGCGGCAACCAGGCCGGCGGCCGTGTTCACCAGCGCTTCGGCGATGCCGGGAGCGACCGCGGTGATCGTGGCCGTGCCGGAGGTTCCAATGTCGTTGAAAGCGATCATGATTCCCCACACCGTGCCGAAGAGGCCGATGAAGGGAGCCGCCGCGGCGGTCGTCGCCAGCCAGGACGTGTTCCGTGCGAGGACCCGGAGTTCGACGTTGGCGGCCCGGCGGAGAGTCCGTTCCAGGCCCATCAGCGACTGCAGGCGCAGGCCCTCGTCGTCTCCGTGGGGCTCCCGCAACGCCTTGATCTGTGTATCGATCTCGAGGTAGCCGGCCTGAAACAGTCCGACCAGGGAGGAGGCTCGATGGTCCGACGCGGCCTTGCCGATGTCGCTGAAGCGGGCGGCCTTGCGGAAGAGGGCCAGGAAACTCCGATTCTGCCGGCCGGTGCGCCGGAACAGCAGCAGGCGCTGAAGCAGTACGTACCAGGACGAAAGCGACATGAGCACCAGGATGCCGAGAACGATCTTCGCCACCGGGCCCGAACGGAGAAAGAAGTGGATGACCGCGGAGTCGCCGGTCATCGTTGCGAGCTGAATGGCGAACGAAGGCACCGCAAGCAAAACTACCAGACAGATAGACAGACGTCTATGGCTTCGCGGAGCCGCCCAGGCGCCTGCTTCGGTAGCCGCGGACGCGGCGCTATGCTCGCGCGCCCGGCAGGTTGCCGCGGAGACAGGTCTCGGGAGGAGAGGTTGAGGATCGGCGTCTGCATCAAACAGGTACCGGACACGGACTCCCACCTGCGGATCGCCGACTCCGGAAGAGAGATCGACGACAGCGATCTGAACTGGGTCATCTCCAGTTGCGACCTCTGCGCGCTGGAGGAAGGGCTCCTTCTGGCCGAAGCGCAGGTGTCGCGCGGCGAGGAGCGGCCCGAGCTGGTCGTGTTCAGCCTCGGTCCGCCGCGGGTCGAAGAGGCCCTGAGAAAGGCCCTGGCGCTGGGCGCCGACCGCGCGGTGCACCTGGCCGGTGAGGCGTTGCAGGGAGGCGATGCCCTGGCCGACGGATGCGCTCTGGCGGCGGCACTGGCGAAAGTTCACTGCGACCTCGTGCTCACCGGAGCCCAGTCGGACGACCTGGGGCAGGCGGCGACTCCGGCGGTGATTGCCGAGATCCTGGGCGTTCCGTACGCCTGGTTGGTCATGGCCGTCGAGCTGGACTCCCGCAAGCAGTCGGTACGCGTCGTCCGGGAACTCGAGGGCGGTATGAACGAGGTTCTGAGGCTGGACCTGCCGGCCGTACTGGCGATTCAGGCCGGCATCAACAAGCCGCGGTTCGCTTCCCTGCGGGGAACGCTTCAGTCGCGCAGGAAACCGCTGCACCGCGAGGATTGCTCGGGTGTGGATGCGGGCCTGGTGGGAGCCGCAGGCGCCGGGACCGAAACCGAATCCGTCAGCTTGCCGCCTGCCGGCGCCGGCGGCGTGGTGATCGAGGGCGTTTCGGCGGAGGCGGCAGCGGAGGAGTTGCTCGCACACCTCGAACGGGAGGCGGCGCTCTGAACTCGGCGGCAGCGGTCGTATGGCTGGTCGAAGGCGCGGGCGGTGGACCGGGGACGCAGGAAGTTCGTGCCTGCGGACGGGCTCTCGGCGGCAACTCCCGGGTCGCCGTTCTCGACGAAGAGAGTCTCGGTCCCTACTCGCCCGGGCTCTACGCGGAGGCGCTTCGTGTTCTGATCACTCGGGAGAGCGGCGGGGATCCGGCGGCGCCGACGGTGGTTCTCCTCCCGCACACCTACCAGTCGGCGGAGTACGCGCCACGACTCGCGGTACGGCTTGGCGCCGCCTACGTCGCCTCGGTCAGCTCGGCGACGCTCGATGCTGGCGGCGTCCTCAGTTTCAGCCGGGCCATCCTCCAGGCCAGGCTGCGGGCCGAAGTGCGACCGAAGAGGCGACTTGTCGTCGCCACGGTCCAGATCGGCGCGTTCGGCGGCCACGATCCGGTGGAGTTGCCGGAGCGGGTGTTCGAGGTCGGTCGGCCGGCCGACGTCGAACGGCACCGGGAACGGGAGATTCTCGGCCGTGAAGCGGCAGGCGCGGGCGGCGTCGATCTGCCGGGTGCCGAGCGGATCGTTACCGCCGGCCGCGGCGTCGGCGGCCCGGACGAGGTCTCCGTCGCAGCCGACCTGGCCTCGGCGCTGGACGCCGAACTCGGAGCGAGCCGGCCCGTGGTCGACAACGGCTGGCTGCCCCGTGAGCACCAGGTCGGATCGAGCGGCCACATCGTTGCCCCGAACCTCTACGTCGCCCTCGGCGTATCCGGCTCGATCCAGCATCTGATGGGCATGAGTGGCTCCCGCGTCATCGTCGCCGTCAACAGGGACCCCGAAGCCCCCATCTTCAGCGTCGCCCACTACGGCATCGTCGCCGACCTCCATGACGTCGCGCCGGCGCTGACCCGCCTGCTGCTAGCGAGACGTCCCGGCTAGTCACCCGTCAGCGGCAGGAAGGCTGCGCCAGTTCGAGCAGGCGGCGCAGTTCGAACAGGGCGAGAGACGCGGCGACGGTGGCGTTGAGGGACTCGACAGCCGGGGCGATGGGGATGGCCAGGAGAGAGTCGGCACGAGCGAGGAGAGCGGGCGAGAGGCCCCTGCTCTCGCTGCCGACGGCGAGGAGGATCGGGTCGGTGGGGACGAGGCCCGGCGGGACGCCGTCATCTGAGAACAGTGTCGTCGTGGGAACCCGGCCGTGGTCCGGTGGGTGAGGGGTCAGGGCGAGAAGACGGATATCGGACGGAAGGCGGTCTACATCGACATCGGTGCACAGGGGCATGCGAAGGAGGCTGCCGGCGGAGGCTCGGAGGGCGCGGGGGTGGCCGGGTCCGGCGGTGCCTGGCGAAAGAAGCAGGGACACCGCGCCGGCGGCTTCGGCGGATCGGGCCATGGCGCCGAGGTTGCCGGGATCCTGGATGCCGTCAGCGTAGAGGTGAAGGCCGGGATCGAGTATGGGAGTTCTGCTCTCGGCGGTCTTCCAGGTGCCAGGCGGTTCGGCGACGGCCGCGATTCCCTGGGGAGCATCCGCATCCGCCTGCTCGCGGAGACGTTGGGGATCGATCACGGCGGCGCGTGCGCCGGACTCGTGCTCGATGTGATCTACGAGATCGCCATGCCGGGATTGGAAGTCGGGGGTGACCAGGAGGTGGCGCAGAGTGAGACCGGCCCCGGCGGCGGCCGCTGCCAGGTGCGGGCCCTCGAGCAGGAGGAGTTCGGCGTTCCTCCGCCCATGCGCGCTGCGCAGTCGCCGGATCGTTCTGACCTGCGGATTGTTCCGGCTGCGGATCATCTCGCTGGCGATGTTATGGCTCGGCGCCGGCTGGCGAGGGAAGTCCCTGGGCGTGGATTTTGCCCAGGAACTTGCTAGTGTCGCGGCCCATGTCGAGGCCCGCGACCGGAATGCGCCGGTTGTTCACTTCCGAGTCGGTGACCGAGGGACATCCCGACAAGGTCGCGGACCAGATCTCGGACGCCGTCCTCGATGCCGCACTGAGCCGGGATCCGAGGGCCCGAGTGGCGTGCGAGACGCTGGTCAGCACCGACCTCGTGGTGCTCGCTGGTGAAATCACGCTTCGTTCCGGCGACGACGAGATCGACTACGAGGCCGTGGCGCGAAAGACGATCCGCGACATCGGCTATGGCGACATGGGGGCCGGCTTCGGCGCCGACGACTGTGAAGTGCAGGTTCGGCTCGACGAGCAATCCGCGGACATCGCCCTCGGCGTCGACAGGGGCGGCGCCGGTGACCAGGGAATGATGTTCGGCTACGCCTGCCGGGAGACGGCGGACTTCATGCCGTTGCCGATCGAGCTGGCGCATCGCCTGACGCGGCGGCTTGCCGAATTGCGCCGTTCGGGGGACTTCGACTGGTTGCGTCCGGACGGCAAGTCGCAGGTCACCGTCGAGTACGGGGACGATGGGGAAGCCCACCGGATCCACACGGTCGTGGTTTCCACTCAGCATGCAGCCGGCGTCGGGCAGGATGAGATCGAGCGGGTCGTACGCGAACATGTGGCGCGGGCCTCGCTGCCGAACGATCTGTATCGCGAGGACGGCGCCCGCAAGACGAAGCTCCACGTCAATCCCACCGGCAACTTCGTGACCGGCGGTCCGCAGGGGGACTGCGGACTGACGGGACGCAAGATCATCGTCGATACGTACGGCGGCGTCGGTCACCACGGCGGTGGCGCGTTCTCCGGCAAGGACCCGACCAAGGTGGACCGCTCCGCCAGCTACATGGCCCGGTACGTGGCCAAGAACCTCGTCGCGGCCGGGATGGCGGATCGGCTGGAAGTGCAACTGGCGTACGCCATCGGTGTCGCAAAGCCGGTTTCGGTCCACGTGGATTCCTTCGGTACCGCCCGGGAGGGTCTTACGGACCGGCTACTCGAGGAGATCGTCACGAGTGAGTTCGCCCTCGAACCGCTTGCGATCATCGACGGGTTGAGTCTGCGCCAGCCGCGTTACCTCCAGACCGCGGCCTATGGCCATTTCGGGCGGTCCGAGTTCCCCTGGGAGCAGCTCGACCGGGTCCCCACCCTTCGCCGCGCGGTCGCCTGACCTCAGGTCCGTAGGCCCAGAAAGAGGTAGAGCGCCAGCGTCGCGAACAGGGCGTTGGGACTCCAGGCGGCGATCAGCGGCGGCAGGACCTCGGACTGACCCAGGGTGGTGAAGACGCTGATCACCGTGTAGTACACGATTCCCACGACGATGGAAATGCCAATGCCGTACAGCGCGCCCTGGCGGCCGAGGCGGAAGGCAAAAGGCAGCGCGACCAGGGCCATCACCAGGCTGACGACAGGCATCGCGGTCTTGTTGTGGAGCTGCATCTCCAGCTCCGGCACGTCCGTTCCCGCTGCCACGAGTTCGTCGATATGGCGGCGGAGTTCGAGCCGGTTCATCTGCTCCGCGTACTTCACCTCCGTGTTGAAGAACTCCGGCTCCTCCGGGAGATCCACCGGCTGGGGACCGGCGAATCGCTGGCTATTGGTGATTGTCAGGCCGTCGAACTCCCGAATCCAGGCATCCACCAGTTCCCAGCGGCCCTTGCCGTCGCCAGGGACGTGTCGGGCCGCGGCCGCGTAGAGACGCCGGGTGAGCCTGTGTTGAGCGTCGAAACGGAACACCTGGAGGCGCCGCAACGTGGCCCGGTCCGCGTCGTAGTGCCGGTAGTTGTAGATGTAGCCGCCACCGTTCTCTTCCTGGGCGAAACGCCATTGACGGTCGGCCCGGTGATAGCTCTTGACGGGGCCGGTACCGCCCCGTATCCGGTCCCTCATTTCTACGACTTTCGCGTTCGAGGCCGGTAGCACCGAGTTCTCCAGCGCGGCGCTCAGGAGGGCGACGCCGACCGCCGCGAACAGGGCCGGCACGGCCAGTCGAAACAGGCTGAACCCAAGCGCCTTGGCGGCTACGACTTCGTTGCGCTGGGACAGCAGGCCGAACGTGACGAGAGTCGTGACCAGGACGAGAACGGGGGCGTTGTCGTAGAAGACCTGGAGGGACAGGTACTGGTAGTACTCGACGAAAACACCGGAACGGACATTGTTCCGGAGCATCTCGTCGACGAGCTGGGTGAAGTCGGAGACGATGAAGACGGCAAGGGCGGCCACGATCGTCACGGCCAGCACCCGAACGAACACGCCGAAGATGTAGCGGTCCAGAACTCCGGGGAAGCGGAAGGTCGGTGGTTCCACGCGGACCTTCACGCGTGCCGGGGTGGGGGAGGACACCAGCGACTGCGGCCGCACACGCGCGAGCCGGTGCTCCCGGGCGCGCCGCCTGCGTCCCAGGATCTCCCGCCGGCGCCCAAGGCGAGCGAAGCGCCGCCACAGATGATCCTGCGCAAATCGGTCGAGAGCGCTGATCATCAGGCTCTTGTCCCGGTTGCGGCGCCACAGCAGGAAGGTGCCGAGGACGCTCAGGACGATGTTCGGCGCCCACATGGCCAGCCAGGAGGGAAGTTGACCGCTCGCTGCCGCCTCCTCTCCGTTCCCCAGCAGGACGTAGTAGAAGAGGAAGATGCCGACCGACACGAGGAAACCGGAAGAGCGGCCGCCCCGCCGGTTCCGGAAACCGAGCGGGATTCCGTAGAGGCCGAACACCAGACAGGCCGCCGGGATGGCGAACTTCTTGTGGATCTCGACCAACGCCCTGTTCCGCTCCGACGCGGTTCTTCCGGGCTCCACGGTCCGGTCGAAGAGCTCGGGGAGAGTCATGGAACGGACGTCCTTCGCCAGTACCAGTCGCTCTTCCTGCCGGAAAAGGCTGTCCTCGAGTGCGATGTTCGCGTCCCTGAGTCGCTGGAGCTGGTAGGCGCCCGGGTTGTTCGTGTCCACCTCGTGGACGTCGGCGACGCCGAACCGAAGGACCGCCTGGCCGGTCGACTGGTTCAGATTGATCCGGCCGGTTTCGCCCACGATCACCTGCTGTTCCGGGCCCGGCACGGCGTCGGCGAGGAAGACCCCTCGCCAGCCTTCGTCGTTCTCGGGAGTCTCGAAGACGTAGAGGACCCGATCCTGAAGCTGGTCGTAGAAGACCTTCGGCTTGACCTGCTGACTGACGTTTCGGGTCAGAATCGACAGGCGGAGGTCGCTGATCGCCTTGTTGCCCGCGGGTAGCGTGACCGTGCTCAGATAGCCGGTCAGAGCCGCGAGGACCAGGCTCATGAGCAGGATCGGCCGGTAGATCGCCCAGAGGCTGATACCCGAGGCCCTCATCGCCACCAGCTCGCTGTCCGCCGCCAGGCGGCCGATCGCGATGAGGATCGCGAACAGGAAGGCCATCGGGATCGTCAGGACGACGATATGCGGCAGGCTGTAGGCCAGGAGCTGGAGGGCGGCCCCAGCCTCCACGTTGCGGCCGATGATCATCTCCGCGTACTGGAAGAGCTCCTGCATGAGGGCCAGGAACGTGAACACCAGGAGCCCGAGAAGGAGCGGTCCCGTCGTCTCACGGAGGATGTAGCGGTCGAGGAGTCGGTACATCGCGGTTTCAGCCGCCATTCTGACTCATCGGCCACAGGCGGCCGGCTTCCTTGCTTAAGTTTACATAATGGACATTATCAGACTCCGGCCATGCGCGAACGACCGGTGGCGGCAACGACCTCGCGCCGGCCTTCTGGCGCCGAGCCCTACGGTCCCGTCTCGTCCCGGCCTCGCCGAAGCTCGGCCAGAAGCTCCTCGAGAGCCAGGATGAGGTCGTTCTCTTCCACGACCTCCTGCCTGAAACTGAGCGACACGCTGAACCGCTCATCCCCCGACCGGAACCGGAACACGTGAGCCTTCATCCCGGCCTCCTGCCCGGCGCCGACCGTTTCCGCCGCGGCGGCCTCTGCTTGGTGCTCAGCCGCGAGGGATCGCCGTTTCCGGATCTCGGCGCGAACTTCCGCGCGCGTCAGGCCGTGCTCCGCGATCCGTTCCAGCATCCGGATCATCGAAGCCTCCGAGCCCAGCTTCATCACCTCGAGCAGAATGGACTTGCTCGACGCGACGCCGAGCCCGACGGCGGTTTCGCGCGCGCCTCCGGGCATGCGCAGGAGCCCGAGGGATTCCGTCACGCTGACCCGGGACCGGCCGACCGCGACAGCGGCCCGATCGTGGGTGTAGCCATGGCGTTCGACCAGGGTTCGCAGGCCCTCGGCCTCCTCGAATGGCGTCAGATCGGCTCGCTGGAGGTTCTCGACCAGGGCGATCTCCAGGGCGTCTCGGGGCGAGACGTCCATCTCGATCAAGGGAACCTCCCTGAGTCCGGCCCGCCGCGCGGCGCGGAAACGACGTTCTCCGGAGATGATCCGGTAGCGGCGGCAGGCCTCCCCGTCAGGGCCGACCTCGTCGATCGGCCGCGCCAGGATCGGTTCGAGCACGCCCCTGGCGCGAATCGAGGCGGTCAGGCCGTCCAGACTTCCGAGTTCGCGGCGAGGCTGATCCGGGTCGGGCTCAATTCGGGCCAGCGGCACCATCCGGCCGACCGGTCGGCCGTCGGGACGGCGAACTTCCCCGACAGTGTGCGCAGCGCCGGGTCTGGTATCGCCTTCCTTCGTCGGCATCGGCCGGCTACATCTCGTACTTTCCCAACGCCTTCGGGTCGAGTTCCTCCAGCCACTTCTTCATCTTCTTCTCGTCCGCTCCAGCCGTGGGGACCTCGCCGGCGTGCTCGTCGGACTGCTTGACGCGGGCGAGATCGGCCACCGACTGCCGGACGAAGAGTGGCGCACCGGCGCGCAGGGCGAGGGCAATGGCGTCGCTGGGCCTTGCATCGAGAAGGCGATGCTCGCCCGTTCGCTCGACCAGCTCGACCACCGCCAGAAACGTGTTCCCCTCGATCGCTCTCACGACCACCTCGATCACCTCGGCGCCCACCAGTTCGAGAGCATTCTTCAGCAGATCGTGAGTCATCGGCCGGCCGGGGTCCCTGCCCTCGATGGCAAGCTGGATGGCGCCCGCCTCGAAGATGCCGATCCAGATCGGAACGACCGAACTCCCTTCCGGGTCATGTTCGTGCAGCCTCAGGATCACGATCGGCTGGTTGGAGTTCGGCTCCATCATCAGACCGTGAACCTCGGCCGGGATCTTCCGGTCCTCGGATTCCCCGCGGGTCGACTGAGCCTTGACCTCGTCCGCCGCCATCCCGGTCATCCTACGCCACTGGCGAGAAGTTCGCCCATCAGGGAGTGGTCGTAGGCCTGAAGGGTCCGGACCCGTACCAGCGAGCCGGTTTCCACGGGCCGGTCGGCGACCGGAAAGTGGACGATCCGGTGACAGTCCGTTCGCCCGGACTGGTGTCCGGCACGCCGGCTCCAGCCGGTAACGAGGAGGTCGAACTCCGAGCCCACGAGTTCCTCGTTCAGCGCGCGCTGGATCGCGGATTGTGCCTTGAAGACACGCTGCAACCGCTGGTCGGCGACCTCCCGGGACACCTCGTCCGACGCCGGTAGCCGGATGGCCGCCGTGTTCGGCCTGGGGCTGTACCTGAACGCGAACACCGTCGCGAAACGTACCGTTTCGACCAGCTCCAGGGTGCGCTGGAAGTCCTCTTCGGACTCGCCCGGAAAACCGACGATCAGGTCCGTGGACAGTGCCAGGCCCCCGCGTGCCGCTCTCAGGCGGTCTACCAGCGCGAGATACTCCTCCACCGTGTATCCCCTGCCCATGCGGCGCAGCACGCGGTTCGATCCCGACTGCACCGGCAGGTGAAGGTAGGGCGAGATGTTCTCGTGGCGGGCTACGGCGCGGATCATCCGGTCGGTGAAGTCGCGCGGATAGGAGGTCACGAAGCGCAGGCGCTTCAGGCCGGGCAGGACGGCGGCTGCGTTGAGCAGGTCCGCGAAGTCCCGGTGCCGGCCGCTGCCGAGCGGCGGCTCGGGTTCGCGCCAGTGGTTCACGGTCTGCCCCAGGAGTTCGATCTCCACGAAGCCGTAGTCCAGAAGGTGCTCGATCTCGCGCAGGATGTCCGCCATCGGCCGGCAACGCTCCGCTCCCCTTGTGTTCGGGACGACGCAGAAGGTGCAGCGCTTGTCGCAGCCCTCGATGATCGTCACCATGCCCTTGTGGGCGGTGTCCCGGCTGATCGCCTCGAAATCGTACGGACGGTCCTCCGGGAAGCCGACCGCCAGGACGCGCTCTCCGTTGCGGCTGCGTTCGAGAACCGACCCGAGTTCCCCTACGCGGCCGGCACCGACGACGAAGTCGAGATCGGGAATCCGGCGCAACGCCTCTTCGCCTTCCTGCTGGGCGACGCAGCCACAGAATCCGATCCTGAGAGCCTCGCGGTCGCGCTTGAGCAGCCGATACTCGCCCAGCCGGGAGTAGGCCTTCTGGGCCGCCTTCTCGCGAACCGAGCAGGAGTTCAGGAGGATCAGGTCGGCCTCCTCGAGTGCGCGCGTCGGCATCATGCCCTGCTGCATCAACTGCCCGGCCATGCGCTGGCTGTCCAGTTCGTTCATCTGGCAGCCCCACGTCTCGATGTAGAAGCGTTCCACGGCGCGGAGATTACTACTCCCGCGGCCGAAAGCCGGCGGGCCGCGGGTCCCCTTAGACCGCTGACGCGCGAGCCCCGGCGAGAAGTGCCCGGACTTCGCCGGCGGTCGAAGCGGCGACACAGCGTCTGGCTAGCTCCTCCGCGTCGCCGACGTCCACCGTGCGGACGACCTCCTTGGCCAGCGGAATGTTCCGCGGACTCATCGAGAGTTCACGCAGGCCCAGGCCAAGCAACAGGGGCACGCACTCGGGGCTGGCCGCCATCTCGCCGCAGAGGGCCACCGGCACCCTCTGGCGCCGACCGGCCTCGACGACGAGCTGGATCATGCTCAGAACGGCCGGATGCAAGGGCTGGTAGAGACTGGCCACCTGCTCGTTCGTCCGGTCGACCGCCAGCGCGTACTGGATCAGGTCGTTCGTGCCAATCGACAGGAAGTCCACCTCGGCGGCGAGTTGACGGGCGATCAGAACCGTCGCCGGCACTTCGACCATGGCGCCGATCTCGACGTCCCGCCGGTGGTCGACTCCTTCAGCCGCCAGTTCGGAGCAGACTTCCGCACAGAGGCTGCGCAGCGCCCGGATCTCCTCCACCGCCGTCACCATCGGGACCATGATGCGCAGGTTGCCGCAAGCAGCCGCGCGAAACAGGGCACGCAACTGGCTGCGGAAGATGTCGGTGCGAGCCAGAGTCAGCCGGATGCCGCGCAGGCCGAGGACCGGGTTCTCCTCCTCCAGTTCGTCAAGGCCGCGTGCGGTCTTGCTTCCGCCCAGGTCGAGCGTACGGACCACGACCGGCCGAGGCGCGAGAGCTTCGAGGAGCCCCCCGACGACGGCCAGGTACTCCTCCTCCGTGGGCAGATCCGGACTCTTCTCGAGGTAGAGGAACTCGCTCCTGTAGAGACCGACGCCGGCCGCACCGAAGCGCTGCACGTCCTCGAACTCCTCGGGAATCTCCACGTTGGCGAGCAGTTCGACTCCGACGCCGTCGCGGCTTCGTGCCGGCAGTTTTCTCGCTGCCGTCGTGAGCACCTCTTCCTTCTGTCGGCGGCGACGCTGAAGGACCCCGTAGAGCTCGAGGGTCTCAGGCGTCGGGTGCAGCGTGAAGCATCCTTCTTCCCCGTCGACGATCACCGGATCGTCATCGGCAACGCGGTTCGTGATGTCCACGATGCCGGTGACCAGGGGAACGTCGAGTGCGCGGGCGACGATCGCCGTGTGGGAGTTGGCGCCTCCGACCTCGATCGCGAAGCCCACGGCGCCACGACGGCCCAGGCGCAGGACCTCGTCCGGCGTCAGTTCGTGGCTGACGACGACGACATTGCTATCGAAGTCCACGCCGACGCCGGGGCTGCTTCTCTTGCCGGCCAGGGCGCGCAGAAGGTAGCGGGTGACGTCGCGCAGATCCTCGCCGCGCTCGCGCAGATGCTGGCTCTTGACCTGCGCGAACTTCTCGCCGAGGTCGTCCGCTACCGCCTGTACGGCCCACTCGGCGTTCACTCGGTCTTCCCGAATCGTCTGGTCGATCCTGCGCGCAAAGGAGGAGTCTCGAAGGATCACCGAATGGGCATGGAAGATGGACGCCAGATCGCTGCCGAACGTTTCCGCTATCCGGCTTTCGGTGGCCTCCAGCTCGACCTCGACGGCCCTCACGGCGGCGCTGAAGCGTTCAGCCTCCCGGTCCAGGTCGTGGCCGCGGACCGGCACGCGCAGAACCTGGACACCGTGACCGCGAAGACACACGGCCGGCCCGATCGCGACGCCCGGGGCGGCGGCCGCTCCCTGCAGCGTCTCCTGGACGGTCGGCGTGCCGGACGGCCGGTTCAAGTCTCCTCCCCGAAGCGGGCCCGGATCAGATCGCAAAGGGCGTCCATGGCGGCCTGCTCGTCCTCGCCGCGGCAGCGGACGGTGAGCCTGGCGCCGTGCCCCGCGCCGAGCAGCAGGACGCCGAGAATGCTCTTCGCCTCGGTCTCGCGGCCGTTGGCACGGAGCACCACGCTCGACTGAAACTGGTTGGCGGTATGCACGAGCCTGGCCGCGGCCCGGGCATGAAGCCCCAGCTCGTTGACGACCTCCACGACACGTTCTCTCATCTGGCAGGCCGCGCCAGACCGGTCGCCGCCAGCTGAATGCTCTTGCGGCCGTTGCTCCAGGTCCAGTCCGCGAGGTCCGGAAGGTCCAGATCGGGAGCACCGCAGCACAGGCTGAGCACCATCGGCAGGTTGACGCCGGTGACCACGGCGGCCCTGGCCACTCCGGCGGCGCGCAGGGCGCTGTTGCAGGGAGTGTCGCCATACATCTCGGTCAGGATCAGCACGCCGGAACCATACTCCTGGCCGAGTTGACGGATCCTGGTTTCGATCAGGCTGGCCGCCTGCTTCCGGCCGGCGCGCCAGTCGATGCAGAGGGCGTGGATCGGCGCGTTGCCGGCACTCGAGTGCTGGCCGGCAATCGCCTTCGCGGATGCGAGCAACTCGCGGGCCAGGTCGCCGTGCGAAACGATGAGGACCGGGACGGTCATGGGTCGGCGATGGCGGCTGTCCGGTGCCGCTCGACGTCGCGATGCTGCAGGCGGATCTGCCATGAACCTGCCGCGAGACGATCGGCCACGGCTTCGGAGACCGCTACCGATCGGTGCCGGCCGCCGGTGCAGCCGATCCCGACCGTCAGGTAGCTCCGCTTCTCGTCGCGAAACCTCGGCAGGAGGTAGGCGAGGAGATCCTCGAGCCGACCGACGAGTTCGCCGAACGCCGTGTGTCCATGCAGGAAGCGCTGGACTTCCGCGTCCGTGCCGGGCTTCTCCCGCAACTCCGCTACGAAGTACGGATTCGGCAGGAATCGGACGTCGAACATCAGGTCGGCGCCTGAAGGAATGCCGAACTTGAAGCCGAAACTGACGATGTTGACCGTCAGTCCGCCGGCGTCGCTGGCGGCGAACTCGTTGTAGATGAGGGCTCGAAGTTCGTGAATGGTCGAATCCGTCGTGTCGAGAACCCGGGAAGCTCTACCCCGCAGCTCGGCGAGCTCCTGGCGCTCCCGGCGAATGCCGTCGATGACCCGCTCCCCCGCCGTCGTCAGGGGATGACGCCGCCGAGTCTCCGAGTAGCGCCGGACGAGGACGCCGTCGGAGCTGTCGAGGAACAGCAGTACCGGTTCGACTACCGCCGGATCCGCCTCGTCCAGGAGTCGGGGCAGTTCCTCGGCCAGACCGGGCGTGCGAACGTCGGTGACCAGGGCGATCGCATCGAAGGAGGGCGCGGCGGCTGCCGGTTCCCGGACCAGGTGGCGCAGCAGGGGCAGCGGCAGGTTGTCGATGCAGTGATAGCCCAGATCCTCGAAGCAGCGGGCCACCGTGCTCTTGCCCGAGCCGGAAAGCCCCGTGATGACGAACAGGCGAACCGGCAACTCAGACACGCCCGTTGGCGCACAGCAGCTCGTAGATCTCTTGCGGCTTTCTCGCCTTGAGCAGGCGCTCCCGGCCGCCGCGGTTCATCCACTCCGACACGGCCGCAAGCGCCTTGAGATGGCGGCCGGCGCTCTCCTTAGGCGAGAGCAGGACGAAGAAGACCCGCACCGGCCGGCCGTCCTCGGCGCCATAGTCCACGCCCCGCCGCGAGACCGCGACCGCCAGCACGATGTCCCGCAGGCCGCGGATCCGTCCGTGGGGCACGGCCAGGCCGTCTCCGAGCGCGGTGGAGCCCAACTCTTCCCGCTCGCGCAGCGCCGCCAGGACGACGTCCGGATCCGCCAGTCCGAGTATCCGGCAGATGCGCTCGGTCAGGACGCGCAGGGCGCCGTCCCGGTTCTTGGCCTCGAAGTCCGGGAAGATGAGTTGCGGCTTCGCCAGGCTTGCAAGATCCATCGTCGCTCCGCGGTTCCCTCTCAGCTCGTCTCAGAAAATCTGCTTGCGGTCATTCGATGACGGAATACCAAGTTCATCCCGGTACTTGGCGACTGTGCGCCGGGCGATGTTAATCCCCTCCCGCTGGAGTTGTCGCGTCAAGGCCGAGTCGGAGAGCGGTCTGCGGCCGTCCTCGTCGCCGATCATGTGCCGGAGCTTCCGCTTGATCGTCAAGGAGGAGATCTCCCTGCCCTGGTCGCTGTCGATGCCGCTGTGGAAGAAGAACTTCATCGGGTACAGACCCCGCGGCGTATGGATGTACTTGTTCGAGACGACGCGACTGACCGTCGACTCGTGCATTCCTATGTCGTCGGCGACATCGCGCAGGACCATGGGGCGTAGTTCGTCGATGCCGTGATCGAAGAAACCACGCTGCTGTCGCAGGATCGACTCCGCCACCTTGTAGATCGTTCTCTGCCGCTGATCCAGGCTCTTCATCAGCCACATGGCGGAACGCATCTTGTCCTTCAGGAACTCGCGGGCCTCGGCCTCGCCTTCCTCGCGCTGCACGCGCTGCAGCATCGTCCGGTACGCCCGGCTGATGCGCAGCTTCGGCAGACCGTCGTCGTTCAACTGGATCGCCCACTCCCCTCCCGTCTTCACGGCGACGACGTCCGGCTCGACGTACTCGGTGCGCTCGTGCGAGAAGAGCCGGCCCGGACGGGTCTCGAGGGCCTTGATCGCCTCCACCGGCCTCTCGAGGGCCGGCAGCGGCGTACGGAGACGTCGCGCGATCAGGCGAAACTGGCGCCGCGCCAGCAGTTCCCAGCACTCATCGACGATGCGATACGCCAGGCTCCCGGTTTCGCCCCGGGCCTCGAGTTGAGCCAGCAGGCACTCGGGCAGCGTGCCCCAGGCGATCCCCGGAGGATCGAAGGTCCGTACCAGGTCCAGTGCGCGGTTCACGTACTCGGCCGGGTATCCGGGTACCGGCACGGGATCCGGTCCGGCTTCCGTCCCTTCGTCCCCCGGTGCCGCGACGGCGTTTCCGTTTCCGGAGTGGTTGGCCGAGAAGGCCTCGGCCATCTCCCGGGCAATCGCGACCTCCGCCCGGTAGCGCTCGACCTCGGTGGGTCGGGCACCGAGCAGCTGGAGTTCCTCGATCGAGGCACGGAGGAACCCGTCCGCATCCAGGTTGCCGATCACCAGTTCCGCGATGTCCCGTAGCGGCGGCTTCGCATCGGAGAACCGCAACTGCCAGAGCAGGTGATCGTAGAGGTCCGGATCCCGGCTGATGCTGTTCTCGAAGCCAACGGCCTCTCTCGTCTCGAAGGTGTTCGGAGCGGTCGACTCGGACCCCAGGTAGTCGTTGAAGTAGGCGTCGAGATCGATGTCCAGCATGGACGGCTCTTCTTCCGCGCCCTGTTCCTCAGCGTCTTCGGAACCTTCCTGGTCCGCGACATCCTCGAGCATCGGGTTCTCCACCATTTCCTGGTTGAGGACGCCCTGGAGCTCCAGCCGCGTCATCTGCAGCAACTTGATCGCCTGCTGCAGGGACGGCGTCATCACCAGCCGCTGGGCCAGCTTGAGCGAGAGCCTCTGTTGGAGCACCATGATCGCTTACCGAATGGGGCGGTCCCTGGGGCGGTGGAGTCTTCCGGGGATCGGTCGTGTCGAGCTGCGACGAGCGGGTCGTTCTTTCGCTCTGCCGCAACTGTGTGCCGGCGCGTCCATCCCAGCAAGAGTAATGCCAACCCGACGGTATCACCACCGCGACAGGTCCCGGCCCTCAGAGACTGAACTCGGCGCCGAGGTAGATCTTGCGGACCGTTTCATCCTCCGAAAGCTCCGCCGGAGTGCCGGTGCGAAGGATCCTGCCGTCGTTGATGATGTAGGCGCGGTCGGTGATTCTGAGGGTCTCGCGGACGTTGTGATCGGTGATCAGGACCCCGATGCCCATGTCCCGAAGTTGACGCACGATCGCCTGGATGTCGAGAACGGCGATCGGATCGATTCCGGCGAACGGCTCGTCGAGAAGGATGAAGCTGGGGCCGATCGCCAGCGCGCGGGCGATCTCCAGGCGACGTCGTTCGCCGCCGGAAAGCTGATTCCCCCTTGAGCGCCGCACCGCGACGAGATCGAAGTCGGCGATCAACTGGTTCATCCGGCGCCGCTGTTCGGCGCGGCGGAGACCGAGGGTCTCGAACACGGCGCGAAGGTTGCCTTCGACCGACAGTCGCCGGAACACGGATGGCTCCTGCGGGAGATAGCTGATGCCCTGCTGGGCCCGGAGGTACATGGGCAGGTCGGTGATCTCGGTGTCGTCGAAGAACACCCGGCCCTGGTCAGGTCGAGTCAGTCCGACGACGATGTAGAAGGTCGTCGTCTTGCCGGCGCCGTTGGGTCCGAGCAACCCGACGACCTCTCCCTGGGCGACCTCGATCGACACGTCCTGGACGACGGGCCTGCCCCGGTACACCTTCCGCACGTCCTGGGTGCGGATGCGGTGGCGGGATGCGGACGGCTCCGTCACGGGCCGGCGGCTCCGGCAGCCGCACTGCCGGACGGCCTCATTTCGTAGCGGCGCTCGTCGATCCAGTAGTTCAGGCCGGGTCCCCGCAACTCGTCCGTACCGCCACGGAACACGACGTTGCCGGAGAACCGGATGACCCGCTCGGTAAAGGCGTAGACGGCACGGTTCGCCTCGACGGAGCGACCGTAACCGGGGTCGTCGAGCCGAGCGCTGCCGAGGCAGAAGAGCGTCTGCGCCTCGGATCGCGCCCCTGCGGAGTCCTGGTCGCCGGGGATCGCTTCGATCGTCAGTTCGTCGCACTTCAGATTCTGCTCGCCCAGAACAGCAGCGGCCCCTCCGCTGTAACGCAGCTCTCTCCCGTCTTCGTCGTAGTTCATGCGCGCCGCGGAGATAGACCACCGCTCTGTCACGCTCTCCGTCCCGGTGTGGCCGGCGGTTGCGGTCCGTGCCAGCGGCTGGGAGTGCCAGACAGTCCGGACGTCACCGTTCGCGACCATCCGGCGGCGGTCCTCCGTGATGCGCAACTGGGCCGCCGCGAGGAGGTCGGGGCCGCGCCGCACCTCCACGCCGTCGCGGAACCGGCTCTCACCCGCCTCGCAGAGCAGCGCCTCACCGGCCGTGATGACCGAGGCGCCGCCATCGGAAGCCCCTCCTTCCGACGGAGACACGCCGCCGAACGGCAGTGCGCCAGCGCCGGCGTCGCCGCTGCCGTCGAGCGTGAGGCGCACTCCTCCACTCGCCTCGGCACATCCGTTCCCCTGGCCGAAGAGGACCCTGTTGCCTTCGAGCTCTCCGTGGGAGAGAACCAGCCTTGCGGGCTGGCCACGAAAGTCGACGCGTTGCGTCGAGGGATCGATCGTCGCCTCGTCGGCGCGGGCGAACACCGTCGTTTCGCTTCGATCGGTCAGTTCCACATTGCCCCCAAGGGTCAGTTCGACAAGGGCGCCTTCCTCGTCGAAGCGTCCGGCGGCAACGACGCTCGTTGCCTGTCGGAGTGGAAGTTCCCTGTCCGGCACGAGTTCGTGAAGCTCGACCCTGCCCCGCGACGAGAACTCGGCCAGCACGCCTTCCCGGAAGCTGAACTGGAGGAACCTTGCCCGAACGCGGCGCTGCGATCCGTCTCCATAGTCGATCCGCAAAACGGCGGGTCCGCCCCAGTTCGGACCGCTCAGGTCGATCCGGCTCGGAGCCTGGGCGTCGTCGAATCGGACGTCCAGGGCATCGCCACGCAAAACGAGGGTGGATTCCCCGCCCAGACGGCCAGTGCCTTCGAGATCCGGTTCCGTGGCTTCGAGCGGAGCCCTCACCTCGATCTCGCCACGCGCCTCGAGCCCTGCCAGGCCACCCGCCTTCCCCTCATGCAGGGTCAGCGAGCGGGCCGCCAGCGTGAAGCGCCCGATCTCCATCCCGGCTCCGCCGAGCGCCCGTACGATCCCCTCGCGCCAGCGATACTCCAGGGTCTCGGCGGCCAGGGAGAGCGACGCGGACGGGTCGGCCTCGACGCCACTGTCGGACTCCTCCGCGCCGACCAGACGAACGCCGCCGCCCATACGGGCTATCTCCTCGCGGAAGTTCATCCGAAGGCCGTCGCCCTGAACGGTGACACCCTCGAAACGGAAACGGCTGTCGTCCGCGGCGGTCAGGACCATGCCGCCCGCCGCCAGCTCCAGCCAGTCGGCATCGACAGCCAGCCCGTTGGTTCCCTGGAGAGCGACCGAACCCTCAAGGTGGGTCGCGCTCGTCTCCTCGTTGTAGGTCGCGCCGTCGGCGCGCAGGGAGTAGTGGTCATCCCCCTGCGGATAGGCGACCTCGACCTGACTGAGATTCACGTTCCCCTGGTCGTCCGAACTCGTCTGTGCCCCGCGGATGCGAAACACCTCGATTCCCTCGCGCTCGAGCGTCGACTCGAACTCCTCCGCACTGAGCTGGGCCGTCTCGGTGACCGCTTCCGGTTCTTCAGTGACTTCGACGGTTTCTTCGCCGCCAGCGTCCGCTTTGGCTGCGGCACGCTCCTCTCGTCCCTGAAGGAACAGCGCGGTCAGGCCGCCGACGCCGGAGACCAGCGCCAGCAGCAGGGCGGCCCTCAGCAGGCGGTTGCGGAGTTGCCGGCGGCGGCCGAAGTTCGAAGCGCGCCGGCGTCTCGGTCCGTAGGCGGAGCCGGGCCCTTCCGCCGGGGACGCCGCCTCCGAGGAAGTTGTCTCCTGCGGCTCGTGAGGAGCGTCCGGCGTCATGCCGACATTCTACGTTCCCTCGTCTCGTGGCTTCCGATCCGCCGGGCGTCTTCGATTCTCACTACCGGACCGCCCTGGTAGGAATCCCACTCCAGGGCGCCGAGAACCTCGAAACGACCGTCAAGACTCGCCGCCCGCTCCTTCCAGCCCCATCCGAGGAGCCAGACGGGGCGGCTTCTCTCCGAGCGCCCATCGCCGGCAGCCCGGACGCGAAGCTTGACGTGGCCTTCACCGAACTCACGTAGCGGGCTGGCACGTTCGAGCGGACCGATCCGGATCAGGGGCCGGCGGTTCCCTTCCCCGTGCGGCTCCAGCCTTGCCAACTCCGCGTAGAGTTCCGAACCGATCTGCCCGGCGGAAAGCTCCAGTTCGTACTCGCGCCGGCGTACGAGGATCTCTGGCGGCCACTCGGCGGCTCCTTCCATTGCGCTTCTGAGGTCCGGCAACTCGGCAACCGCCACGGAAAGGCCGATCGCCTGCGGATGGCCGCCGAAACGAATCGTCCGATCCTGAAAACCGGCCACGAAGGAATGAAGATCGAGGCCCGGGATGCTGCGGCCTGATCCGGTGCCGGTGTCCCCGTCCACTCCGAGGAGGATCACCGGGCGGTGGAGATCCCGCGCAAGGCGCCCGGCCGCGATCCCCACGACGCCGCGGTGCCATTCCGGGCTCCAGGCCATCAGAACACCTGGTAGCGGGTCACGGGCAGCAAAGAACTCGGCGGCCTGCTTGACGACCCGCCGCTCCTCCGCCTGACGGTTGCGATTCAGGGCATCGAGCTCGCCGGCGAGACGATCCGCCTCCGTCGAATCCGTCGTCAGGAGCAATCGAAGCGCGAGCTCGGCGTCGGCGAGTCGCCCGGCGGCGTTGATCCGCGGTCCAAGACGGAACGCGACCTCGGTCGACGATACGGAGCCCCGGATGCGCGCCACGCGTTTCAGCGCTCGCAGTCCCGGAGAGCGCACCTGCGAGAGGGCCCGAAGGCCAAGTGCGGCGATCACGCGGTTCTCTCCCACCAGTGGAACGACGTCGGCGATCGTCCCCAGGCACGCGACGCGCAGCAGAGCAGCCAGCGGCTCGGCCCGACCGCTTCGCCGCAGCACCCCCTGCGCCAGCTTGAAGGCGAGTCCGGCCCCGCAGAGGTGGCGGAACGGATAGTCGCAGTCGTCCTGGAGCGGATTGATCTGGATCGCCCGCGAGGGAAAGTCGCCGCCGACCACGTGGTGGTCGGTCACGATCACGTCGATGCCGCGCTCGATCGCCGCCAGCACGGCACCGCCGGAAGTGGTTCCGCAGTCCACGGTGACGATCAGGGAAGCCCCGGCGCGGTGCGCCTTCTCCACCTGAAGGACCTGGAAGCCGTAGCCTTCCGTGAGCCGCTTCGGCAGGATCGGAACAACCTTCGCACCAAGCGCCCGCGACACCGCGGTGAGGAGGGCGCAGGCGGTCACGCCGTCCACGTCGTAGTCTCCGACGACGGCCACCGTTGCGCCGTCCCGGCAGGCTCTCCGCAGCCGTTCCACCGCTTCCTCCATGCCGTGCAGCAGGAAGGGATCGTGGAGCCCCCGCCGATGGGGCGCCAGGAACGCGTCGGCTTCCGAGGGCGTGCTGACACCTCTACGGGCGAGCGGCGCCGACAGCAGGCCGTAGCCCGCATCCGCCAGCGCGCCGGCTGCTCCGGGCGTCGCTTTCTCCAGCCACTCCGCCGTGTCGATTGGTCTCTCCTCCACGACAGATCGACCCGTCACATCAGGTCCTGAGGGTCGACGTCTACCGTGAGGTCGGCCGCCGGCGCGGGCGCGACGGCCCTCGCCAGACTCCTCAGCTCCCCTCCGTCTACCGAGCGCATCAGGAACTGGAAGCGCCACTGCCCCTTGAGGCGCTCCAGGGGCGCCGGCGCGGGCCCTGAGAAGCGGACCCGCGCGGCGAGTTCGTGGCTGCGGGCGGCGGCCGCCAACTCCTCGATCCGGGAACGGCCCCGGTCACGGTTCCGGTCGCGCACGACGAGCTGAACCATGCGGGTGAACGGCGGGTAGTGGAAGATCCGGCGGAAGCGCATCTCGTGGCGGGCGAAGGCCTCGTCGTCCTGGTTCAGAACGGCCTGAATCGCGTAGTGGTCCGGATGGTATGTCTGAATCACGAAGCGGCCGGCGCGCTCGCCTCGGCCGGCGCGGCCGGCAAGCTGCGTCAGGAGGGCGTAGCTCCGTTCGGCCGCGCGGAAATCCGGGAACCCGAGGTAGGAGTCGGCGGCCAGCACGGCCGCGAGAGCGACGTTCGGGAAGTGGTGTCCCTTGGAGATCATCTGGGTGCCGATCAGGATGTCGGTCTTCCCGGTGCGAAACCGTTCGAGTACCGCGGCGGCGCCTCCGACGCGACGTGTCGTGTCGCGGTCCAGCACGTCCACGGTAGCCTCCGGGAAGCGCTTCCGGACCTCCTCCTCCACCCGCTCCGTGCCAGCCCCGATCGGTTGCAGCGCATCCTCTCCACACTCGGGGCAGACGCGCGGAACCGGAACGTGGCCGCCGCAGTAGTGACAGACCAGCCGTCCTTCGCGGCGGTGGTAGCTCTTCGGCAGGCCGCAGTCCTCACACGGCATGTTCTCGCCGCAGGCGCGGCACAGCAGTTGCGGCGAGTAGCCACGGCGGTTGCGCAGCAGGATCACCTGTTCACCGCACTGCAGGCTGTTCTCCATCTCCTGGACCAGCAGCCGCGAGAACGTGACGTCACCGGGCCGTCGGGGCCGATCTCCGGGTTCCTTGCGGAGGTCGACGAGAATCGCCTCCGGAAGCGCCCCGAAGCCGACCCGGGCGGTCAGGCGGAGTTCCCGATACCGACCCCGCTCGACGTTCAGGCGGGTCTCGAGACTCGGCGTCGCGGAAACCAGGAGAGCTGTCGCCGCCGAGGTCCTGGCTCGCACCAGGGCCAGGTCCCGGCCGCTGTACCGTGGACGCGTGTCCTGCTTGTAGGCGCCGTCCTGTTCCTCGTCGACGACGATCAGGCCCAGGTTTCGGGCGGGAGCAAAGACCGCGGAACGCGGGCCGATGACAACTCGAGCCTCGCCGTCGCGGATCCGCTCCCACTCCTGGCGTCGTTCAGCGCTGCCAAGGTTCGAATGCAGCATGGCGACCCGGTCGCGGAAGCGTTCCTGGAGGGCGCGCGCCAGGGCCGGGACCAGAGCGATCTCAGGCACGAGGATGACGACGGACCGGCTCTCCTCGAGGGCCGCGGCGGCCGCCCTCAGGTACACCTCCGTCTTTCCCGAACCCGTCATGCCACCCAGGAAGCTGGCCCGGAAGCGACCGCTGCGGACCTGCTCCACGAGTTCCCGCGCGGCCGCCGCCTGATCGGGCCGTAGCGCGAAAGGCGCCGGCGCGGCGTCCCGCTGGAGGCGGTGGCGAGCCAGGTCGATCGCCTCGATCTGGGTGAAGGAACGCAGAACGCCGAGCGTCACCAACCGGCGCACGACCGCCGCCGAACAACCGACTCCGTCGCGCACTTCCCGAATGGTGGCCGGCCGGCCGAGAGCTGCCAGGTACTCGACGACCGCCCTGCCGGCCGGCGAGCGGCCGCAACGGTCGAGTTGGCTCTTGCGGTCTCCGGGAGGCAGTTCGACCGCCTGGCGGTAGCGGGCGCTCCGTCCGCCGGGCTCGTGAATGCGGAGACGTCGGCCTTCGCGCCAGTGATCGATCCGGTCCGGCAACGTGGTATCGCCGAGTTCGGCCCAGACTTCGGTCAGGGCGACGCGGCCCCGCTCCAGCAGGAACCGCTGGAACGCCCGATCCGCCGGATCGTGGCAATCGGCCAGCGCTCCGCGGTTCGTGAGTTCCACGCGGCGATCCCCCCAGGCAGGAAGCGCTCCCGGCAGCAGGGTCTTCAGTACCTCGCCGACCGGCGCCGCGTAGTAGGACGCCGTGAAGTCGGCGAGCTTCATCAGGTCGTCGGGCAGCAACGGCTCGAAGTCGATCACCGACTCGATCGACCGCAATTCACTGGCCAGACCGGCGGGCGGCGCCGACGGCAGATCGACGATCCAGCCGACCAGGCGACGCCTCCCGACAGGTACCCGGACGCGCACTCCAACCCGGGCGAGCCCACGCCACTGCCGCGGCACCCGGTAGGTCAGGGGTTCGGGCAGCGGCAGCGGAACCGCGACGGCAGCGTACTCGGCCGCCTCAATCGTGGGCGGTTCGGTCCTCATTCAGGCAGTTTCCACACACGCCGGCCGTCAACTGGGCCTCGGGCACATGGACTCCGCAGCGCCGGCACCGGAGAAGTGCCTTCGGTCGGCCGCCGCCTGACGTCGGCGCGGCGCGGCTGTGCGGGGGTCCTCTTCGGGCGGAAGGATTGCCGTCTGCCGTACGGCGGAGGACTTGCAGCAACCTCAGCAGGGAACGTGCTTCCGCGGCTCGGGGCGACCGCAGCACTCCGCGGATCATCCGCGCAATCCACACCCATGCCAGCAGGATGGCGATCAGTATGACGAGGAGCCTTGTCACCGTCTCGCGAACCCGTTGAGGTCTTCGGGTTGAACGCCCGGCTTCTGATCGAACCTGCCCTGGTCGGGTGTCAGGAGCCGGGACTGCGGCGGCCGTGCGGGCTCAACTCGCCTTGGCCTTGGAGATCTTGTCCAGGCTGGTGACAAGCGCCTTCTCAACCAGCTCCTCGGCGCTCTCTTCGCTGATCCCACGGACGTGAAGCACTTCACTCACGATGAAGTACCTGGCCTTCTCGTACATCTTCTTTTCGCGGAACGAGAGGCTCTTCTTCTGACTCACCAGACGGAGGTTCTTGAGGACCTCGGCAGCATCGGTCAGCTCACCGGTCCGCATCTTGTCCAGGTTCTGCTTGTAGCGCCCCTTCCAGTCCTTGTAGACGTCGATGTTGCCGTCCTCGATCAGGGCGAGGAGGTCCTTGATCTCCCGCTCCTTGGCCAGGCGTCGCAGGCCGACGCGGTCCAGGTTCTCTTCGGGAACCATCACTTTGGAGTCGTTCGCCAGCAGGCGGAGGTCGTAGTAGGTCTGCTTCTCGCCGCCATCCGGTGCGCTCACCGCAATTCGCTCTACTACACTGACGCCGTGGTTTGGGTACACGACCTTCTCACCGACTCGGAACACTCTGATCTCCCTTCAAACTGGTGGCAGGTGCACACTTCGGCAGGATCGCCGGAACGCTGCCTTCAGTTCCGGGATCGGCCGCGAGTTGCTTGTCTGGCCCTGTGTGCCTAAGTTACAGAAAATCACGCAGTTAACGGTCGCTGATTGTAGCCGCCGAGGGTCCTGTCGTCAAGTTGTTCACGCCCCGTTTGCGCCAGCGCCGGGCGGCTGGCTCTAAGTCACTGACACCGCTGGGTTTGGCGGTTTCAAGCTGGAACTGGGGCAGCGGTCCTGCTACTGTCCGTCACCTTCTCCGCGCGAGCGCTCTGCTCGCCCAGTTTCGTGCCGGAGTGGCGGAATGGCAGACGCAGGGGACTCAAAATCCCCCGCCCTTCTCGGGCGTGTGGGTTCGACTCCCACCTCCGGCACCACTTGACCTGAGACACAACGCGTCCCCTGCGGGGACTCCAGTAACCCCTGCGCCCTCTACGGGCGTGTGGGTTCGACTCCCACCTCCGGCACCACCATTGTCCTTCGATTAGCTGTCGGAATCGGCGTCGTCGACGAGTTCGATGCCTTCCTGCTCCAGCAGGACGCCGATCGCGCGGAAGTAGGCCAGTAGAGCACGGCGGTAGCCCGTGACGGCCTCGACTTCGCGGCTGCGTGCCGCGGTCAGATCCTCCTGGATCTCGAGGACCTGGAAACTGGTCCACAGACCGTTCTCGTAGCGCTTCTGGGCGGCGTCGAGGTTCTTCTCCGCCAGTTCCCGCGACACCCGGGCCGAGTCGATCTGCTTGCCCGCGGTCTCCACGCCCCGCGCGGCCGTCCGCACTTCCGTGCGGATCGTCAGCATCAGGTCCTGCAGCTCCAGCCGTCCCTGGTCGAGCGACAGGTCGGCGATCCGGCTCTGCGCCCTCGCCGCGCGGTTCTGGAGCGGCTTCGACAGGTTCAGACCCACGGTCCAGCCCTCGAAGACCTGCCCCAGAATCCCCTCGTAGAACTGACCGAGCGTCGACAGGAAGTCGAGGGAATCGACGCGAATGTACTCCTCCGGACAGGGTTGGAAGAGATCCGCGATGCTGGGCGGACCAGGCCGCTCGCAGAGGGTCCGATCGCCACCGAGGGCGTTCCGGCCGTAGCTCACGCTCAGGTTCAGGTCGGGCCTCCGCTGGTTGCGGAGAAAAGTGGAGTCGATCTCCAGCGTTTCGATCTGGAGTTCCTGGCGATCTATCTCGACTCGTTTGTTGAGCGCCGAACTCAGCGACGCTTCCAGGTCGATCGCGATCCGCGAGATCTCGGGCGAGGTCGTCGGAACGATCTCCAGGTCCCAGAAAGACCGCTCGTCCAGGTTCAGCAGACGCCGCAGCTCGTCGGCCGCGTCCTCGATCAGCGCCTGGACCCGAATGATCTCCTCCTCGCGGGTCGCGATCCCGGCCTCGCTCTGAACGAGTTCGAGCGGCGCCAACGTCCCCACTTCGATCTGGATGCGGTTCATCTCGTGCAGCTCGCGGGCCAGCGCCAGACTCTCCTCCGCTACCTTGAGCTGTTCCAGGCCCTCTACCAGCGCCCAGTAGCCGTTGGCCACGGTCTGCACCGTATCGATCACCTGGACCGCGAGATCTCCCATGCTGATGTCGCTGTTCAGCCGGGCGACCGCCAGGTTCCGCTCGGTGATCCGCTTGCCCCGGTTCCGCAGCAGCGGCTGGTCGAACGCCAACTGCAGACTGGACCGCAGGCTCGGGTTGATGTCCGAGAACCGGGAGTTGGACGAAGACCGGCTGTTCTGCCAGTTGATGGAGAAGGTACCGCCCGACGAAACCGGCTGCTGGAGTTCGACGTTCGCGGTGATCGTCTCGTTCTCGGTGACCAGGGCGCCGTCGAGCTGCGAGGCCGAGGGCCGGCTGTCGCTGTTGACGTTGGTGTTGACCCCGAGCACGGTGTCGTAGATGCCGTAGGCCTGGTTGATCTGGAACAGCGACTGGGAGCGCTGGTAGCGCTGGACCAGCAGTCCGAGGTTGTTCTGCAGGGCGATCGTGATCGCCCGGTCCAGTTCCAGCCGGAGCTGCCCGTCGGCGATGTCCAGATCCGGTGGGATCGGCTCGGTGATCCAGGTCGAACCGACCTGCGCCTGCCCCGCTGCCGGAGGGCCCCAGACGGCGGCCGGGACGAGGACGGTGCAGAGAGCGAGGATCGGCGCGGACTTGCGGACGCTCTGCTTTGGGAACAGGTTCATCGGGCTGTGTTCCTTCCTTCGGCGGCGCCCTGACCGTAACGGGCACGGCGCGTCGTGTCTTTCCTCTTTGACGCGAAAGGCGCGAGGTTGTTTCAACAACCCTACGCCGGATCCTGCCGAAGCGCCGGTCTGGCGCGCCGGGCGGGCAAGCCTAAGCGATGGCGGGGCGAGGCCCGGGGAGACCGCGCCGAGGGCACCCGGCGACCGTCAACTATCGACCAGCCCGAGAGCGATACGACGCGCTTCCTCGAGGGTGCCGGCCTGCCGCTCCGGGAGGAGATCCCGAAGAATGTCGAGTGTCCGAAGCGTTTTCGCGACGGATCCCGCGAGACCGCAGACAACGACGTCCGTTCGCTCGACGGAGGCCACGTTCAGGAGGCGCTGGATCACCATTGCCGCGCTGTCGTCCAGGTAGACCGCCTCCGAGAAGTCGAAGATGACGACCTCGTGTTCCTTGATGTCTCCCCCGATGACCGTCGTCAACTTGCTGGCGGAGGCGACGGTGAGAGTCCCCTTGAGCGCGACCAGGCCGACGCGTGCCGAGTACGGGTCGACGTTCGCTCGTTCCTCCCCGTCGCTGACGAACGTCCGGTCGAGGAGCGGGACCGAGATCACACTGTCGAGCTCGAGCCCCTCCAGACGCCGCGCGTGCGCCATCCCCGCCGCGATCAGACCCACGGCGACCGCCGTGACGAGGTCGACGAACACCGTCAGGCCCAACGTCAACAGCATGACGAAGAGATGCTCCCGGCGGATTCGGTGAATGCGCGCGAGCAGCGGCCAGTCGATGATGTCCCACCCCACTTTCATCATGATCGCCGCCAGAACGGCGTGGGGAACCGGTTCGACCAGCGGCCCGAGGCCCAGAGCGAGGAGCAGGAGGAAGAGCGCACGCAGAGCGCCGGACACGGGTGTCGAGCCGCCGGCGCGGATGTTCACGACCGTTCCCATCGTGGCGCCCGCGCCGGGCAGGCCGCCGAGCACTCCGGAGATCATGTTGCCGACGCCCTGACCGACCAGCTCGCGGTCCGGGTTATGGCGCGTGCCCGTCAGCGAGTCGGCCACCAGCGATGTCAGGAGGCTGTCGACCGATCCCAGCAGCGCGAGGATCAGGGCGGGCTGGAACGCCTGCAGCAGGAAGCCCGCGTTCGGCAGACCGATCTTGAGCGTCGGCAGTCCCGCAGGGACGGGACCGAGGGCCGGAGCACCGCTCAACCACAGGATGCCCACGGCGGAACCGAGAACGAGGGCGAGCAGGGGCCCCGGGAAGTACCGCGAAAGCCGGCTGGGCCAAAGGAAGCCGGCCGCCAGGGTTACGGCGCCGATGGCGACAGCGCTCAGGTTCGCACCCGCCGCGGCTTCCGGCATCGCGCGAACGGCGCCCAGCGCTCCACCAGCCGCGGGAGGGGCGCCGAGGAACGGCAGGACCTGGATCAGGATCACGATGACGCCGATTCCGGACATGAATCCGGAGACGACGACGTAGGGCGTGTACGCCACGAAGCGGCCGATCCGGGCCAGGCCGAGGAGCATCTGCAGGAGGCCGCCGAGAACGACGACGGTTAGCGCCTCGGTGAGGTTGGAAGCATGGGTCGTCAGGATGACCGTCATGGCGACCGTCATCGGCGCCGTGGGCCCCGAGATCTGGGACCGCGTGCCGCCGAACACGGCGGCGAAGAAGCCCACCGCGATCGCGCCGTGGAGGCCCGCGACGGCGCCCATGCCGGAAGCGACACCGAGCGCCAGAGCAACGGGGAGAGCAACGACCGTGGCCGTCAGCGCTCCGAACAGATCGCCACGGAAGGTCGCGACGTCGTACTTCACCCTGGAGGCGCTCCGACCGACGCTGCGGTCGCTGTCTTTCGCCCTCCCGTGCGCATCGTTCCGGGGACTCCTTCTACCAGTGAGCGCCATGCTACATTCCCGTCGCCATGAACGTCCTCGAAGGTCTTCCGGAGCCCCGCCGCGGCAAGGTTCGCGACATCTACGATCTCGGCGACCGGCTGCTGCTGGTGGCCAGCGACCGCGTGTCCGCCTACGACTTCGTCCTCTCTCCCGAGATTCCGGACAAGGGCAAGGTGCTGAACCAGTTGACGAACTTCTGGTTCGACCGGCTCGGCGACGTCATCCCGAATCACCTGGTCGAGACCGACGTTCGCCGCTTCCCCGCCGACCTGCAGCCGCACGCCAACTACCTGAACGGCCGGTCGGTGCTCGTGAGAAAGGCGGAAGTCGTGCCTTACGAATGCGTAGCCAGGGGCTACCTCGCCGGCAGCGCGTTCCGGGAGTATCAGGAGACGGGCCGCGCCTGCGGCCACGACCTGCCGGCCGGGATGGCCCGGGCCGCGCAACTGGAAGAAGCGATCTTCACACCGGCAACGAAGGCCGAGGAAGGCCACGACGAGAACATCGACTACGACACCCTGGTCGAAGGCGTCGGCGACGGCATGGCGGCGACCCTCCGGCGAATCACGCTCGAGCTCTACAACCGGGGACGGGAACTCGCGGCGGGCCGTGGCCTCATCCTCGCCGACACGAAGTTCGAGTTCGGCATGGTCGAGGACCGCCTGATCCTGATCGACGAGGTGCTGACTCCGGATTCATCGCGCTACTGGGACGCCGCCCAGTGGCGTCCGGGTACCGAGCCCGTCTCCTTCGACAAGCAACCGGTCCGCGACTGGGTCGCGGGGACCGGCTGGGACAAGGCCTCTCCGCCGCCGGAACTGACCCCCGAAGTCGTCGACGAGACGAGGGAGCGCTACCTCGACGCGTTTCGCCGTGTCACCGGCCGCGATCCGGTTCTCTGACGCGGTCGCGGCGGTCGATCACGAAGCGTGGCAGACGGCGGCTCAGACCGCACCACACCTCGTAGGCCGCGATGCCGGCGCGGCCGGCCAGTTCGCCAACCCCGATCCGCTGCTTCCCCTGCCTTCCGAGCAGAACGCATTCGTCGCCGATCGCGGCGCCTGGAACCCGGGTGATGTCGACGGTCAGCGAATCCATGCTGATCTGACCGACGATCGGACAACGCTCACCCCTGACCAGGACCTCGCCGCTGCCGAAGCCCGAACTGAAACCGTCTCCATAGCCGATGCGGATCAGGGCGATCCTGGCCGAATCGGGCGCTCGCCAGGTTCGCCGGTAGCCCACGCCGGCGCCGGCCGGTACTGGCCGCACGTCGACGATCGGGGCCTTGACGCTCATGACCGGCCGCAAGCCGGGCGTTTCCGAGCCATCGACCAGGGTCGCCAGGTCCAGCCCGTAGAGGGCTCCGCCGACCCGCACCGCGGTCCAGCGGGCGGAGGCGCGCCGAAGCGCCGCGGACGAGTTCGCGAGGTGTACGGGAACCGAACGGCGCTCACCGGGGTCGAGCAGCTCGAAGGCGTCGGCGAAGCGCCGCTCCTGTTCTCCGGTAAAGGAACTTTCGGCCAGTTCGGACTCAGCCAGGTGAGACATCAGGCCCGCAAGCCGGAACTCCGGCGCGGTACGCAGTTCGTCGAGCGCGGCCGGCCAGTCGCTCGGTTTCAGGCCGGCACGGCTCATGCCGGTGTCCAGTTCGACGACGACCTCCAGCGCCTCTCCTGCGCCAGCCTCGCGACGGCCCAGCCAGACCCTCCAGGCTGCGAGTTGCCCGAGGCGCGTGAGCACGGGCGTCGCATTCCGGCGAACGACGCGGTCCAGGTCCTCGGACGACTCCGGGCCGCCGAGCAGCAGGATGCGCCCGCCGTAGCCGGCGTCGCGGAGCTCCTCGAGTTCGGCGGCGCCCGCCACCGCCAGACCGTCGATGCCGAGCCGCTCGAGTTCCAGCGCCACGACCGGCGCGCCATGGCCGTAGGCGTCCGCCTTGACGACTCCGTAGACCGCCGCCTGACCGACCGACCGCCGCACCGCGCGAAGGTTGACCGTCAGGGCGCCGAGATCGATCTCGACCCGCGCGCCTGGGCTGCTACTCAGTTCGGCCCCTCCGGCGGCGCGTGATGGCCGTCGTAGTTGCGGAATGTCGTCGTGTCGCCGAGAAAAACGAGGCGCACGGAGCCGGTCTCGCCGTTCCGGTGCTTTGCGATGATCAGGTCGGCCAGCCCTTCGACGTCGGGATCCTCGGGCTCGTAGACCTCTTCGCGGTAGACGAACATGACGATGTCGGCGTCCTGCTCGATGTTCCCCGACTCCCGGAGATCGGCGAGCTGCGGCCGGTGGTCCTTGCCTCTTCGTTCCGGTAGCCGCGAGAGCTGCGACAGGGCAACGACCGGCACCTCCAGTTCCTTGGCCAACTGCTTCAGACCTCGCGTGATGGCGCCAATCTCCAGGTTGCGGTTCTCGTACCGACCGCCCGCGTTCATCAACTGGAGATAGTCGACGACCAGCAGAGAGAGGCCGCTCTGTACCTTCAGACGGCGCGCCTTGGACGCGACCTCGAGCAGGGACGGGTTCGCCGAGTCGTCGATGAACAGCGGCGAGTCGCGACTGTTGGAGACCGCCTGGTGCAGTCGGCTCCAGTCCCGCGGGGACAACTGGCCGCCGCGCAGCCGATGAAACGGGATGTCGGTTGTCGAACACAAGACCCGCATGGCAATCTCCCGCTCGCTCATCTCCAGCGAGAAGAAGCCCGCGGCCTGACCCTCCTGGTGGGCGACGTGAGCGGCGATGTTCAGCGCCAGACTCGTCTTGCCCATTCCCGGCCGGCCGGCAACAATGACCAGGTTTCCGGGCTGAAGGCCGTGGGTCATCCGGTCGAGGTCGACGAATCCGGTGGGCAGGCCCGGGAAGTCGTTCGCCGCGCTCTGTTCGAGGTGCTCGATCGTCTCCCGGTAGATCTGGTCGAGCGGCACGAAGGTCCTCGATACGGCCTCCTCGCTCAGGTCCATGACCTCCCGTTCCGCCTCGGCCAGGGCCTGCTGGGCTTCCAGGCCGCCGTCCAGCGCCGTCCTGTAGATCTTCGTGCAGGCGTCGATCAGACGCCGCCGCAGAGCTCGTTCCTTGATGATCTCGACGTAGGTGTCCACTCGGCCCAGGTCGGGCAGGTCGACCTCGAGCGTGGCCAGATAGGCCACGCCGCCGGCCGATTCGAACTCGCCGCGTTGTTCCAGTCGGGCCTGGAGCGTGCGCAGGTCAATGGGACTCTCCGCCTCCTGAAGCGCCAGCATCGCTTCGTACAGCAGTCGGTGGCGCTCGAAGTAGTAGTCCTCGGGCTTCAGTCGGCTGGAGGTAGCGGCCAGGTGCCGCTCCGCGTCGAGCAGGATCGCGGCCAGCACCGCACGCTCCGACTCCTCGCTGTGCGGCAGGCTGTCGGTGGTTTCGACCGGCGTGCGCACGACATCCTCCTGACGCCTAGCCTAGCGCCGCCACGAGATCCAGAGGCGTCGCCGGCGAGCCTGCGGATTTCGTGGCCGTGCGAAGATGTGGCGACGAGTCCATGGACCAACGTGCCTCTCCGTTCGCGTCGCTCGCTTGGCCGGCGCTGGCCTGTCTGGGTGTGTTGATCAGCACCGCCGCGGCCGGCCAGGAGCCGGAGGGCGTTCCGCTGGCCGGTTCGGAAGCCGGCGCCGCCGAGACCGCGGCGGAGGAGACCGATCCCTGCGCTTCCGAGTACCTGGAGGGCCGATCGTGGATCGACTGGCTGAACCTCGGCCTCCACCGCACCGCCTGTGAGACAGCCCTGTGGTTCGACCACCTGTTCGGCGACTACCGTCTGGACGAGAAGCTGCAAGCGACCTACGGGCGCGCCTTCGTTGGAGTGGTCTGGGACGAGGACTACGGGTTCGAGGACGACCTGAGCTTTCGCGCCCGTCTCCACTTCCCGAACATGGAACGCCGTCTCGACGCCTTCATCGGTCGCGACGACCGGGAAGACGTCCTGGAGGACGCCCAGCGCCGCGGGGCGGCCTCTCTGCCGCGAATGTTCGACCCTGAAGACGACGAGTGGCTGGTGGGACTCGGCTACCGGCCGATCTCGAGCCGCAACAGCGACCTCGACTTCGACCTCGGCATGAACTTCAACTTCCCCGTCGAGCCCTGGGTCCGGGCTCGCTACAAGCACCGTTCCTTTCTCTCGGAGACGGATCTGGTCCGCTTCCGGCACACCCTGTTCTGGGAGCGGGACGACGGCTGGGGGATGGCAACCCGGATCGACTACGAGCACGCCTTCCCGGCCGGTTCCATGCTGCGATGGCGCGGCGCCGGCAAGGTCTCGGACATCACCAGGGGGGCGGACTGGTTCACCGAGTTGAGCTACTACCACCGGCTGGGCCGCCGCCGCGCCCTCGCGCACCAGATCGGCGCCAACGGCGAGACCGGCGCGGCGGTTCTCGTCGAGAACTACTTCGTGAGGTTCATCTACCGGCAGCAGATCCTCCGGGAGTGGTTCTTCCTCGAGGTCGGTCCCGGCCTGGCCTGGCGTCGGGAGGAACCCGGCCGGCCCAGGGACTCCGTGCCGATCCTGCGCTTCGGAGTCGAGATGCTGTTCGGGGACTACCGGGGCCAAGGCACGGCCGCGCCGGTTCCGGGCGGTTAGCGCCGCGCACTCACGCGTAGCGTTTCACGGCGCAACCTCCTAGACTCCCCGCAACGGGAACCAGGAAGCGAGGAGTGAGATGAGCGACGGCAGCCCGGGCAACGGCGAACTGACGGTGACGATCGGCGACGACCTCGTCGCCGAGATCGAGATTCACCGGCCGCCCAACAACTTCTTCGATCTCGACCTGATCGGCGAACTGGCGACGGCGGTCGGCGAGCTGGACGAACGGGACGACTGCCGCGCGGCCGTGCTCTGTTCGGAGGGCAAGCACTTCTGCGCCGGCGCGAACCTGAACGCAGGGCGTGATGCGACGGGCGATGGCGGTGAGCGCCATCTCTACGACGAGGCCGTTCGCCTGTTCGCCACGAAGACCCCGATCGTCGCGGCCGTCCAGGGCGCCGCCGTGGGCGGCGGTCTCGGACTGGCGTTGATGCCGGACTTCCGGGTCGCCTGTCCCGAGGCGCGCTTCTCCGCAAACTTCGCGCGCCTGGGGTTCGTTCAGGGCTTCGGCCTGACCGTGACGCTGCCGCGCCTCGTCGGTCGCCAGCGGGGGATGGAGATGTTCTACACCGGCCGCCGGGTCAAGGGCGAGGAGGCCCTCCGGATCGGTCTCTGCGACGACCTCGTGCCGCTGGATCAGGTACGTGCACGTGCGAGGGAACTTGCCGGGGAGATCGCCGTCTCGGCGCCGCTCGCGGTGCGCTCGATCCGCGAGATGATGCGCGGACGCCTCGCGACGGAGATCCGCGCCGCCACGGACCACGAAAAGGCCGAGCAGAACCGGCTGCGGCAGACCGCGGACTTCGCGGAAGGGGTGCGAGCCATGACCGAACGGCGCCCGCCGCGATTCGTCGGCGCCTGACCGGCTAGTCAGGCGCCGGCCGCCGAGGCGAGGACGAAGGTCAGCCAGGCGCTCAGCCAGGCCAGGCCGTTCATGTACGCGAACGTGAAAGCCGGCCATCGCCAACCCCCGGTCTCCCGTCGGATCACGGCCAGCGTCGACATGCACTGCATCGCGAAAGCGAAGTAGACCAGCAGTGCAAGCGCCGAAGGGCGCGACAGGAGCGGCGGCGCGCCGCCTTCCCCGCTGCCGGCCAGCAGAACGCCGAGACCCTCTCCGTCCTCGCCCTCGTGGGCGTAGATCTGCGCCAGGGTGGCAACCATCACTTCGCGGGCAGCCTGCGAGGCGACCAGGCCGACGTTGATTCGCCAGTCGAAGTCCATGGGCGCGAACACGGGTTCCAGCAGCCGCCCGGCGGAAGCCGCGTAGCTCCCCTCCAGAACCGCCCGCTGGTTCTCCGTCACGGAGAGTTGAGGGTCGGCCGGCCGCCGCGGGAGGTTGAGCAGGAACCAGAGAACGACGCTGGCGGCCAGGATGATCGTGCCGGCTCGTCGCAGGAACAGCTTCGCCCGGTCCCAGACGCCGAGAGCGATGTCACTGGGCCGGGGCAACCGGTACGGCGGCAGTTCGAGGTAGAACGGCAACGTGGCGCCGCGCAGCAGACCGCGCTTGAACACCGCCGCGGAAAGCAGCGCTGCCCCGGTGCCAAGGAAGTAGAGGCCCGTCAGCGTGAGGCCCTGCCAGGTGAAGGGGCCCAACACGGGGTCGGCGGGGATGAACGCCGCGATCAGCAGGATGTAGACGGGCAGGCGGGCCGAGCAGGTCGCGAACGGAGCAACCAGGATCGTCGTCAGTCGATCGCGCGGCGAGGGAATCGTCCGGGTCGCCATGATGCCTGGAACCGCGCATGCATAGGAGGACAGGAGGGCGATGAAACAGCGGCCCTCCAGCCCGACCCAACCCATCACGCGGTCGACGACGAACGCGGCCCTGGCCATGTAACCGCAGGCTTCAAGGAACAGGATGACCGTGAACAGGAGCACGATCTGCGGGAGGAAGACGATCACCGCGCCGACACCGCGGATCACGCCGTCGGCAAGAAGCCGGGTGAGCGCCGTGTCCGGCAGCGTCGCCAGGATCTGGTCCGCGAGCCCGTCCATCAGCCCGGACAGGAAGTCCATGGCGGGAGTAGCCCAGGTGAAGATCGCCTGAAAGAAGAACGCCACGAAGGCCAGAAAGACCGCGGAGCCGATGGCCGGGTGAAGCAGGAAGCGGTCCAGGCGCCGGGTCCAGCGGTTCGGCTCCGGGGCCTGCCGGCGGCAGGCGCCCAGAACCTCGCGTGCCCAGCCGAATCGGTCCTCCGGCGTCTTCGCCTCCGCGCCATGCAGCAGGCCGGGGCCCGGGGTCCAGTCCCAGGGCGAACTGACCAACGCGCCGAGATCGTCGATGCCGAGGCCGCGGTTGCCGACCACGCCAACCACCGGCACCCCGAGTTCCTGCTGGAGTTCCTCCGTGTCGATCTGGCCGTGTCGTGCCTTCAGTTCGTCGATCATCGTCAGGGCGACACAGACCGGCAGGCCGAGGCCGGCCGCTTCGGCCAGCAGCGGCAGCCCCCGTTCGATCGTCGTTGCGTCGACGACCACCACGACACCGTCCGGCACCGGCTCGCCGAAACCACCCTCGAGCACCCGGACCGCTACCGTCTCGTCATCCGACTGCGGCTCGAGGCTGTAGACGCCCGGAAGATCGATCAGCCGGACGTCGTCGGCTCCGAACCTCCCCTGAAGGTCGCCCTCGCGACGATCGACCGTGACACCCGGGTAGTTCCCCGCCTTGGCCCGGTGCCCGGTGAGGGCGTTGAACAGGGTCGTCTTGCCCGAGTTCGGCGCCCCCAGGATCGCGATGCGTCCCGGCCGCTGCGGGGGCGCGCTCGGTCGCAACCGGACCAGCGTCGTCATGCGCCGGCCCGATGGACGAGGATCCGCCGCGCCTCGCTGCGGCGCAGGCTCATCAGCGCCCCGCGAAGCTCGTACATCGCGGGATCGCCGAGCGGCGCCCGGCGAATGAAGCGAACCGGCGCTCCGGCGCAGAAGCCGATCTCCCGGAGGCGTCTGCTGTCGGCGTCGGTGCCGGTCACCTGGGCTATCTCAAGCAACCGCCCGTCGCTGGCGTCGGCCACCTCGGCCAGGGTTCGATCCATTTCGGACCGGGATCGTACCAGTGCCGACCGGGCTTGCCGCAGTAGCCGCGGAACGGTGGTGCCGGAGGCGGGATTCGAACCCGCACGCCCTTTGAGGGGCGGAGGATTTTAAGTCCCCTGCGTCTGCCGTTCCGCCACTCCGGCCCCTTCCGGTGCGAGTTGAACTCGCGCTGCGAGTCGAAAGTCTGGAGGCGACGGCCGGATTCGAACCGGCGAATAAGGGTTTTGCAGACCCTCGCCTTACCACTTGGCCACGTCGCCTCGGGGGACCTCGCCGCCGGCTTCAGGCCGCGTGGATCGCATGGAGCGGGAAACGGGATTCGAACCCGCGACCCCAACCTTGGCAAGGTTGTGCTCTACCACTGAGCTATTCCCGCGCCCGAGCGAACCCGGCCGTGCAACCGGCAGGCCCTGATCCGCGAGAATACGGCCCTCCTCTCGACAGTGTCAACTCGCCGTCTCGACTCAGAGCCAGCTCCGGCGCCCGGCGTCGTCGACCGTGAACGCGTCGGGATAGTGCGTGAAGGTCCAGTCGCCTTCGGCCTCCGACCAGGTCGCCGTCACGACATCGAAGCGGCAGGGGCCGTGGCGGAGGGCCGACCGCTCCGGCTGGCACAGGAAAGCCTCCGCGCCTCGCACCAGGCGCCCTCGCTTGCGGCGATCCACGGCCGCGGCGGCGCCGCCGAACCGCGGGTCGAAGCGCGCCTTGACCTCCACGAAACAGAGCGTGTCGCCGTCCATCGTGATCAGGTCGAGTTCGCCGACCGGCGAGTCGAAGTTCCGCTCCAGGATCCGGTGGCCTCCGGCCTCCAGCAGTTCGGCTGCGGCCCGCTCGGCCTCCGCGCCGCTCAGGCGCGGCGGCGATCCCCTGTCAGAGCACACGGCAACCGCACCCGATCCGCTCAGCCTCGCTTCCAGCGGCTGCCGCCCGGGGCGTCTTCCACCACCACTCCGGCTTCGCTCAACTGGTCGCGAATCCGGTCCGCGGCAGCAAAGTCCCGGGTGGCCCTCGCTTCGCTCCTCGCCGCGACCAGGGCGTCGATCTCGACGTCGCTCAGCCCGCCGCCGGATTCCGCGGCCCCGGCCCAGTCGCCGGTGTCGAGCACGGCCAGGACCTGATCGGCCCGGTCCAGGGCGGCGTGGACCCGAGTCCTGCCGCCGGGTGGCAGACCTTGATCGATGAAGCCGTTCACCGTATGCACGAACGTGAAGACCGCGCCCAGTGCGCCGGCGGTGTTCAGGTCGTCGGCCAGAGCCGTCGCGAAGGCGTTCTCGAAGCGGCCGGCGGCACGGTCCAGCGGCCCCGGATCGATCTCCTTCTCCACCTCGTGAGCGAGCCTGAAGCGCATGTCATCGATTCGCTTCAAGGCGCGATCCGCCGCGGCCAGCTTGTCGAACGTGAAATCCAGTTGCTGCCGGTAGTGCACCGACGCCAGCAGATAGCGGATCGAACGGGCGGAAAGGCCGCGGTCGAGAAGGTCGCCCAGGGTGTAGCAGTTGCCGAGGGACTTGGACATCTTCTCGCCGTCCACCGTCAGATGCTCCGAGTGAAGCCAGTAGCGCGCGAGCGGACAGCAGTTGGCCGACTCGCTCTGGGCGATCTCGTTCTCGTGGTGGGGGAAGAGGTTGTCCACGCCGCCGCAGTGGATGTCGAACGTCTTGCCGAGATACTTCTGACTCATCGCCGAGCATTCGATGTGCCATCCCGGCCTTCCCGGGCCCCAGGGTGACGGCCACGCGGGTTCGCCCTCCTTCGCCCCCTTCCAGAGGACGAAATCGCGCGCATCCTCCTTGTCGTACTCGTCGCTCCGTACGCGCTCGCCGCGCCGAACCTGATCGAGATCGATCCCCGAGAGCCTTCCGTAGTCCTCGTCGGCGCCGATCCGGAAGAAGACGCAATCGTCGGCACAGTAGGCGTAGCCGGCTGTCAGCAGGCGCTCGATCATGGCGATCATCTCGGCCACGTGCTCGGTCGCCCGGGGGTAGTGCTCCACCCGTTCGATGCGAAGAGTGGTCAGGTCATCGAAGAACGAAGCCACATGGGGCGCGGTGAAGGTCCCGATGTCGACGTCCGCCTCGAGGGCCGCGGCGATGATCTTGTCCTCGACGTCGGTGAGGTTCATCGCCTGCGTTACCCGGTAGCCGAAGAACCTGAGCGTGCGGCGCAGGAGGTCCTCGAAGACGAACGTGCGCAGGTTGCCGATGTGTATCCGGTCGTAGACCGTCGGGCCGCAGGTGTAGAGCCGGATGTGGCCCGGCTCAAGCGGCTCGAACTCCTGCAGGCATCGTCCGAGGGAGTTGAACAGTTTCAATGAGTTCATCGGCAACTCGGGGGGTCGGACCCGAAGCAGGGACAGTAGCAATGCGCATCGATCCGGGTCCAGGTGTCGGGTCTCCGGTTCGGGCTCAGCTTCAGAGTTCGACGACGACCGTTCCTCCGTGCCAGTTCAGGCTCAGGCGGCCGCCGAAACTGTCGAAGGCCTCCTCGCCGCTGAAGTCGAAGCGGCCGGTGCCGTTGGCGATGGCGGCGAAGCGGACGACGACGACGGCGCCTCCGCCAGACAGGCCGGCTACCGGCCCCAGGTGGGTGGCGCCCACGAGGAGTCGGCCCGCTGCCGTCTCCGTCACCTCCATGTTCGGGAAGACGCCCTGTCCGTGACTCTCGTAGCGCAGCAGGTCCGCCGGAAACCGAAGCTCGAAGCTCAGGCCGTAGAGGTCGTCGACGCCGACGGCGTAGACCTCGATCTCGAGCGCCGACCCGTTCGCGCCGCCACGCAGAGCGATCGCGGGGTCGTTTGGCGAGGCAGGCGAGAAGCTGACCCCGCCGCTCATGACCGGGCTCACCGGAGCGGTCGGACTTCCTCCCTCACTCTCGCAGGCGAGCAGGAACACCGTGGAGAGGACCGTCGCTGCCATCGGAACGCGCACCGATTCCGGCGGACGCGGAGGTCTCAGTTGCCGCCGGCGACGGCCGGTTCGGGCGACCGCAGACGGCGGAGGAAGCTCCGGGCGCGCTGGCGGCGCAATCCGCGGAGACGGTCGACGAACAGGATGCCGTCCAGGTGGTCCAGCTCGTGCTGGATCGCCCTCGCTTCGAGCTCGTCCGCGTCGACCTCGTACGCCCTCCCCTCCAGGTCGCGGGCGGCGACCCGGACGGAGGCGGGCCGGGTGACCTGCTCCGTGAAGTCGGGAATCGACAGACAGCCTTCGGTTTCCGTATCGACGCCCGCGGTATCGAGGATCTCCGGGTTCACGAGCACCCGGACCGCTCCCGGATCCACGCCCGCCGTGGCATCAACCACCGCGACGCGCAACTCCACGCCGACTTGCGGCGCCGCGAGGCCGACTCCGGGGGCATCGTGCATCGTCTGGATCATGTCCTCGACCAGCCGTCTCAGATCGGGCCCGAAGTCAACCACAGGCGCGCATCGTGCCCGCAGCACCGGATCCGGGTATTGACGAATGGGAAGGACGGTCATGCGCTACCTGGCCGACGCGGGGGCTGGCTGGATCATACGGGAGAAGGCGCCGACCACGCCCCGGTCGTCCCCTGGAGGTGACAGGCGTGTCCCACTCGAAGCGCTCCGTTCCTTTGTGGAGAGTGCGATGTCGCCCGCGGGTTCACCCCACCCCCTGGCACGCAGCTTGCTCGAAGCCAGGAATGGTAACTTCCATTCGCTCCGATTCCTCAGGGGGACCGAGAGATGAGACACCCGCTTCCGATCAGCGTCCTCGCGCTGCCGATGGTCCTTGCCGCATCCGCCGCCTGGGCAGCGAACACTCCTGGCCAGGAACAGGCGGAGGGCCTTGCCGGCGTCTACAGTTTCGTCGGCGCGCTGGACGGAGACGCGACCCTGTTCGCGGCCCGTTCCGGCGCTCAGAGCGAACTTGAACTCCACTTGCCGATTCTGCGGGGCGACCGGATCTGGACGACGCCGAGCGCGCGACTCGCGGTCCTCATGTCGGACCGATCGATCCTGGCCCTGGACCACGACTCGGAGATCACCCTCGAGCGCATCGCCGGATCGCCGGACGGCGAGGACCCGGACTCGCTCTACGTCCTCCACCGGGGCCGGCTGAGCCTGGAGGTCGCAGATCACCTTCTTCAATCGGAGTTGCCGGTGGTGGACACCGCCAACGCCAGGGTCTACGTCAAGCAGGACGGTCGCTACCAGGTTCACAGCGACGGAAGCCGCTGGACCGAGGTGACGGTTCTTGCCGGATTCACGGAGGTCGTGACGCAGCGGGGGTCGGTCATCGTTCGTGGCGGCGAGACGCTCGTGGCCAACGGTCTCGACAACCCCTGGATCGAGCTCCAGAACGGTGCGGGCGTGGCGGCGGCCGCGCTGGCTGACTGGACGGAAGGCCATCGGGCCAGTCTCGTGGCCTATGCCGCGGTCGATATCGGCGGCTACCGCGACACGCTGGGCGCGCATGGCGAGTGGGTCGAGGTCGACGATCGCCGGGCATGGAAGCCGCGCGTCGAGCAGAACTGGCAGCCCTACAGCCGGGGCCGGTGGACGGATACTCCCGCCGGGCTCTACTGGGTGGCTCGGGATCCCTGGGGTCCGCTCACTTACCACTATGGCAGCTGGAACATGCATCCGGCCTGGGGATGGATCTGGTTCCCGGGTCTGCGCTACGCCCCCAGCCATGTCTACTGGTACTGGGGGCCATCCTACGTCGGCTGGATTCCGCGCGGTTACTACCAGCACTACTACCGGGGTCTGGGTCACGGCCTCCGTTTCGGGCTCTACGGCTGGGCCGGCGGCTACTGGGATCCGTTCAACACCTGGATCTTCTGCCCGACCGGCTACTTTGGCTACGGTCGCGGCTACACGTACGGCCGTTCCCTGCGGCGCCACCATCCCAAGCTCGAACGCGGCATCATCACGACGGACACCCGGGGCATCGACCGGCGGAACTGGCGCGACCCGGCGGCGACCCAGCGGGTCCTGATCAACCGGCGCGGCGGACTCGACGAGAGCGAGATTCCGAATGCCGACGGCTTCGTGGCGCGGGTTCCCGACCTCGACCCCTCGTTCCGAAGCGAGATCAGGCGCAGCGCTGCCGACCCCGCCGTCGTGTCGGTGCGTCGTGTTTCTCCTTCGGGAAACCGTTCAGGGTTGACGGGCGTCACGGCCGGCGGAGTCCGGGCCGCTCCGGCAGGCAGGCCGGCCCGGGCCGGCGTGGTCCGCGACGACGGTGCCGACATCGCGATCCGGCGATCCGCTCCGCTCCCCGCGACTCGGGACGACGAATCCGCGACGTCAACCGTGTCCGTCAGGAAAGCAGCGCCCGCGAGTCCCGGCGCCGTCCCTGCTCCGAGCCGACGGCCAACAGCCGGTCGCCGCGTACTGGACGCCATCCGGAGCCGGGACGGCGGTGCGAGTCCCACCCGAGTGCGGTCCACACCGCGGAGCGCGACGCCCGAGGCAGCGCCTCCCACGCGGGTGCGGTCCACGCCGCGAAGTTCGACGCCCAGGGCCGCGCCGCCCACCCGGGTGCGGTCGACGCCGAGGGCCTCTACACCGAGGTCTTCGTCGCGGCCAACACGAGTACGGTCCACGCCCAGGAGTTCCTCGCCGCGGTCTTCTTCGCCGCCGAGGAGCTACTCTCCTCCTCCAGGTTCAAGTCCGTCAAGCTACTCGCCGCCGTCTTCCCCTCCCTCTTCCTCACCCTCCTCGTCTTCGCCGCCCTCGGGCGGCGGCGGGCGGACGCCGCCGTTCGTCCCCTGACGACGACCTGATGCCGGCGAGCCCGCGACCGGGCTCTGCCCGGTCGAGCGCGTGAGAGAGCGGCCAAGGATTCCAGTTCTGCTGGCGATCAGTGCCCGGCAACTCTGCGGTGGCGTCGAGGAACTGGGACGCTGGGCCCGATCGCTCCCCTCCGGTACTGCAATCCAACTGCGGGAGAAGGACCTGGAACGGGACGAACTGATTCACCTCGGCCGCACCCTCCGAAACGCCTTCGACGGGGTCCTGATCGTGAACGGCGACCTCGAGGCCGCCTTGGCCTGCGATGCCGATGGCGTTCACCTGCCATCCGACGCTCCGTGGCGGGAGGTGGGCACGCGCGTGCGCCGGCGGGGTCTGCTGCTGGGCGTCTCCACGCACAGCCTGGAAGAGCTCGAGGCAGCGTCGGCAGCGAGAGCTCACTACGCCCTGTTCGGCCCCGTCTTCGACTCTCCGGAGAAGCGGCGCTTCGGCCCGGCCCAGGGCCTGGAGCGGCTTCGGCGGGCTGTGAAGGTCGGCCTGCCGGTGCTCGCCGTCGGCGGTGTCGATGCCGGCAACGCGTCCTCGATCGCCCGCGCGGGTGCGCACGGCGTGGCGGCGATCAGGGCCTTTGTCGACCCGCGGGCGGCGGTGGACCTCGAGACCGCCTGGCTCGGGGCGGCTGGTACGATGCGGCCCCGTGACGCCAGTAATCCCCAGCTGTACTGATCCCGCGCCCCGACGGCTCAGGCAGGGCAGCCATGCGGGCTAGATTTCTCGTCGTTTCCGCGCTGATTCTGGCGCTGGATCAGTGGACCAAGCTCTGGATCGAAGGCATCCTGGAGCCGCACGAGCGCTTGGAAGTCCTGCCGGGCTTCTTCGATCTCGTGCACGTGCAGAACACCGGCATCGCGTTCGGGCTGTTCCCGGCCGGGCGTGAACTCGGCGGCACACTCGTGCTGACCGCTCTCGGTTTCGCCGCGCTCGCCATCGTCTCGGTCTACTTCCGCCGCACGTCCGAGCGGGAACCGCTGCTTCTCCTTTCCCTTTCCCTGGTGCTTGGCGGCGCGGTCGGCAATCTGGTCGACCGCATCCTGCTGCGAGCGGTTACCGACTTCCTGGACGTCTACGTCGGCACGCATCACTGGCCCGCTTTCAACGTTGCCGACAGCGGTGTGACGGTCGGCATCGTCCTGATGCTGGTTCATGGCTTCGTTCCGTCGTTGGGGAACCGGACCACCGAGGCCAGGGCAGGCCAAAGCGACCTGATCGGCGCCGGCACGTCGAAGTGAACTCGATCGAGGCGCCGGCCTCGGCGGCCGGCCAGCGGGTCGACGTCTACCTCGCGCGGGTTCTCGACCTGCCCCGTAACCGGGTTCAGAGTCTTCTCCGTCGCGGTCTTGTCACGGCTGGAGGCTCGCCCCTCAAGCCGTCCTACGTGCTCCGGGGCGGTGAGGAGATCGCCTACAGCCTGCCTCCGCCACCCACGGAGCAGCCGCTCGCCGAGGCCGGTCCCGTCTCAGTGATCCACGAGGACGAGGACCTGCTCATCGTGGACAAGCCCGCCGGCCTGATCGTGCACCCCGGAAGCGGCGTACCGGGAGGCACCCTGGTGAACAGACTCCTCCACCACCGCCCCGGCATCGCCGGAGTCGGGTCCGCCGAACGGCCCGGCATCGTTCATCGCCTGGACGCGGGCACCAGCGGCGCCCTTGCCGTCGCGTGCAGCGATCGCGCCTACCGGCGGCTGAGCCGCGCCTTTGCCGAACGCGAGGTCGACAAGGTCTATCTGGCCGTGGTCTACGGTCGGCCCGAACCGCCGCAGGGTGAGATCACCCTACCGATCGGCCGCGACCCGGCGGTGCGCACCCGCATGGCGGTGGTGAGCGAGTCCAGGGGCGGACGGCCAGCCGCCAGCAGATACCGGCTGCTGGCCGGGGCAGCCGGAGTTTCACTGCTGGAACTGGAGATCCTGACCGGCAGAACCCACCAGATCCGGGTTCACTGCAAGGCGATCGGACACCCTCTTGTCGGCGATCCGACCTATGGCGAGGCACGCTGGAGAAGCCTCGAGCCATCCATGCGCCGGCCGGTGCGCGAGTTCCCGCGACCGGCTCTCCACGCTCTGCGGCTCACGCTGCCGGGGTTCGGCGGCACACCGTCGCGCGCCTTCACCGCTCAGGTGCCCGAAGACCTTCAGGCCCTGTGCAAGGCCTGTCGCCTGGATCAGGGATTGCCGGTCGCTCGTCAGGAGTCGCCCGGGCCGCCGGCAGCGCTCGCGTAACTCCGACCTGGCGTCGCGCCGATAGCCAGCGTGCCGCTCATCTCGATCCTGCCGTTGCAGATGCCCCCCTCGGCGATGGACACCAGAGGAGCGGTCAGATCGCCCTCGACGGAGCCCGAGGACAGCACTTCGATCTTCTCCGATGCCCGGATATCGCCCTTCACGTGACCCGAAACCTGGACGGACTGGGCAACCACGTCAGCCTCGATCCGCCCCCGCCGTCCGAGCACGAAACGGCCGTTGAGCTCAACGTTCCCCGCCAGGGAACCGTCGACCAGGACCTCGGCATCGCCAGCGATGCTGCCATCGATGTGTGAACCCGGCGCGACGTAGGTGCGCGCCGGCGCGGCCGAAGGCGACCTCACTTCCCCGGGAGGCGTCTGCGCGGCTTCCGCCGCTGTTTCCTCGAGATCCTTCTTGAAGAACGCCATCTGCTGTTTGTACCCTTCCTGTCTCTTGGACTCGTTCCGGACCAGCTACACACCGGCTGAGGCGTCTGGAGCGGGCAACGGGACTCGAACCCGCGACATCCAGCTTGGGAAGCTGGCACTCTGCCAACTGAGTTATGCCCGCAGGCGCTCAGACCGGGTTCAAGGTAACCCAGCCCCTGCGGACGGTCAAGCACCCCGGCCCCACCTCGGTAAAAGACGCTATGATGCGCACCGTTACGCCCCTAGTCCTCGCGCTTGATGGTTTGCAGCTCCCAGCCCCTCTACTTCTTCCCGGAGCGGGACGTGACCGTCGAGGAACTCGAAGAGATGCTCCACGGCGGAAACCGCGAGGATCGCTGCACGGCGATCTCCTGCATGCTGCGCTACGCACAGTGGGAAGACATCTGGGACTACGTCTCCCGGGATGAGGTGCGGGAGCTGTTCGACGACCTGGACCTGCCCGAGAGCCTGCGCGCGGCGTGGGCCCGCATGCTGAAGATCGAGTCGGTCGCCACCTGAGCCGCTGACGCCGCGCATGCAACTGGCCGCCAGAAAGGCGCCGGCCTGCCTGCCGGCCCGTTCATCTGGCCGCCTTCGGCGGCAGCGGGTCAGAAGACCCGCGCACCCGGTGGGCGGCCAGTTCCATGCGCGGCGTCAGCGTCGATCGCCCATCACCAGGCCGCCCAGACCGCCGAGTACGGAACCTTCGCCCTTGCGCGTTCCGCCGGTCTGAGGGGCGGCGGCGTACACCCGGCTCGCCAGGCGGCTGAACGGAAGGGACTGGATCCACACCCTTCCAGGTCCGGTCAGGCTGGCGAAGAACAGCCCCTCGCCGCCGAACAGCGCGGTCTTGATCCCGGGCACCGTCTGGATGTCGTAGTCGACCTGGCGTTCGAAGGCGACCAGGCAACCGGTGTCCAGCCGAAGCGTCTCGCCAGCGGCGAGATCGCGCTCGACGACCGTGCCGCCGGCGTGGACGAACGCGAGTCCGTCGCCTTCGAGCTTCTGCAGGATGAAGCCTTCGCCGCCGAACAGACCAGCCCCGAGCTTTCGCTGAAACGCGATGCCCACCGATACGCCCTTGGCGGCACAGAGAAAGGCATCCTTCTGGCAGAGGATCGTGTTGCCATGGGCCGGAAGGTCGAGGGGAATGATGCGCCCCGGGTAGGGCGAGGCGAAGGCCACGTTCCGGCGGGCGCCGGCGCCGTTGCCGAACACCGTCATGAACAGGGACTCCCCCGTCAGGACCCGTTTGCCGGCGGAGAGGAGCTTGTCCATGAAGCCGCCGCCGCCACGCTCCGAACCGTCGCCGAAGATCGTGTTCATCTCGATGCCGGGATCCATGTACATGAACGATCCCGCTTCCGCGATACAGGCCTCGCCCGGATCGAGCGTGATCTCGACGAACTGCATCTCCTCGCCGACGATCACGAAGTCGATTTCATCAGCGACGCCCCCCGGCGGCTTGGGGATCGGCGTGCCGAAGGCGGCGGCGAACCGCGGCTCGCTGACGACCGGCGCCCAGTTGCCCATGCCGTCCCGGTAGACATGAGCGCCGCGCGCGACTGAGCCGGCACGGATCCTCTCCTCGATCTCCTCGGCCTTGTACGGTCCTTCCTGCTTGCCGTCGACGGCGACGTACCAGATCTGATCGCTCATGCTCTGAAGTACTCCTGTTTCGGTCCCTGGGTTTCGTCGCGCTTCAGGTTCATCGGGCGAGCGGCGGATCGTAGCCCAGGATCCGCACCTCGAAGATCCAGGGCCAGTACTTCCCGGTCAGCACGAAGGTCCCGGTCTCGGGCCGGTAGGCGATGCCGTTGAGGACGTCCGCCTCCTCCGCCTCCTCGTCGGTCAGGAGGCCCGAAGCGTCGACCATGGCCACCACCGATCCGGAGTTCATGTCGATGGCGGCAATCTCGTCGCTGCCGAAGAGGTTCGCGAAGAGCAGGTCGTCCACCAGCTCGAGTTCATTCAGGTCGTCTACCGGCATGCCGCTCCTCGTTACGCGCAGGCGCCGCCGCACCGTCAGGGTCTCGGGATCGCGGAACGTGAGGATCGGTGTGCCGTCGCTCATGATGAGGTCCGAGCCGTCGTAGGCGAGTCCCCAACCTTCCCCGTCGAAACGCATCGTCCCCAGTTCGGTGAACGGTTCCAGCGTCCACACCAGGGCCATGCCTCGTCGCCAGGTCAACTGGATCAGCCGCTCCTCCGCGCCCGGGACGAGGGCGATGCCCTCGCCGAACAGGTCTCGGTCGAGATCGACCCGGTCCAGTTCCGAACCGTCATCCCAGCGCCACGAGCGCAGGCTCGAGGCGCCATAGGAGCCGGTGCTCTCGTAGATCACCCCGTCGCGCCACAGCAGACCCTGCGTGTAGGCCCCGGGATCGTGTGGACGCCGGTCGAGGATCTCGACCAGCCAGCGTTCCGGGTCCGGCGGCCGCTGGCCAGCCCCGTCGTTCGTCGATGAATCGCTCGACCCGGCCGGCGCGCACGCCGGAGCGAGGAGCAGGGCGAAGCTCAACAGGCTGAGGGCCGGGAGTGTCTTGTGCATGCGCCGACGGCCACGCTAGCAGCCCGTGGCGCCGGGCCGCGCTTGACGGTTCCGGCGGTGGTTGGAAGAGTGTCGCCGCCATGACCTCTCCCGTCCTGCGAAGGGTCAGTCTTCTCGCCAGCGGTGCGCTCCTCGCCGCGGCCTGGTTCGCCTTTGCCCAGCCGGCGGCCGACCAGTCGTTGTCGAGTCCACGGGAAACGATGCGCGTCTTCCTCGAGGCCTTCGCGACCGACGACGGTCGTCCCGATCTGGAGACCGCGGCCGGCTGCCTCGATCTGGGGGATCTCCCGTTCCCGGTGCGGGCGCGGCAGGGAAGGAACCTGGCCAGTGAGCTGAAGCACGTGATCGACCGGCTCGAGTTCGTGGACCTCGCTGCCATACCCGGCGCCGGCGACCTGGAGCGGTGGGTCTTCAACGACGACCTGTCCGCGCCGATCGTGCTGGCGCCGGACGAGAACGGGAACTGGCTGTTCACGCGCGGGACGGTGGCGTCCATCTCGACGTTGTACGAGGAGTTGCGGGAGCGCTCCGTGGTCGAAGGGGTCGAGGAAGCGCCGGTCACGGCGGCGACCTGGCTCCGGGATCGCGTTCCCTCCTATCTGCGGACCGGTGGCTTCGTTCTCCACCCCTGGCAGTGGCTGGCGCTGCCGATCCTCGTTCTGGTGGGCCTGCTGATCGACCGGATCGTCGTCTGGATCGCCTGTGGACTGTTCGGCGGGCCGCTGAACAGGCGCTACGAATCCCTCGACCTCCAGGGTGCACGTCGCGTCCTGCGCCCAACCGGACTGTTGGTCATGGCCGGAGTGTGGTGGCTGGGCCTCCAGTGGCTCGGCCTGCCGCCCCGGATCCATGCCTGGCTGGACGTGGTCGTTCTCGTGCTGTTCCTGCTGGCGCTCGGCCGGGTGGCATTCGCCCAGATCGATCTCCTCGGAACGGCGCTTCGAGCCCGCGCCGCCAGAGCCGAGAATCGCTTCCAGGACCAGTTGGTCCCGTTCGTCACCAAGACGCTGAAGGTGGCGGTCGCCGTCTTCGGCATCGTCTTCCTGCTCGCCCAGCAGGGGCGGGACGTGACGGCGCTGCTCGCCGGCCTGGGATTGAGTGGCCTCGCGGTGGCCCTCGCAGCGCAGGATCTGCTCAAGAACCTGTTCGGTTCGGTCACCGTCCTGCTCGACCGGCCGTTTCGCATCGGCGATTGGGTCAAGGTCGGTGACGTCGAAGGTGTGGTGGAGGAGATCGGCTTCCGCAGCACCCGCGTCCGGACCTTCTACGCTTCCCTGATCACCCTCCCCAACGCAAGGTTGATCGACGCCTCGGTCGACAACTACGGCGCTCGGGCGTTCCGCCGGTGGAGCACGCGCATCAGCATCACGTACGACACGCCGCCGGAAACCGTCGACGCCTTCTGCGAGGGCCTGCGGCAGATCGTCCGCGCCAACGACTCGATGCGCCAGGACGCCTTCGAGATTCACCTGAACGAGTTCGGCACCGACGGCCTGGAGATCATGCTCTACGTCTTCTTCCTGGCCCCGGACTGGAGTACGGAGTTGCGGCTCCGCCACGACCTGGGCCTGGACATTCTCCGCCTCGCAGACCGGCTCGGGGTGCGCATCGCCTTCCCCACGCGGACGATTCAGTTGGAGGCCGCGGCGGACGACGATTCGTCCGACTGATCACCCGGAAGGACGATGCGAACCGAGAGTCCTCCGCCAGGCCTGGCGGCCGCGGTGATCGATCCGCCATGCTCCTGGACGATCCGGCGGGCGATCGGAAGCCCCAGACCGGTGCCTCCGCTCGAGGTCGAGAAGTAGGGCTCGAAGATCCGCTCCAGATCGCTGTCCGAGACGCCAGGGCCCCGATCCGAGACGGTCAGGGCGACTGCGCCGTCCGGACCACCGGGCTCGATTCTCACGAGCACCTCGCCATCCCTGGTGCTGGCCCGGAGGGCGTTCTCGATCAGGTTGCGCAGCGCTCTCTGCATCAGGCGCCGGTCGAACGCGAGGGCGGCATCCGCCGCTCCAGGCTCCGACTCGAAGAGGACGGCCACTGCCCCATGTGCCGTGCTTCCGTACCCCTCTACGACTTCCCGAGCCGCTTCCGCCAGATCGTCGGACGCCGGTCGGGCGAGCGGGATCCTGCTGTAGGTCGAGAACTCGCCCGCAGTCCGCGCCAGCTCTTCCACCTGGCTCAGGATATTCCCGGTACACCGGTCGAATACCTCCTCCAGGCGATCCGGGGCATCCCGCCACACCTGTCGCAGGTGTTCGGTCGAGAGCCGGATCGGTGTCAGCGGATTCTTCACTTCGTGCGCGATCAACCGCGCCATCTCGGCCCAGGCCTCGAGTCGTTGCGCGCGGACCAGATCGGCCCGCGCCGACGCGATGCGAGCCGCCATGCCGTCGATCGCCTCGGCAAGCGTCCTGAGCTCCGTTTCCCGCGGTGCGAAGCCCAACGAGGCCGCTCCGCCGGCAATGCGGTCGGCGCCGTCGATCATTCGCACCAGCGGACGGGTGAATCCTCGCGCCAGCCGCGCGCCGACGGTGACCAGCAGCAGCACGAGGGCGGTTGTGACGACCAGGGCCTGCCGCCTGAGGGCGGCGAGTTCTCGCGTAGCCGCCTCCTGTTGCGCCAGCAGCGGAACGGACACGAACAGCCCCGACTCTCCCGGGCGCACTTCTCCCAGTGACACCGGCGTGTACAGCTCCAGGTACGACGTGCCCTGCCGCGTGGTTTGTACCCGCGCGGCCGTCGGATGGCCAAGCAGGGCCAACCGGCTGTAGACGTTCCCCGGAATCCGTTCCGGCATGAGGCCGGCGGTGAAGAGATCCGGCTTGCTGGACGCGTAGACGCTGCCCCGCCAGTACAGGTTCACTTCGTGGCCCACGACCTCCGCGAGCCAGGACAGAAGCTCGTCGTCCAACTGGGCGTCAATCGAGAAGCCTGCTTCCAGCCCGAGCAGAAAGTCCGTCAGAACATACTCGAGCGACACGAGAGCGGTACGGCCCGCGGCCTCCTGCTCTGCCTGAACCCGCGCCGCCAGATTCCGGAAGAGCAGACCATTGAGCAGCGTCAGCGGCACGATGGCGATCAGGGCCAGCACCGCCGTGAGCCGCACGGAGTAGCGCCGGATGTCGGGTAGCAGGCGTCTCCGCAGCTTCGCCGTCGGCAGGCTGATCAGGAGAACGGCGAAGGCAACCGCGGACACCGCCAGCACGAGCCGCGTTGCCACCGTGGCGATCCGCCAGAGACGCTCCGCCACTGCCTCCTCCGGTAGCAGCGCGACGATCCAGAGGCCCGGCAGATCCGTCGGGCTGAACCAGGCCAGGGCCGGTCCCGCGGGGGTCTGGACCTTCAGGATCCGGCGCGGATCCACGGCCTCGGACGGCGGCGGCAAGAGCCAGTCTTCCTGCCACGGCGAGACCAGGGGACGGCCGGCGCCGTCGACATAGGCAAGTTCCGCATTCGCCGACCGAACCGAGCCGCTTCGACTTCGGTCCGGACCGCCCCGCAGCAGGCGTACCTGCAGCTCGGCGCCGGCGCCCTCCGTGGCGCCGCTCCAGACCTCGGCTTTCGGCAATGCCATCGTCCAGAAACGAACCGTCCCCCAATCCTGTCCCGCGGAGTCCAGCGAGAACTCATCCGAAGCGCTTCGCTGCTGCTGCCAGATCGGGAGGTCACCCGATGGCCAGCGCGCGCTGGCGGTGTCCAGGCTGCCCGTCTCCGGATCGAGCGGCAGGCCATAGGAAAACAGAGATGTGCCGCCCTCCCGGATCACGGCGAGCGCGGAGACCATCTCGGAAGCGGCCAGGGGCGACCGGCTCCAGAGTTCCAGGGCCAGGTCCTGGTGATCGTCGAGTTCGCGTGGATCGCCCAGGGCCAACCGTCTCAGGTCGATCGTCGCCAGGAAGACGCTCGTGCTCTCCGCCAGCGACGCGACCTCCTGCGGATGCGGACCGTCGAAGCCCCCTCGGAGGTCCTCCGAGAGCAGCGCCCGCAATGCCGGCCGGTGGGTCGCTTCGGCCAGCAGACCCACGCCCGCGGCCGCCGCGGCAGCGATCAACAGAACATGCATCCAGTCCCGACGCTCCGACCAGCCGAACGCCCAGAACAGGATCCCCGCGAGGACTGACCAGGCCACCATCAACACGACCCAGTCGCCGACCGGACCTCCGAAGGAAGTCCCCGGATCCGGCGGCGTACCGGTCGCATGGGTCACCCAGATCCGCCACCGGAAGAGACCGTAGCCCACTGCCGCCGCGACTCCGGCCAGGCCGAGGGCCGCAGCCGCGGGGCGAGGGCTCGCGGCTGCTCGGGCCCTCCAGCGCCGGAAGAGCCAGACCATCGAGAGACTGACCCCGAGAGCCAGGGCGACCAGGGCGAGCGAAGCCACGATGGTCGGGGACTGTCCGGCTGAAGGCTCGAAGCGGAGGCGCAGCCAGGGTCCGGGAACCCCATCGGGCGGAGCCAGCTCGAGAATGCCGAGTGCCTCGAGAGCGGGCGTCAGAGGTTCCGCGGAATGATCCCGAACCGACCATCTGATGCCGTGGCGCCTGAGTCCGAAGGGCGCAGGGAACGGCAGCGAGTCGGTCGGGAAGCTGTTGCCAACGATCAACCGCCAGCCGCCCTCCCTCGCGCTCATGTCGACGGCCGCATAGAACGAGACCGCGGTGAAGCCGGCGGTCTGGCTGATGCCTCCAGGCAGAAGGCGATCCAGGGGCAGATCGTGACGAAGTCCCGGACCGCCCCAGGCCTGCGCCAGGTCATCGGGATCGACCAGAACCAGCGTGCGTCCGCCCGAGCGACCGGTCCGGTCCAACTCCTCGAATACGCTCTGCACCGCCTGCGCCGAGCCGAGAGGCACGGCTACGGTGCTTCGGACACTCTCGGCGGCCCGTTCCGCGTCCTCCAGCAGGTCCAGCAGCAGGTTGCGGTAGGCGGCTTCCATCGCGGCCGTCTGAGCGCGCGTCGGCAGCGGCGGACCGTCGCTGCTCCGCGACCAGCGATCGACCGCGAACAGGACAGCGGACAGGACGAGCAGGCCGAGGATGATGCGCAGCTCAGCCGACCTTCCGCCGCGCCGGCCCCCCGGGGCAGTCATGGTTCCGTCGCTGCCGCCCGTACGGACCGGAGGATCCGGGCAGCAACCTGCTCCGCGTCGCCAGCCGAGGTGTCGATCAACTCGTAGGTTTCATCACGCCTCAGCGGCGAGGCGCTACGGTGGATGTCGCGTTCGTCCCGGGCACGCATCTCCCTCAGCAACCGGCCGCGGTCGCCGCATTCGCGACCAGCGAGCTGGCGCAACCGGCGCTCGGCCCGGATCTCGAGCGGAGCATCCAGATAGAACTTGTGCGGAGTTTCCGGAAAGACGACCGTGCCGATGTCCCTTCCCTCCACCACCGCGCCCTCCCTGGCGGCGAACTCGCGCTGCTTCGCAACGAGCCAGGAACGAACCGCCGGGTGGACGGCAACCCGCGAGGTCGCCGCGTCGACCCGCGGGGTTCGGAGCCGGACGCCCGGCGCTGCTCCGTCCACGACCACTTCGGCTTCGTCCTTCCGCGGGCGCAACTCGAAGTTCAGCCGCGCGATCAGCCTGCTCATTGTCAGCCCGTCGGCCGGATCGAGATCTTCCTCCAGGGCCTTCCACGCGACGGCCCGATACATGGAGCCGGTATCGAGGTAGGGCACGCCGAGTTGCGCCGCCACCCGGCGCGCTACGGTGCTCTTGCCGACACCGGCGGGACCGTCGATCGCCACGACGACAGTCATCGGCGACGCGGTTTCCGCCGGCGCGGGCCGCGATGGCCTTTCCCCGGCCCCGGCCCTGAACCTCCGCGGAGAGCGGCGACCTCATCGGCCGAAAGCTCCCGCCAGGACCCGAGCGGAAGCTCCGCGTCCTCAAGGCGGCCGATTGCCACGCGACGCAGCCGCTGCACCGGATGCCCGACACGGAAGAACATCTCGCGGATCTGCCGCGTCCTCCCCTCGACCAACTCGATCTCCCACCAACTCGAGGCACGGGCCGGGCGGGCGCCGCGCCGGGTCGGCGCCCGGGTCAGTCTCACCGGTGCGGTCCGGCGGCCCGCGATCACCATGCGGCCCCGAAGGCGCGCGATCGCCGAGTCCGCCGGAAGACCCCGGACCTTGGCGAGGTACCGTTTCGAACAGCCGAAACGAGGGTGGGTCAGGCGGTACGCCAGATCGCCGTCATCGGTTATCAGCAGCAGGCCCTCCGTGGCGTAGTCGAGCCGTCCGACGGGCTTCAGCCGCCGGCGCCACCTGTCAGGAATGAGATCCATCACCGTGGGCCGACCCTCGGGGTCCGACCGCGTCGTCACGTAGCCGGACGGCTTGTTCAGCAGGACGTATCGCGAGGCGGCGTGCCGACGGATCGGCTCACCGTCGACGAGTACAGCGACCGGAGGCTCTCCTGCCGAGGCAACCCGGTCGCCGAGCACCGCCACGCGGCCGTCGATCGTGACCCGTCCTTCCCGAATGAGATCCTCCGCTCCCCGGCGGGACGCGACACCCGCTCGGGAGAGGACCTTCTGGAGCCGTTCGCCCCGCCGCTGCTCAGCCATCTCCTGAGTCCACCGGCGCCAGGGTGAGCTCGGACTGAGGGACCTCTTCCTCCGCCGCCGCCAGGAAGGTCTCCTCGAACTCTTCGAGCGGCGGCAGTTCCGACAGCGAGCGCAGGCCGAAGTGAAGCAGGAAGTCGCGCGTCGTGGCGTAGAGAAACGGACTGCCCACGACCTCCTTGCGGCCGGCGATACGGATCAACCGCCGCTCGAGCAGTGTCTTGAGGACACCGGCGGAGTTCCGGCCCCGGAGGTCCTGGATCTCGGGGCTGGTCACCGGTTGACGGTAGGCGACGATCGCCAGGGTTTCCACCGCGGCCATCGAGAGCTTGCTACGGCCGGCGACCTCGAAGTACTTCCGCAGATAGGCATGGAGGTCCGGGCGCGTCACGAGCCGGTAGCCGCCGCCGGCGTGATCGACGACGACTCCGCGGTCAGGCTGCGCGCCGGACTCACCGGCGCGGTAGCGCGCCAGGACGGTCTGAAGAGCTTCGCGCGCCTGCTCCCGGGAGTTCTCGGGGAAGACCTCGAGCAGCTTCGCTTCGGGTTGCGGATCCGGGCTCGCGAAGAGCAACGCCTCGAACACCGCCGTCATCTCTGCCTGGTCGGTCATCCGGTGAAGTCCTCAAGCAAGATCGGATCCAGCGGCCGCGTCGTCCGGAACAGCAGTACCGACCTGTCCCCGGCTGAGTGCAGCCGGACGAGGTTCAGTCTCGCCATCTCGAGCACCGCCAGGAAGCAGGCGATCGCCTCGGCCCGGCTCGACAAGGCGAAGAGGTCATCCTGGAGGTCGAGCGACCGGCCGCCGTCGAAGCGCCGCAGAAGCCTCTCGATCTGGCCTCGAACGCTGAACGTCTCGCCCTGGTAGGTCAGCGGGTTCGGATGCTCCTCGTCGTAGCGCTTCAGCACGTTGCGGAGGACCTGAAGGAGGTCGAAGAGCGAGAGATCCCCCATGTCGAACTCCTCGTCGTCGTCCCCGGACACCGCGGCTGGCGTGCCGCTCCGCGTCCACAGACCATGGCGGAGGTCGTCGACTTCCGCGAGCGTCTGTGCCGCCTCCTTCAGCCGCTGATACTCGAGGAGCCGTTCGATCAGTTCACGTCGCGGGTCGTCGGGCGCTTCGCCCGCTTCCGGTTCGGGTAGCGGCAGCAGCACCCTGGCCTTGAGCTGAATCAGCAGCGCGGCTTCGTAGATGTACTCGGCGGCTATGTCCAGGTCGAGTTCGTCCATCAGTGCCAGATACTCGTGGAACTGGTCGCAGACCAGCGCGACCGGGATGTCCGTGATCTCGATCTCGTTGATGCGGACCAGGTGCAGAAGCAGGTCGAGAGGGCCCTCGAAGGCAGGGAGCTGAACCCTCCACGACGCCGGCAACAGGCTGCCGTGCCCATCCAGGAGCTTCATCCGGATGGATTCTCCCACACTGCCGGCGCCGGAAGGCCGACAGAGCCCACAGCTTCGAACCACTCTCGGGCCGCGTGGTGCGGGCGAAACCGCCGGTCGAGGCGTCGCCGGCCCGCCTCGCCACGGACTCGCGCCTCCTCGGGATCGGACATCGCCTCGATCAGCGCGGCGGCGAGCGCGGCCGAGCGCTCAGGCGGGACGAGCCATCCGGTCTCCCCATCGACCACGACCTCGGGAATGCCGCTGACCGCCGACGCGATGACGGGGACGCCGTCGCTCATCGCTTCCAGCACGACGAGAGGCATGCCCTCGTAGGTCGAGGGCACGATCAGCGCCGTCGCCCGTCGCCTCAACCGCGCCGCTTCCGCCCGTGAGCAGCGTCCCGCCCAGTGAACGCAGGCGCCCAGTCCGAGCCGTTCGCACATCGCCTCGAGCGCTCCCCGGCGCTCGCCGTCGCCCGCCACGACCAGGCGCGGGCAGTGGCCGCCATCGCGCGCCCGCGCCATCGCCTGCAACAGGATCTCCATTCCCTTCCGTATGCGCAGCCGGCCCACGGCCAGCACGTACGGTTCGCCGCCAACCGGTTCGTCCCGGCCTGCGGCGGGCACCGATTCTCCCGCGCGGGCATCCAACGGCGCGCCGGTGACGTTCGGCACCACGCGGACATCCTCGACGCCATAGTCGTGCTCGATCTCGCGCGCGGTCGCCCGGCTCGGGGCAAGCCGCACGTCGGACCGCCTCGCGGTCAGCCGGCCGAGCGCGATGTGCAGGGGAGTGCGGAGCGCGCGGAACAGCCGTTCGCTCCGAACCGGTCGGGCGACCACCCTGGCGTCCAGGTCGTGATCGACGAGCGGGCGGACCGCGTGGCGTTCCCGCACGTAGCTCACCTGCTGGAGCGCCACCAGCAGGGGCCTCGACGCGCGATCGAGCCGCGCGAGATCGCGGATCACCAGGCCGCCGTCGCTTTCGTGCACCTGCACGACGTCCGGCCGCCATTCCCGAACCACGCGCCGGACAGCACTCCGCGCCCGCCAGGGAAAGGCGGGCTTGGAGATGTTCGCCCCACAACGATCGCGACCCAGGATGTCGACTTCGCAACCCGCCTGGCCCAGCCCCCAGGCGAGTTGCAGCACCTGTTCCCCGGCGCCGGACAGGTCCTTCGGCGGCAGCACGTTGGCGACCAGCAACACCTTCATGGCAGAAGGCCGGGGATGCGCCGCCCCAACTGCCGCCGCAGAGCGTCGTTCTCGGGATCCGCCAGACGGTCCAGCAGTTCGGACGCGTCCCGCCGCGCCGCCACCAGCCAACTCCAGTCGCGCGCCAGGTCGCCGAACCGGAACTGCGGCAGACCGGCCTGGCGCGTGCCGAGGATCTCGCCGGGTCCCCGTTGCCGCATGTCCTCTTCCGCGATCCGGAAACCGTCGGTCGAGTCCGCGAACACTCTCAGGCGCCGCTCCGCCTCGGCGGAGGTCTCCCCCGCGATCGCGATACAGAGCGGATCGCCCAGCCGTGGATCCGTACCGCGGCCGATCCGGCCCCGCAACTGGTGCAACTGGGCGAGGCCGAACCGCTCGGCGCCCAGAATGACCATCGCCGTCGCCTCCGGCACGTCGACGCCGACTTCGATCACGGTCGTCGCCAGCAGGACCTGGATCGATCCACCGGCGAAGCGGCTCATCGTCTCATCCCGCTCCTGGCGCCGCAGGCGTCCGTGCACGACGCCGTGGGGGACCGCGAGCGCGCGCGCCCATTCCGGGCCGGACTCCGTGAGCGAGGGCAGTCCGGCGGCTGCGCCCTCCCCGCCGTCGATCAAGGGGAAGACGACGTAGGCCCGGCCGCCGCTCTCCAGGCGCCTCCGCACCTCGTTCACCGCCTCCTCCGTTCGGCCGTCCGTCGTCACCCTGGTCTCTATCGGGCGGCGACCGGGAGGCATCTCGTCCAGGATCGACACGTCGAGATCACCGTACACCGTCAGCGCCAGCGACCTGGGAATCGGCGTCGCCGTCATGACCAGGAGGTCCGGTCGCAGGCCCTTGCGAAGGAGGGACTGGCGCTGGACGACGCCGAAACGATGCTGTTCGTCGATCACGGCTAGGCCCAGTCTCGCGAACCGCGTGCGTTCCTCGATCAGGGCGTGAGTGCCGATGACGAGAGCCACCCGGCCATCCGCGATCCCCTCCTCCACCGGGCCGCCGTCGCTGGCCACGCGCTGGCTCGAGGTGACGAGGGCGATCGTCATGCTGGAGCCGAGCAGCCGTTCCAGGGAGCCGAAGTGCTGCTCGGCCAGAAGTTCGGTCGGCGCCATCAGCGCCGATTGCAGTCCGCTCCGGGCCGCGATGAGACAGGAGAGGGCCGCCAGGACCGTCTTGCCGCTGCCCACGTCGCCCTGCACCAGCCGCAGCATGGGCTCCTTCCTGGCGAGATCGACGGCTATCTCCCCGACCACGCGTTCCTGGGCGCCGGTCAGGCGAAACGGCACAAGCCGGGTCGCCGCCGCCCACGCGGCGCCGTCGGCGCGGTAGCGGTGGGGTTTGCCGGATCGACGGCGCTGGCGACGAGCCACGGCGAGTTGCAACTGCTGGAGCAGGAACTCGCCGTAGGCGAGGCGGGCATGAGCGGGGCTCCGCCTGGCGTTCAGTTCCTCGATCGCTGCTTCCCGTGACGGCGAATGAACCTCCGTCAGGGCGTCCGCCAGCCGGGGCAGCTCGTGCTTCGCCCGCTCCTCGCGTGGAAGCCACTCCTCGATCCAGTCCGGTCCCGAGGCGCCCCGCAGAGTCCGGATCGCATCGGCAACGAGCCGGGCCACTCGGGACGGCGGTACCTCGCCGATCCGGCCGTAGACCGGCCGCACGCCGCCGCCGTCGGATTCTTCCCCGCCGATTCGCTCGACGGATGGGTTCGAGAGTTGCCAGGGACCGTCTCCGCCGCGTCGACGGAGCGGGCCGTGCAGCAGGTAGGGCACGCCCTCCTCGAGCTGCTGCGCCAGGTAGGGGCGGTTGAACCAGACCACGGCGACCCTGGCCGCACCGTCGCAGGCGACCGCCTCCACGCGAGAGAAACGTCGGCGCCCGAACACGCGATTCAGGTTCTCCAGTCGCGCGACGACGGTCAGGGGACCGGGCTTGACGGGCTCCGTTGCGTCGTCTGCGCCCGGCAGCCGGTCCAGCGTGCGACGGTCCTCGTAGCGGAGCGGGAGGTGCGCGAGCAGGTCCGCGATCCGCCGGCAGCCGGCGGCCGCCAGACGGCGCCCCAGCACCGGCCCGACGCCGCGCGCAGTGGTGATCGGATCGCGCGCGTCCATCGTCCCCGCCGGAGCTACCGCTGGACTTCGAGCGTCGCGTTGCGGACGTCGAGGGACGCGCTGGCGCCCAGCGGCAGGGTGTGGTTTGGTGCCTCATGGCCGGCGGGCAACCCGGTGAACAGCGGCGCGCCGAGGGAGTCGGCGAAGTCGAACAGGCTGGCGCGCGCGTCGCAGTTCGTGAAGTGGCCGGCGATCACGGCGCGAACGCCTGCCGCCTGGCCGGACGTCCGGAGCTGGGTAAGCAGGCGGTCGATCCGGTACTCCGTCTCGTCAATGTCCTCGAGGACGAGGATCGAGTCCCGGAAGCTCGGCAGCAGCCCCGTTCCGACCGACGCGGCCAACATCGTGAGACACCCTCCGAGCAAGCGGCCTTCGATCGCCAGAGGTCGGCCGGCCGACAGTTCCGCTGAAGCCGCTTCCAGCGCCCAGGGCGCCGGAAGGCGGCCCGCTAGCGCGTCGAGGAAGGAACGGCGCTCCTCGGGCAGCAGCCCCCGCGCGAAGTCGATCGCCATGGGGCCATGAAAGGCCACCGTTCCCGTCCTCGCGACCAGCGCCAGGAGCAGGGGCGTCAGGTCCGAGTAGCCGACGTAGGGGCGCGGCCTGGCGGCAAGCAGCGTCCAGTCGACATGCCCCAGGATACGGGTGACGCCGTATCCCCCGCGCGCGAAGACGATCGCCGCGATCGAGGTATCGGCCGCCAGTTCATGGAAGGCCTCCAGGCGCTCTCCGTCCGAGCCCGCGAACAACTGCCGGCCGCTGAGTGACGCTTCGGGCCGCAGGTTCGCTGCCAGAACCGGCTCGAAGCCGAGTTCCCCCAGGCCGGCAACGCCGGCGGCCAGCCGCTTCGAGTCGATTCGGCCCGAGAGCGCGGCGATCCCCACCCGGTCGCCGGGCTTCGCCGCGGGGGGACGTTCGGCGGCGGAAACGCGCTGGCCGGGTTGGAAGGTCAAGTGCCGGAGGACCTCGTAAGCCGGATTCTGTTCATCCCACGGCCCGAGGGCTTCGGGAGGCGGCCATTCATCTATGCGACCTACCCGGAGAACGTCCCGCGCCGCGAACGGCCGGAACCGGGACGGACAACCCGAACCGTTCTCCCTATTTGGTCTTGCTCCACATGGGGTTTGCCATCGCCTCGGACCGTCGCCGGCCGAGCGGTGCGCTCTTACCGCACCGTTTCACCCTTGCCTGCCCTCGACTCCCCGGGTTCCTTTCGGCACCGAGGTCCAGGGCCGGCGGTCTGCTCTCTGCTGCACTTTCCGTCGCGTCACCGCGCCTTGCCGTTAGCAAGCATGCCGTCCGTTGGAGTCCGGACTTTCCTCCCCCGGCGGTTCCCCGCCGGCAGCGACCGCGTCCAGTCCTCCGGCACCACGGAGGCTACCAGCTTTCAGCCGCCTCACTGCCCGGAGCGCGAACGGTCGCCGTGGACCGAAGCGTAGACCGATCGAGCCAGCTTCGGTCCGAGCACCTCGCGCAGTTGCTGTTCCGAGGCCTGGGCTACGCCGGCGTAGCTGCCGAAGCGTCGCACCAGCAGCTTGCGCCGTTGCGGCCCGATACCCCGGAGGTCGTCGAACCGGCTGTGCAATGCCCTCCGGGAGCGGCGGCGCCGATGGCGGGAAACGGCGAAGCGATGGGCCTCGTCCCGAACCTGCTGCAGCACCCGGAGGCCCGCATGGCTCCGCTCCAGCCTGAGCGGCGCGGGACGTGCCGGGAGGTACAGCTCCTCCTCCCTCTTGGCGAGTCCGACCACCGGCGTTTCGTCGACTCCCAGCTCCACGAGGGCTTCGAGTGCGGCGTTCAACTGCCCGCGACCACCGTCGATCAGGATCAGGTCCGGCATCTCTCCGACCTCATCGAGTACGCGCCGGTAGCGCCGGCTCACGGCCTGGCGGATCGCGGCGAAGTCGTCGGCCTGGGAGAGTCCGCGGATGTTGAAACTGCGGTACTGGCCCTTGACCATCCGCCCGTCGCTCCACACGACCAGCGAAGCGACGGTCTGGCTGCCGCCGAAGGTCGAGATGTCGAACCCCTCGATCCGCCGCGGCGGGTCTGCGAGGTCGAGCGCCTTCCGCAGCGCCCCACCGGCCTCGACGCCCGCGCCACGGAAGCGGCGGCGAAAGGCCATCGCCGCGTTGCGGTTGGCGAGCGCGATGCGCTGCGCCTTCGGCCCTCGCGACGGCATGCGGAGGTAGACCCTCGATTCCCTGCGGCTGCTCAGCCACTCGATCAGCGCCTCCTCGCCTTCGATCGGCGCCGGCAGGTGGATCTCTTTCGGAATCAGCGTCGTCCGGTCGTAGAGCTGCGGCAGCAGCTCGGAGAGCAGCCGCTCGGCGGTGATCCTGGGCACGCCTTCCCAGAACAGCTCCCGGCGGTCCAGCACCTGGCCGCCCCGCATGACGAGAACGGTGACTGCGGCGTTGTCGCCGCTCGTGTGGACGCCGAAGATGTCGACGTCCTCCCCGCGGGCCGAGCTGAGCTTGCGGCGCTGGCTGACCTCGTTGACCTCGTGAATCGTGTCGCGCAGCCGTGCCGCCGCCTCGAACTCGAGCTCGTCCGCGAGCGTCCGCATCCGGGCGCGCAGGTCCTTCAGCAGTTCCTCGTTCCGGCCGGCCAGAAACAGCCGGGCCTTCTCGACCGCGTCGGCGTACGTTTCGTCCGTGGTCAGCCCGTCGACGCAGGGACCGAGGCAGCGCTTCATGTCGTAGTAGAGGCAGGGCCGCGGCAGGCTGCCGTCGATGTCGATCCGGCAGACCCGGATGCCGAGGAGCTTCTGGGTCAGCTTGATCGCTTTGCGGGCGAGCCCGGCCGGCAGGTAGGGACCGTAGTACTCCGCCCCGTCGCGGCGGATGCGGCGGGTGAAGGCAAGCCGCGGATGTCCGTCCGCCAGGGTCAGCTTGAGGTACGGATAGGTCTTGTCGTCGCGCAGGCGGATGTTGAAGCGGGGCTGCCGCTTCTTGATCCAGTTGTTCTCGAACATCAGGGCCTGGGCTTCGGAGTCCGTCACGACGAACTCGACGTCGGCCGCATCGTGGAGCATGAGCGCGATGCGCGGGTCGTCGGCCGGCTTGCGGTAGGCGGCGGCCCTGCGCTTCAGGGACTTCGCCTTGCCGACGTAGAGCGCCTCCCCCGCCTCCGACTTGAAGATGTAGATGCCCGGCAGGTCCGGCAGTTCGCCGAGCTTGCGGGAAAGCTCCAGGTGCATCAGCCCATGACCTTGAGTTCCTGGAGTTCCCTGAGCCGGTCTCGGAGCACCGCGGCCTGCTCGAACTCGAGCCGCCTGGAAGCCTGCTTCATCGCCTTTTCCAGGCGCGCGATCCGCCGTTCCAGGGGCATCTCCGGCGCGTCCTCGCGCAACAGATCCTCCACCGCGGCCGCGGCTTCCGCTCCCGCCTTGTGCAGGTAGTCCAGGTTGCTCATCTGCACCAGGGGACTGTGCACCTCCTTGAGGATGGAGGCCGGCTCGATTCCGTGTTCGCGGTTGTAGCGCTCCTGGACCCGCCGCCGCCGCTCCGTCTCCCCGATCGAGCGGTCGATCGACTCGGTCCGCTGGTCGGCATAGAAGATCACCCTGCCGTTCAGGTTGCGGGCGGCCCGACCCGAGGTCTGGATCAGGGACACCTCGCTGCGCAGGAAGCCCTCCTTGTCGGCGTCCAGGATGGCGACGACCGACACCTCGGGCAGATCGAGGCCCTCGCGCAGGAGGTTGATGCCGACCAGGATGTCGAAGTCGCCGCGGCGCAGGGCGGTCGTGATCTCGACCCGTTCCAGCGTGTCGATGTCGCTGTGCAGATAGCGCACCCTGAGACCGAGCTCGTTGAGGTACTGGGTGAGTTCTTCCGCCATGCGCTTGGTCAGCGTCGTCACCAGAACGCGCTCGCCACGGTCGATCGCCTCGCGGGCCTCGGCCACCAGGTCGTCGATCTGATTCGCCGAAGGCCGCAGTTCGATCCTCGGATCGAGCAGTCCGGTGGGCCGGATGATCTGCTCCACCACGACCCCGCCCGTCCGTTCCAGCTCGAACCGCCCCGGGGTCGCCGACACGTAGATTCGCTGACCGCAACGCTCTTCGAACTCGTCGAAGCGCAGCGGCCGGTTGTCCAGCGCGCTCGGCAGACGGAAGCCGAACTCCACGAGGGTCTCCTTGCGCGCCCGATCGCCGCGGTACATGCCGCCGACCTGCGGAATCGTCTGGTGGCTCTCGTCGACGACGAGCAGGAAGTCCTCGGGCAGGTAGTCGAGGAAGGTCGGCGGCGCTTCGCCCGGCGCCCGTCCGGAGAGGTGGCGGGAGTAGTTCTCGATGCCGGCGCAGGAGCCCAGTTCGCGGAGCATCTCCAGGTCGTAGCGGGTTCTCTGCTCCAGCCGCTGCATCTCGAGCAGACGGTTCTCCCGCTCGAGCGCCGCCAGGTGCTCGCCGAGTTCCTCCCGGATCGACGCGATCGCCCGCCGCATCCGTTCCTCCGGCGTCACGTAGTGATTCCGCGGGAAGACCGGGATCCGGTCCACCTCCTCGAGGGCCCGCCCGCTGATCACGTCGAAGCGACAGACCCGGTCGACCTCGTCGCCGAAGTACTCGACCCGGATGCCGCGGTCGTCGTAGGCGGGGAGAATCTCGAGCACATCGCCGCGCACCCGGAAGCTGCCGTGGAAGAGATCGAGGCGGGTGCGCTCGTACTGCATCTCGGCCAGACTCCGCTGGGCCCGTTCGAGCGGCAGTTCGACCCCGCGCTCGAAGAACTGGAGCATCGAGAAAAAGACATCCGGTGCGCCGAGACCGTAGATGCAGGAAACGGAGGCCACGATCACGACATCGCGGCGCTCGAACAGGGAGATCGTGGCCCGCAGCCGCAGGCGGTCGATCTCGTCGTTGATGCTCGTCTCCTTCTCGATGTAGGTGTCGGACTGGGGAACGTAGGCCTCGGGCTGGTAGTAGTCGTAGTAGGAGACGAAGTACTCCACCGCGTTGTGCGGGAAGAAGCTCCTGAACTCCTGGTAGAGCTGGGCAGCCAGCGTCTTGTTGTGAGAGAGGACGAGCGTCGGCCGGTTCACGGCCTCGATCACCTTGGCCACGGTGTAGGTCTTGCCCGAACCGGTCACTCCGAGCAGAACCTGCTCGGGGACGCCCGTCCGGACTCCGTCGGCGAGTTCAGCGATCGCCGCCGGCTGATCGCCCTGCGGGCTGAAGGGAGATACCAGTTCGAAGCGTCCGGTGCTCTCGGTGCCGGAAGCGCGCTCGGTCCGGGAATCGACGGTCCCCCGCAAGTCAGCCTCCCGGATCGGACGTCGCGATGTTCTCGAGGCGCTCCGTCAGCCGGCGCAGGTCGTCCTGGTCGAAGAGGCCCCGCTCGAGCCTTCGAAGCGCGTCGGTGAGCGCCAGTTGCAGGCGGCGGTTGTCTGCCGGCGTGGCGCTGCCGCTCCGGTAGTGCTCGAGCACGGAATCAAACGCCCGCTCCAGACGTTGGCGTTCTGCGTGCTGCACATCCTCCGGCAGCTCGGTCACGATCCGTTCCCGGCTGAAGTCCAGGACGAATTCGAGCAGTTCGTCAGCCTGGGAGACCAGAACGCCCAGGCCGACCAGCAACAGGACCACGATCAGGCCGCAGCCGACAAGGCCCGCAACCAGACAGCCGCGACGTTTCCGCTCCGGGTCCGCGGGCCGAGCCGCCGTCGGCTCGGGGAAGGGTTCCGGCAGCGGCGGCAGGCCGGACGCCTGGTCGGCTTCGGGAGTCATGGAACGCGCCGTATGATATTCCCGAGATGAACGCGGCGCGGAAAGCCCCGGACGCGGTGCGGGGCTGGTGCGTCAGGCACTGGCGCTGGCTGGCGCCGGTCGCCGTCACCCCGGTCGCGGGCGTGCTCCTGGGCGTCGGCGTCGCCGCGGTGATCGATCTGCCGCAGGTCGAGACCGTGGCCGAACTGACGCCCAGCCAGATTACCCGACTGAGCGACCGCGACGGAGAACCGTTCAGGAGCTACTCGGTCGAGAAACGCATCCTGCTCGCCGAGGGCGAGGTGCCGGAAACGTTCACGCGTGTCCTGCTCGCCGCCGAAGACCGGAACTTCTACGCCCACGCCGGCTTCGACATCCTCGGCGTCTTTCGCGCGGTGCTCCAGAACTGGCAGCGGGGGGAACGTTTCTCCGGCGCCTCCACGATCACGATGCAGGTGGCGCGGATGCTCTTCCTGGACCGGGCCAAGGTCTGGCGACGGAAGATCCGGGAGACCCTGCTGGCGGTCGAACTCGAGAAGCGCCACAGCAAGCAGCAGATCCTCACTCTCTACTGCAACCTGACCTACTTCGGCCACGGCAACTACGGCGTGGAATCCGCGTCCCGCTACTACTTCGGCAAGCCGTCCGCCGAACTGACCTATAGCGAGGCGGCGACCCTGGTGGCGATCGTGCCGAGTCCGAGCGTGTGGACGCCCTACCTTCGGCCGGAGATCGTGCGCACACGACGCGACGCCATCCTGCGGATGCTCGGCGAACGCGGCGTGATGACGCGGGACGCGGCCGACGAGGCGGCCGCGATCCCGCTCAACGTCGTCACGCAGCGAGAGCCGAAGCCGGTCGCGCCCTACTTCGCGGAGAAGGTCCGCCTCGACCTCTACCGCTCATACGGGCAGAAGGGCCTGTACGAGCACGGGCTGCAGGTGCAGACGACCCTCGACCAGCGAATGCAGGGCGCGGCCGCGCCGGCCCAGCGCGGAGGTCTGGTGAGGATCGACCGCATGCGAGGCTTCCGGGGCGCGGTCGCCCAGGTGAACCAGGACGATCTGACGGCCCCGGACCTGGCCGAGTCGTTCGGCGGTGTCCTGGCCAGGTGGGTCGGCTTCGAGCCCGAGGCGGGCGCCTGGGCTCCGGGTGTCGTTCTCCAGCGCGGGCCGGAGAACGCGGAGATCCGGATCGCGGACCACCGCTTCATGCTGAAGCCCTCCGGCTACGAGTGGACGCGCAGGGATTCTCCGCCGCTGCGGAGGGGCGACGTCGCATGGTTCGAGTTGCGGCCTGTTGGCGATGCCGCTACAGGTGGCGAGGAGGGCGCGGACCAGGCCCGCTTCGAGCTGGAGCTCGTCCAGGAGCCGCGGATCGAGGGCGCGGTCCTGCTGCTCGAGTCCGCGACCGGCGCGGTGCGGGCGATGGTCGGAGGCTGGGACTACGAACGCAGCGAGTTCAACCGCGCCTTTCAGGCCCGGCGCCAGGTCGGCTCCCTGTTCAAGCCGCTCGTGTTCGGCGCCGCTTTCGAGCACGGCTTCACCCCCGCCGACACCCTGTTCGACGCGCCCGCCGTTTTCCTGGGCGCGGACAATCAGCTCAACTACAGTCCCCGGAACTTCTACCGGCAGTATCTCGGCATCGTGACCCTGCGCCGGGCCCTGGAGAGGTCGATCAACGTCACGTCGGTCAAGCTCCACGACATCGTCGGCGCGGAACGGGTGGTCGACTTCGCCCACCGCACGGGCATCCGCTCGCCGCTCCTTCCCTATCCGAGCCTCGCCCTGGGCGCGGCCGACCTGACCGTGCTCGAGGTGGCGACCTCCTACGCGACGATCGCCAACCTGGGCGTCCACGTGGAGCCCTACTTCGTCGAGCGCGTCACGACCCGCGACGGCCGCGAACTCGATGCCCACGTGCCGCGGGCATCGACTGTCGTCACGCCCGAAGTCGCCTTCCTGCTCACCCACGTCCTCTCGGGCGTGGTCCAGCGCGGCACAGCCCAGTCCGCGCGGGCTCTCGGCCTCGCTGCCGTCGCCGGGAAGACCGGTACGACGGACGGGTTCACGGACGCCTGGTTCGCGGGCTTCACGCCCCGGTACACCCTGGTCGTCTGGGTCGGCTACGACCAGCAGCAGCGAATCGGAAGGAACATGACCGGCGCCGTGGCTGCCCTGCCGATCTGGAACGAGGTGCTCCGCCTGGGTATCGAGGACGGCTGGGTGGATCCCGCCCTGACCTTCACCAGGCCCAACCAGGTTCGGTTCCGGCCGGTCGAGTACCACTCCGGCCTCCTGCCCGCGCGGCGCCGCTCCGGCCAGCGCGTCATCGAAGAGGCCTTCATCGTGGGCACCGAGCCGGTCCTGTCGTTCGATCCCGAGACGCGCGCGGTCTACGACCTGCCGTGGTACCAGCAACGCGCGCTGTACGGCGAGCCGAAGGCGGGAGAGAACATGCCGGAAGACCTCGTCGACTGGACGCCGATCATGCGCGGCTGGCAGAAGGGCGACAGCTAGCAGTCCGGCCGCAGGCCGATCAGGGCGTAGTCGCGGTAGCCGAAGAGGAAGTCGTCGAGCTCGTCCCGGAGGCGATTCAGCCGATCGGCCAGCTCCCGGCTCTGTCCGTCCAGTCCGTCGAGCGGGATCTCCGGCAACCGCTCCTCCTCCGGATACGGCCGGAGGTCGAGTCGCTCGAGACCGGTGAAGCCCGCCTGTTCGTAGAAGGCGGACAGCGCCTCCGGATGAACCGGTCTCCTGTGTGTGGGATCAAGCCAGAAGCTGCGGGCCGTCACCGCGACGGAGAGCGGATTCGGCGTCTCCAGCACCAGAATCCCTCCCGGCCGCAGGGCCGCGAATGCGAGGCGGACCAGACGCTCGATGTCTTCCGGAGCGAGGTGCTCGATGACGTGGAAGGAGACCACGCCGCCCAGAGATGCCGGCTCGGTCTGGACCAGCGCGGTCAGCGCGTCGTTCTGGTCGACGCCAAGACCCTGCTCACGGCAGTGCCGCACCATCGCCGATGAGGGATCGACGCCGCGGCACTCCACCCCTTCCGATTCCAGCAGGGCCAGGGCTTCACCCCGGCCGCAGCCCAGGTCCAGGACCGGTCCCGCCTGAAGAAGCCGCGGCAGGTAGACGCGGAGGCGGTCGCGGATGTCCTCTTCCAGGCCCCGGAACCTGTGCTCGAAGTCGATGTAGGAGACGTCCGCGTCAGCCTCCCGGAGTCCCTTCTCTCCTTCGGGGCCCCGGGCCAGGGCCGCCCTCAACAGCCCCGCCAGTTCGTCCGCTTCCCGCCGGTAGCGGTCCAGCTTCCGGTCGACGCGACCGAACAGGGCGTCGTCGTGGCGCATGACCTCGTCGAGTCCCTGGCGCTGGAAGTTCTCCAGGTGCCGCGTCCGGTGGTCGAGATCGCCGATGCGCTGCTCGAACAGTCGCTCCACGCGTTCCTGATGATCTCTCCACTCCTGGAGATGGTGCTGGAAGACGTCGAGCAGGATCAGGTTGAAGACCCGCTGCCGCTCCCAGAGATCGTTCTGCGGCAGCGAGACGAAGGGCCGCAGCAGGCGCTTGAAGGCAACGAGCAGGCGGCCGGCGAGGCCGCGGTCGCTGCGAATCGGAAACGGGATGTCCCGCTCCCAGAGATGGCGCCAGTCGCCGAGGTCGCGTGTCGGCTGGTCACCCAGGAAGTCCTCGACTTCCGGTGGGGCCCCGGCGCCGGAGCCGTCGCTATCGGCCCTAGGTTTCAGGCACTACCTCGATGGCGACTTCGGCAATGACTTCGGTGTGGAGGTCGACCCGCACCAGGTGCTCGCCCACCGTCTTGATGCCGCCGGTGAGATCGATCATGCGGCGATCAACCTGCACGCCGGCGGCGGCGAGCGCCTCGGTGACCTCGGTCGGCGTCACGGAGCCGTACAAGGTCCCCGTTTCGCTGGCCCGCTTCGCGAGCGTCAACTTGACCGCAGCGAGTTCAGCCGCGACCTCGGCGGCGGCCGAGCGCTCCGCCTCGTGGCGAGCGTCGAACTTCTTCCTCTGCGATTCGAACCAGAGCTTGTTCGACTCGCTGGAAGGCGCCGCCAGCTCCCGCGGATAGAGGTAGTTGCGGGCGTACCCGGGCTTCACGTCGACCACCTGGCCGCGCGTGCCCAGTCCTCTCATGTCCTGTAGCAGGATGACTTCCATTGCCTCGTTCCTCGCCGCCTCGGTCGCCGCCGACGCCGGCGGTCAGTCCGTTGTGTAGGGGATCAGGGCCAGGAAACGGGCCCGTCGCAGCGCCCGGGCGAGCATCCGTTGGTGGCGCGCGGAGTTGCCCGAGATCCTGCGCGGCAGGATCTTGGCCCGTTCCGGCACGAAGGAGCGCAGCGTGGCGACGTCCTTGTAGTCGATGTACTCGATCCCGTCGGCGGTGAACTTGCACACCTTGCGGCGGCGAAAGAAGGTTCTGCGCTTCGGCATTTCTAGACGCCTCCAGCCGCCTGGCTCGGGACGTTCGCCATGGTCGTCTGCTGGACCGGCTCCTTGCCCTTGCTGGCGGCGCGTTTCAGGTCGAGGTCGGTCCGCACCACCAGGTGACGCAGAACCTTCTCGTTCTGGAGCATCCGCTGTCCGATCTCGGCCAGGCCGTTGTCGCCTCCGTCAGACTCCAGGTAGTAGATGTGGTATCGGCCTTCGGTGAACTTCCTGATCGGATAGGCGAGCCGCCGCTTGCCCCAGGATTCCTCCTGAGTGATCCGCAGCTTGCCGTCGGCGACCAGCAGCTTGCCGAAGGCATCGCTCAACTCCACGGCCTCCTCATCCGAGAGGCGCGGATCCGCGATGAAGACGAGTTCGTATGTCCGGGTCAATCGTTCATCCTCTTGGGGTTTGGCCGGCCCGCGGACCGGAACGAATCGGCGGCGGAATCTATCACGGTCCGTTACAGCACCAGCAGCGGCGCGATGACCAGGGACACGACCGACATCAACTTGATCAGGATGTTCAGGCTCGGCCCCGCCGTGTCCTTGAAGGGGTCCCCCACCGTGTCGCCGACGACGGCCGCCTTGTGGGCGTCGGAGCCCTTGCCGCCATGCGCGCCGGCTTCGATGTACTTCTTCGCGTTGTCCCAGGCGCCGCCGGCGTTCGCCATGAAGATGGCGAGCAGAACGCCACCGGCGGTCACGCCGGCCAGAACCCCGGCCAGGGCCTCGACGTCCCAGAAACCGACGGCCACCGGAACCAGGACGGCCAGCAGGCCCGGCGCCACCATCTGGCGCAGGGCAGCCGCGGTGGAGATGTCGACGCAGCGCGCGTACTCCGCCTTCGCCTCTCCTTCCATCAGGCCCGGGATCGTGCGGAACTGACGGCGGACCTCCTCGATCATCTCGAAGGCAGCCTTGCCGACCGCCTTCATCGCCATCGACGAAAACAGGAACGGCAGCATGGCGCCGATGAACAGCCCGCACATGACGCGCGGGTTGACCAGGTCCATGCTCTCCAGGCCGACCGTCGTGCGGAAGGCCGCGAACAGCACAAGGGCGGTCAGCGCCGCCGACCCGATCGCGAAGCCCTTGCCGATCGCCGCCGTCGTGTTGCCGACGGCGTCCAGCTTGTCGGTGCGGGCGCGCACGTCCGGACCGAGAGCGCTCATCTCGGCGATGCCGCCGGCGTTGTCGGCGACCGGCCCGTAGGCGTCGACGGCGAGCTGAATGCCCGTCGTCGAGAGCATGCCGAGGGCCGCGATCGCGATGCCGTACAGACCAGCCTGGCTGTGGGCCACGAGGACGGCGGCGGTCAGAACGACGATCGGCAGCGCGGTCGACTGCATGCCGACGGCCAGCCCGCCGATGATGTTCGTCGCGCTGCCGGTCTGGCTGTCCTTGGCGATGCTCTGCGCCGGCGCCTTGGACTCGGCCGTGTAGTACTGGGTGATGAGCCCGATCAGCAATCCGGCGGCGAGGCCGGCGACCGTGGCCAGGAAGACACCCATGTAGCCGAATTCCTTCCCCTCGACGACGTATCTGCTGTCGCCCAGCAGATACTGGGCCGTGAAGTAGGTGACGACCAGCATCACGCCGGCCGCGGCGAAGGTCCCCAGGTCCAGGGCATGCTGCGGGTTTCCGCCCTCCTTCGTGCGGACCAGCAGCGTGGAGGCCAGGGAGACCAGGATGCCGAGACCCGCGAGCAGCATCGGCAGCAGGATGAGGTTCGGCGTGAACTCCTCCCCGGCCAGGGTCGTCGTGCTGATTCCCAGCACGAGCGTGCCGACGATGGCGCCCACGTAGGACTCGAACAGATCGGCCCCCATGCCGGCGACGTCACCCACGTTGTCGCCGACGTTGTCGGCAATCACCGCCGGATTGCGAGGATCGTCCTCGGGAATCCCGGCCTCGACCTTGCCCACCAGGTCGGCGCCCACATCGGCCGCCTTCGTGTAGATGCCGCCGCCGACGCGGGCGAACAGCGCGATCGACGAAGCGCCGAACGAGAAGCCCGTCAAGACGGTCACGACCTGACCCAGCGAGTCGTTGTCGCCGCTGCCGAACATCGCGGCGTAGAGCAGGTACAGCAGGGACAGGCCGAGGATGCCCAGGCCCACGACCGCGAAACCCATCACGGCGCCACCCGAGAAGGCAACGGCCAGGGCGCGGTTCAGGCTCGTGCGGGCGGCGGCCGCGGTGCGCACGTTGGCCGATGTCGCCACCCTCATGCCGAAGAACCCGGCAAGGCCCGAACAGACGGCGCCCCCGAGAACCGACAGTCCGATCAAGGGGGAACTGCCGGCACGGTCCCAGTTGGCGAGCGCCAGCAGCAAGGCCGCCAGGAAGACGAAGATGCCAAGGATGCGGTATTCGCGGCCGAGAAACGCCATCGCCCCGTCCCGAATGTGACCGGCGATCTCCGGCATTGCGCCGTCTCCAGCGTCCTGCCGGTTTATCCACCGGCTCAGCAGCAAGGCGTAGAACAGGGCCGCCGCGCCGCAGGCGGGCAGAAGGTAGTACATCGTGTCCACTATGCGTTTCCTCTCATCCGTTGTACTCGTTCATCGTGACTTCGACGCCTCGGTCAGCCCAACTCAGGACGCAGTCGGCGGCCCGCCGCACCATTCGCTCCGCCGTCTCGATCTCGCCCGCCGCGAAGGGGGCGAGCACGAAGTCCGGCAGCTCTTCCCCGCGGCCGGCCGCGGCCGCCGCCGCTTCGTCCGGCGCGATGCCGAGACGCAGCCGCGGCACCGCCGTCGTGCGCAGGTTCTCGATGACCGACTCCATGCCGCGATGCCCGCCAGGACTCCCCTTGCCACGAAGCCGGAGCCGCCCCAGGGGCAAGTGGACTTCGTCGTAGACGACCAGAATGTTCCGGGGAGCATAGCCATTCCGTTCGGAGAGACAGCGCGCGCTGTAGCCGCTTCGATTCATGTAGGTCTGCGGCATCGCCAGGTCGATTCGATCGTTGGAGGCCCAGACCGCTCCGCACACGTCCAGTCCAGGTCGAACGCCCAGACGCCGAGACAGCTCGTCGACGACCCGAAAGCCGAGGTTGTGACGCGTGTCGGCGTAACGCCCGCCCGGATTCCCGAGCCCCAGAACCAGACGCGCCTCCTCGCTACGTGTCTCCATCTTCGGATTCGTCCTCGTCGCCGACCCGTCCGGGTTCGTCGGTGAGAGCCTCGAGCAGCTCGCCTTCCTCCGGCTCCTCGACCTCCTCCTCGACCACGCGGGCGGCGGCGACCGACACGATCACCTTGTTCTCTTCCTCGCTGAGCGTCACGGCGTCCGGAAGGACCAGTTGCCCGGCCTCCACATGCTGGCCGATGTGCAGGGGCGAGACATCGAGTTCGATCGAGACGGGAATGTCGCCGGGCAGACAGACGACGCCGACTTCCCGGGTGATGAACTCGAGCAGCCCGCCCTCGTTCCGCACACCTTCGGGCGTCCCGACGATCTCGACCGGCACCGAGACCTGGACTTCCTGGTCCATCTTCACGCGCTGGAAGTCGATGTGGACCAGCGCGCCCGTCAGTGGATTCCACTGCAGGTCGCGGATCATCGTGTGGCGCGTCCGCTCGGTGCCCTCGAGCTGGAGCAGGAAGACGGCGTTCTCGCCCCCCTCCCGAATCAGGCCCTGCACCATCTTGCCGTCGACGCGGATCGCGGCCGAATCGGCGCTCCCGCCGTAGATCACGGCGGGAATCTCACCGGCCGCCCGGAGGCGGCGGTTCGCGTTCTTGCCGGTCTGCTCGCGCAGCCGGACGGTAACGGTGGGTTCGCTCACTTCGAACTCCTCAGGTGACGCACGGCTCAGACGAAGAGCGATGTCACGGAGCTGTTGTCGTGGATTCTTCTGATGGCTTCCCCGAGCAGTGCGGCGACGCTATGGGGACGCAGCCTCGTGCTCCGGGCCAGCTTCTCTTCCAGCGGCGTGGTGTTCGTCACCAGGACGCCCTCGAGCTTCGACTTCTCGATCCTCTCGATGGCCGAGGCGGAGAGTACACCGTGGATGCCGGCGGCGAAGATTCTCCGGGCGCCCTGCGCCGCCAGGGACTCGACGGAGTTGATCAGCGTGCCGGCGGTATCGATGATGTCGTCGAGGATCAGCACGTCGCGCCCTTCGACATCGCCGATCACGTTCATCACCTCCGCCTGGTTCGCGGCCACCCGGCGCTTGTCGATGATCGCAAGTTCGGTGTGCAGCCGCTTCGCGATCGCCCGCGCCCGGGCCACCCCGCCGGCATCCGGGGCGACGATCATCAGATCCTCGATGCCGAGCGCTCGGATGGCGTCAAGGAGCACAGGCGCCGCGAACAGGTGGTCGACCGGGATGTCGAAGTAGCCCGAGATCTGCTGCGCGTGGACGTCCATCGTCAGCAGGCGGTCGGCCCCGGCGGCAGTCATCACGTCGGCCACGAGCTTGGCCGTGATCGGCACGCGGGGCTTGTCCTTCTTGTCCTGACGGGCGTAGCCGTAGTAGGGCAACACCGCAGTCACCCGCGCCGCCGAAGCCCGCTTCACCGCATCGAGCATGATCAGCAGCTCGACGAAGTTGTCGTTGACCGGCGTACAGGTCGGCTGCACGATGAAGACGTCGGCGCCGCGGACGTTTTCCTGGATCTGGCAGAAGATCTCGCCGTCCGCGAAGTTGTAGGCCGTGACCTGACCCGGCACCATGCCGAGGTAGTTGCAGATCTCGTTGGTCAGCGCGGGATGCGCCCGCCCGCCGAAGACCTTGAGTTCGGTGTACATGGCGCGTTCGACGTTGTTGGGATGGAGGGTCACTTGAGCGTCCCGCCAGCGATCGTTTCCGGGAAGTCCGAACGCCGGTGCGCGCCGGGACCATCCGTGTGCACGGAGACTCTCGACACGGGCGACCTCGGAATCAGTTCGAATGGTGGGGAGTTGGCTGCGGCGCGTGGTCGTCGGGGGCCGGACGCGTGGTTGGGGCGGGAGGATTCGAACCCCCGAATGCGAGATCCAAAGTCTCGTGCCTTACCACTTGGCGACGCCCCAGACGGGACAGCCCATCTTACAGAAAGTGACGACTACATGAAGAGCCCGCGAACTTCCCGAGGCAGCGTTCGCGTCCGGAAGACACGCACGCCCGTTCCGGCCAGTGCGGCCTGGATGCCGGGCGCCTCGCCGACCGCGAACACGGCGCCGCCGCTGCCCGAAACCTGGGGACCGCCGCCAGCCCCCGTGCTCCCGGCGCGCCCGAGCGCCAGGAGCAGGCGGTCCACCTCCGGGTGGAGCCGGCGAACCACCGGTTCCAGGTCGTTGCCGAGCACCCAGGCGGCGGCATCGCCACGGCGTGAGGGAGGAGGCAACAGGGTGGACAGTCCCTCCTCTCCCCTGCTGACTGCCGCCATCGCACCCTTCCAATTGCCGTAGACCTCGGCTGTCGACACCTCTACCGCCGGCACCACGACCAGCACGGTCGCCGGGGGCATGTCGTCCAGCGATTCGACCCGCTCACCACGGCCGGTCGCGAACGCCGTCCCCCCCTCCAGAAAGAACGGGACATCCGAGCCGACCGCCGCTGCGGCCCCGTGCAACTGCCGGGCGTCGAGAGGTCTTCCCCGGAGCGACTGCAGGCCGAGCAGCGCTGCCGCCGCGTCGCTGCTGCCCCCGCCCAGGCCGCTGCCCGCGGGAATCCGCTTCTCGAGTCCGAAGCGGACGCCGGCCGCTGGCTCGCCGAGGACGCCGAAGAAGGCGCGAGCCGCCTTGAGCACCAGGTTCGAGTCGTCGGCCGGAGCGCCGCCGCCCGGGACCTCGATCCGCAATGGGCTCGCCGGGTCGACGCGGTGGATGTCCAGGCGGTCGCAGAGGTCGATCGTCTGCAGCACGGTCGAGATTTCGTGGAAACCGTCGGGGCGGCGGCCGTGAACGCGGAGACTCAGGTTCACCTTGGCCGGGCATGCAAGGCTGAGCTCGGCGGGCATCAGGCATCCGAGCCGCAGAGGCCGGGCCGGTATCCGGCGGGGACCTCGGGGGCTGGAAGCGGTCCGGCGAGTTCCGTTGCGGGCCGCCGCTGGCGCCAGCGAAGTTCGAGACCCGTGTTGGACTCCACGAGTCGCGCCACTTCTTCCACTCCCTCCACCCCTCCGCTCCAGGAGGCCCTTGCGCGATCGCCGTCCCAGAGCGTCCAGCGACTCGGGCCGGCCGCGGTCGCCTCGGTCGTCCACAAACGGCCGCGGCGGTCCTTGAAGTCGAGCTTGACGCTTCGGTCCGCCCGGCCGCCGACCTCGATCTCCGCCCATCCGCGGGGATCGGCCGGCGGCGACGGCAA
>JAJDZH010000409.1 GCA_022824725.1 Thermoanaerobaculia bacterium | reverse complement strand
ACGACGGCCTGTCCGAGCAGGAAGGCCTGGCCGCGACGAAGGAGTGGCAGAAGAAGAAGTACGACGACGGCTGGGCCTGCATCACCTGGCCGAAGGAGCACGGCGGCCGCGGCGCGACCTTCATGGAGGGCGTGATCTGGGACCAGGAAGAGGCGAAGTTCGACGTCCCGGCCGGTTATCTCGGTATCGGCCACGGCACCTGCGCGCCGGCGATCATGGCGCACGGCACGGAGGAACAGAAGCGGCGCTACCTGCCGAAGCTGGCCAGCGGCGAAGAGGTCTGGTGCCAGCTGTTTTCCGAGCCCGGCGCCGGCTCCGACCTGGCCGGCCTGCGCACCCGGGCCGAGCGCGACGGCGACGAGTGGGTGGTCAACGGCCAGAAGGTCTGGAACTCGGGCGCCCACTACGCCGACTGGGGCATCCTGGTTACCCGCCACGACCCAACCGTGGCCAAGCACAAGGGACTGACCTTCTTCGTCGTCGACATGAAGTCACCGGGCATCGACCCACGGCCGATCCGGCAGATTCCGGGCACCTCGGAGTTCAACGAGGTCTTCCTGCAGAACGTCCGCGTCCCCGATCACAACCGACTCGGCGAAGTCGGCGCCGGCTGGCAGGTAGCCATCACGACGCTCATGAACGAGCGCCACGGCCGCTACCAGATGACGCCGGACTGGAGCGATGCCCTCCGCCTCGCCTCGGAACTCGAGATCGACGGGGAAGCGGCGGCGAACCAGAGTTCGGTGCGCGAACGAATCGCCGACTGGTATGTCCAGTGCCGGGGCGTCGAACTGACTTTCATGCGCACCCTGACCGCCATCTCGCAGGGCAAGCAGCCCGGGCCCGAGAACTCGATCTGCAAGGTGATCACCGCCAGCGCCCGCCAGGACATCGCCTCGTTCGCGGCTGACCTGCTCGATTCCGCAGGCGCCGTCAGCGGACGGGCCGACGCCCCCTCGGCCGGCCTGTTCCACTACGCCTACCTGGCTTCGCCCGGCATGCGGATCGCCGCGGGCACGGACGAGATCCTGCGCAACATCATCGCCGAGCGCGTCCTTACCCTGCCCGGCGAGATCCGGGTCGACCGCGACCGGGCGTTCAGCGACATCCCGACCGGCTCGAACTGACGCCGCTCAGGGACGGTCGCGGCTCGGCCTCCTAGCCGCTCTCCTTGCGGTCGTAGAACCGCTTGTAGGAGGCGGTCCCCGCATCGCCGCCGAACTGGATCTGGTTCAGGACGACCAACTGGCCCTTCCTGTTGATGCTGTACTCCTGGATGAAGAGCGCCTCGCCGCGTCCCCGGTTCCGGGTCACCAGCTTCGCCTTCTTCCAGAAGGCCTGGATTTCCCGCCGTTCACCCACCTCGTACCACTCCCGATCCGTCTTCAGAACGAGGGCCACTCCCCGGGAATCCGTGATCTGAACGCCGCCATCCAGCATCCGGATGCCGAGCGCTTCCGCACCGACGCTGGCGCCACGACCGATCCCGAGCGGACCTCCCTGACCGCCACCGGGCCCGCCAGGACCGAGGCCACCCTGGCCACCGGCACCTCCAGGCCCTCCGGCTCCGGCGCCGCCGCCTCCACGACCCGCGCCCCCGGCGCCGCCTCCAACGGCGCCACCGCCGCCGCCCCGACCGCCGCCGCCACGGCCGACGTTGCCGCCACGGCCACTGAAGCCGCCGTCACCAGCGCCTCCGCGGGCGATCCTCAGCCGCCGCATCGCCTGCCGCGGGTCGTCGCTCAGCTCCTCGTTGAGAATCCACTCCCCGCCGAGATCGACCGACGGAGCGCCTCCCCGCTGAGCCTCCGCGGGCTCCCCCGTCGCCAGGGACACCAGAACAGCCACCAACACGGCCGCCCCCACCTGCGCCGTAGTCATCAGCAATGAACGAACCGATCGCGCGTCTGTCATGGCGATGTCTCCCTCTGTCGTTCTTTGCCCTAGCTTAGCGCCCTGGAACTAGCTCGCGACCTCGCTCTCGCTGCCTGGAAACAGCAGCCGGGCCATCTGGGTCTGGGAGCGGTGGACGAAGAGGATGACCTGGTCGCCGGGACGGAGCATGTTGCTGCGCTCGGGCATGAACACGCGGTCGCCGCGCACGACCGCGCCGACGATCAGGCCGCGCGGGGCCTGCAGGTCGGCGAGCGTGGCGCCGGCCGCCGGACTCGCTTCGTGGATCACTCGCTGGACGACCTGCACGGCGCCGTCGGCGAGGGTGACGAGATTCGCCTTGTAGCCATTGGCGACGAAGTTGCGAACGTGGTCGATCGCCAGCGAGTGGGGCGAAACGAGCTCGACCTCGCCGACCCGCTTCCAGAGCCGGCTGGTGGTGTGGTGAATCAGCGCCACGACCCGGCCCACGCCCAGTTCCTGCGCGATGAGACCGGCGACGACGTTGCTGTCGTCGTGGCTGGTGGCGGCGATCAGAACGTCGGCCCGACCGAGGCCCTCGCTCTCCATCGTCGCGGCATCGATCGGGTCGCCGTGCAGCACTTCGACGTCGGGGAACGACTGCGCGAGGAACTCGGCCCGGCGCCGGTCAGGCTCGATCCAGCGGAGCCGCTTGACCTCGTTCCGCAGCGCCTTGACCATCGCCACGGCCGCCGGGCTGCCGCCGGCGATGGCGACGGTGTGAGGATGCTCGATCCGTGACGCGAACAGTTCCTCCACGTCGTGGGTCGACTGGGTCCGGCACAGGACCATGGCCAGATCACCCGGCGACGCGCGCAGGTCCGGCCCGGGAATCGACAGCTCGTGCTCCCCGTCGAAGTAGCCGACGATACGCGCGTCTTCGGGCAGCGGCACTTCGCTGAGCGGGAGACGCGCCACCGTGCTGCCGGCCTGGACCTGAATCGTCCGCAACTCGAACCGGCCGCGCGCCAGGTAGTCCACCTCGTGCGTATGGTGGCCCAGGACGATGTTCAGGATCGCGTTCGTGGCCAGACTCTGGGGCGAAAGCAGCAGGTCGGCCCCGAACAGCCGTTCGTAGGAACGGCGGTACACGGTCAGGTCCTCGGACGTGTCGATCCGCACGACGCAGCGCTTGGCGCCGAGGTTGCGGGCGATGACCGAGGCCACCAGGTTCGCCTCCTCCGAGGAAGACGCGGCAATGAAGAGCTCCGCCTGATCGACGTTCGCCCGCTCCAGGACCGCCTGGTGGGCGCCGTTGCCGACCACGAACGCCGCGTCGAGTTCTTCCTCGGTCCGCTCGATCAGCGCCGGATCGATGTCGATCAGCGTGAGGCTCCGCCCCTCCCGGCCGAAGGCCTCGGCGATGTGAAAACCCACGTTGCCGATCCCCATGACGCAGAAGTGACCGTTCTCACTCACCACCCGTCGAGCATAAGCCAACCCCGGTTGCGCGTTCGCGCAACCGCCGACCCACTCCGTGCGCGAGTCATCGAGCACACGGATGACACCGAGGCCCCGCAACCCGTCCAGCCGTCTGCTACGGTTGCCGCTTCCGTCCGCGCCGGCGGGCCGAACGAGATGGCCGAACCGAAGACGAAGAAGAACGACGCCAGCGTCGAGGGATTCCTGACCGGCGTCGAGAACGAGCGGCGCCGCGAGGACAGCTTCGTCGTCCTCGAGATGATGAAGCGAATCACCGGCGAAGAACCGACGATGTGGGGTTCCTCCATCGTCGGCTTCGGCAGCTACCACTACAGGTACGCGAGCGGCCGCGAGGGTGACTGGCCGCGCATCGGCTTCTCGCCGCGTAAACAGAGCCTGACGCTCTACGTCATGCCCGGGTTCTCGAACTACGACGACCTGCTGTCGCGGCTCGGCAAGCACCGCACGGGCAAGTCCTGCCTCTACGTCAACAAGCTCGCCGATGTCGACATGGACGTACTGGAGCAGCTCATCCGCAGTTCTCTCGACGCGATGCGCGAGATGTACCCCGAGTAACGAGAAAGCGAATGGACTACGAACGGATCCTGCTCGAACGGGACGGCAATCTCGCCACGATCACGCTGAACCACCCGGAAGTGCTGAACGCCACGGACGCCCGGATGATCGGCGAACTCGGCGATGCCGTGCTGCGCATCCGCGATCCCGAGAGCGGCGTGCGCGCCCTTCTCCTCACCGGCGCGGGCCGCGCCTTCTGTTCCGGCGCGAACCTCTCCGGCAGGGGCGACCAGGAAGAGGGGGCGGTGAACCCGACCGCCCGCGAGAACCTGCGCAACAACTACCACCCCCTCCTGCTCTCCCTCCGCGACCTGGACATGCCCATCGTCACCGCGGTCCATGGCGCCGCGGCCGGCGTCGGCATGAGCTTCGCCCTGATCGGCGACATGGTCTGCGCCTCGAAGCAGGCGTTCTTCCTCCAGGCCTTCGCGCGCATCGGCCTGGTCCCCGACGGCGGCGCCACGTTCATGCTGCCTCGCCTGATCGGCTGGGGCCGCGCGGTCGAACTCTCGATGCTGGCCGAACGTCTGCCGGCCGACAAGGCGTTCGAGTGGGGCCTGATCAACCGGCTCTACGACGACCGGGAGTCCCTGATGGAGGGCGCCACGGAACTGGCTCACCGCCTGGCCAACGGTCCGCGCTCCCTGGCGATGATCCGCAAGGCGTACTGGGCAACCTGGCAGAACGTCTACGAGCAGCAGCTCGACCTCGAGGCCAGGCTGCAGGCGGAGGCCGGCGCCACCGAGGACTCCCGCGAAGGCGTGATGGCGTTCCTCGAGAAGCGGCCCGCCGAGTTCAAGGGACGCTGATCCCGGTGCTCGCTCGTCCGCTTCTCGTTGCCGCCCTCACCTTCTCCACCGCGGCGCTGGCGGCGCAGGAGACGATCGAGTGGCGCCACTACGCCGCCGACCGCGCCAGCACGAAGTACTCGCCGGCGGCCCAGGTCGACGCCTCGAACGTCTCGGAACTCGAGGTAGCCTGGCGCTGGGTGACACCCGACAGCCGGGTCGAGGCGCAGACCCTGGCCGGCGACCTCAAGGGCACGCCGCTGATGGTGAACGACACGCTGTACGCCGTGTCGGCCATGAACCTGGTGAGCGCCGTCGATCCCGCGACCGGCGAAGAGCTCTGGACCTACGATCCGAAAGCCTACGAGCGCGGCATCCCGACCCACGGCGGCTTTACCCAGCGCGGCATCGAGTACTGGGAGCACCGCGGCATGGAGCGGATCGTGCTGGTCACCGGCACCCACCAGCTCGTGTCCCTGGATGCGAAGACGGGCAAGCCGGACCTCGAGTTCGGCGAAGCCGGGATGGTCGACATGCGCGGCGACATCGGCCGGCCGGACCAGATGCGCGAGACCGGGGCCAACTCGCCCGGCATCGTCTGCGGCGACACCGTGCTCATGGGCATGACGATCATGGACTTCTCCCTGACCCAGGAGATGCCGGCCGGCCACATCCGCGGCTACGACATCCGCACCGGCAAGAAGAAGTGGACCTTCCACACCGTGCCCCAGGGCGACGAGCCCGGCGCCGAAACCTGGCACGACGAGTCCTGGCGCTACTCGGGCAATACGAACGTGTGGTCGTGGATGAGCTGCGACGACGAGACCGGCTGGGTCTACTTCGGCACCGGCACGCCGACCAGCGACTACTACGGCGGCCACCGCCACGGCGACAACCTCTACGCCGAGAGCCTGGTCGCCATCGACACGGCGACCGGCGAGAAGAAGTGGCACTTCCAGGCGGTGCGGCACGGCCTGTGGGACTACGACTTCCCGTGCGCGCCGATCCTGCTCGACATCGAGGTCGACGGAGAGTTGATCGAGGCGGTGGCCCAGGTCAGCAAGCAGGCGTTCACCTACGTCTTCGACCGGAAGACCGGCGAGCCGGTGTGGCCGATCGAGGAGCGCAAGGTCCCCGAGAGCCTGGTCCCCGGGGAATGGACCGCGAGCATGCAACCCTTCCCGACGAAGCCGCCCCCGTTCGACCGCCAGGGGGTGCGCGAGAGCGACCTGATCGACTTCACGCCGGAACTCAACGCGAAGGCGGTCGAGCTCTACCGCGAGACGCTCCTGGGCGGCCCGATGTTCACGCCGCCGACCCTGGCCGGCGAGGGCCGGAGGGTGATGGCCCAGTTGCCCGGGCAGGCGGGCGGTGCGAACTGGGGCGGCGCCGCCGTCGATCCGAACAGCGGCGTCCTGTTCGTCCCGTCGCAGACGCGCCTCGGCACGATGGCGCTCAACCCGCCGACGGCCCGCCAGCCCTCCGACCGCGACTACCTCCCGGCCTTCACCTTCCCCGCCGGCCCGGAAGGTCTGCCGCTCGTCAAGCCTCCCTGGAGCCGGCTCACCGCGATCGACCTGAACCGGGGCGAGATCGTCTGGCAGGCGCCTGTCGGCGACGGTCCCCGCGATCATCCGGCGATCGCGGATCTCGATCTGGGACCGCTGGGCGCCTGGCCGCTCGCCGGCCTGACGCCGGGTTGGCCGATGGCGACCGCCACGCTCGTCTTCGTCGTCACCAGCGAGCGGGTGCGCGGCACGTACCAGGACGAGGACGCCGGCCTGGGGCGCCGCGGGCCGTCGACCGGTTTCCTCTACGCCTTCGACAAGGCGACAGGCGAGGAGCTCTGGCGCACCGAGCTGCCAGACACCCCGGGAGGCGGGCCGATGACCTACGTCGTCGGCGGTCGCCAGTTCATCGTCGTGCCCGTCGGCGAGCGTGGCCAGGAACACACCCTGGTCGCCTACGCGCTTCCGGCCGGCTAGCAGTCAACGACGCTTCGACAGGCGGGCGCCGGGTGGATCGTTGATCCACTCCGCCCCCTGCTCCCAGCCGTCGTCGAACACCGTGTCGCGGATCGGCCGGCGCCGGAGCGGACCGTGGCGCCCCAGGGGCTTGCCGATCGTGATCGTGAGCGACAGTTCGACGTTGTCCGGAATCTCCAGAATCTCCCGTAACTCTCCGGCCACCGCGTTGTGCCAGCCGCTGTAGCAGGCGCCGTAACCCAGCGCCCTCGCCATGAGGAACAGGTTCTGGCACGCCGGGAAGACGGAAGCGCCCTCCGAGTGGGTCAGCGCCCGGTAGCGGACGTAGCAGGCGATGACGATCGCCGGGATCTGCTCGAAGTGGTCGACGTAGTGTTGAATGGCGCTATTCACCCGAGCCTTCGGCGAGTTCGGGTCGGCGGCCGAGCCCCGGTTCCAACCCTCCTCCTCCGTCTTGCGCGCCCAGCCGCGGCGGAAGGACTCGCCCAGCAGCCGGCGGGCGCGTCGCGCCCGAGGGCCGTCTCGCAGGACGATGAAGCGGAAGGGCTGGCGATTCGTACCGGACGGCGCCCGGCTCGCCGCGTAGAGAATCTTCGCCAGGTCGTCGTCCGGGATCGGCTCGGGGCTGTAGCGACGCACGGAGCGCGCGGTGGAAAGCAGTTCGAAGAAGTCGTCGGTGTCCATGGAGCGTACGATCCCCCACCCGCGAAGCCCGCGTCAAGCGATAGGATCAGCCGATTCTTCCGCCTACTTCCCACTGTGACGCTCCCACCCACGCGTGCGACGCCGACCCAGAGGAACCCGACGATGCACAGATTCAGCCGTAGCGTTCTCCCCCTGGCCATGCTCCTGGTCGCCTCGGCGGCGTTGGCCCAACGCAGTCAACTGGAACTGCAGGTCGTCGACATGAACGACGCCGAGCTCGGCCCGGTGAACGTGACCGTCTTTGCCCCCACGGGCGAGATCGTCGTGCAGGAGGCCACCCGCAAGAACGGCCGCCTGCGGATCCGCCTGGCGCCCGCGGAAGCGCCCTACAGGCTGCTGTTGCAGAAAGAGGGCTACCCGGACCGCGAACTCGAGGTGGAGATCCTCGACGGGGGCCGGGACCGATCGCTTCGGGCTCAGCTCTGGGACGAGGAGACGGCCCGCAAGCAGCAGGCGATCGATGCCTTCAACGAGGGCATCGGGAAGATCCAGGCGGGCGACGCCGCCGGGGCCCTGCCCCTGTTCGAGCAGGCGGTCGAGATCGACCCGACGATCGCCGCGGCGCATCGGACGATCGCGGCCATCCTGCACAACCTGGGGAGGCTCGACGACGCGCTCGAACCCGCGAGCAGGTACGTGGAAATTGAGCCGATCCCGCCCGACTTCGCCTCCATGTTCTTCGACATCTTCGCGGCTGCCGGCGATCCTCGCGCCGAGGACGCGAAACAACTCGCGATCGAGGCCGGCATGGGCGCCGAACTCGCCCCCGGGATCTTCTCGCAGGGCGTTCAGGCGGTCCGGGCCGGCGACGACGAAGGCGCCGTCGAGCTCTTCCGCGAGGCGGCATCGCTCAATCCGAGGCTCCACCAGGCCTACCGGAACATCGGCACGATCTACTTCAACGACGGACAGTTCGAGGAAGCGCTGGTGGAACTCGACCGCACCCTGGAGATCGACCCGCGCAACCAGGAAGCGCTGCGCATGAAGTACTTCTCCTTCGCCTCGCTCGGCCGTCTCGACGACTCGATCGAAGCGGGCAAGGCGTGGATCGAGGTCAACCCCACCGCCGGCAGGCAGGTGCAGTTCCAGGCCCAGCAGCTCTTCGACCAGGAGGCCTTCGGCAACGCGAAGCTCTACGACCAGTCGCTCATCGCCTGGGACGACAACCACCCGCGCGCCCACTTCCGGCTCGGTGTGATCTACCGCCGCAGCGCCGATTCAGGCCCGGCCAGGGAACACCTGACGAAGTACCTGGAATCAGCGCCGGACGACGAGGACGCGGAGGACCTGGCCAGGGCCCACTACGAACTCGGGATGCTCGCGGTGAACGCGAGCGACGCGAACGCCGCCCGCGAGCACCTGGGCAAGTCCCTGGAGATGGCGCCCGAGGGCGAGTTCGCCGACGTGGCGCGCGCGGCCCTCGAAGGCTTGTAGGCCGCGCGGCCGGGCGGCTACGCCCGGGAACCGCCCGAGAACACGCGGAAGAGTCTCTTCAGCGGGTCGTAGAACTCCGACACGACGCGCTCCTTGAGCGGGATGATCGCGTTGTCGGTGATCGTGATGTGCTCGGGACAGACCTTCGTGCAGCACTTCGTGATGTTGCAGTAGCCGATCCCCTCGTCCTGCTTGAGCGACGCGAGGCGGTCCCTCGTATCGAGGGGATGCATCTCGAGCGCCGCGTTGTAGACGAAGAAGCGGGGGCCGACGAACTCCTCGTGCAGGTGGTGGTCCCGCAGCACGTGGCAGACGTCCTGGCACAGGAAGCACTCGATGCACTTGCGGAACTCCTGGACCCGCTCGACGTCTTCCTGGGCGATACGCCAGGTGCCGTCCTCGGCATCCGGGGGCCGGGGCTCGAAGGGCTCGATCTTCTTCTTGACCTCGTAGTTCCAGGACACGTCGCAGACGAGGTCGCGGATCACCGGGAACGCCCGCATCGGTTCGACGGTCACCGGGCGGTCCGTCGGCAGGTCGCTCATCCGCGTCATGCACATGAGGCGCGGATTGCCGTTCACCTCCGCCGAGCACGACCCGCACTTGCCGGCCTTGCAGTTCCAGCGCACGGCGAGATCGTTCGCCGACTCGGCCTGGATCTGGTGGACGGCGTCCAGCACCACCATGCCTTCGGTTACTTCCGTCGTGTAATCCCGGTAGCCGCCCTCGCCTTCCGCGCCGTCCTGGCGCCAGATCCTGAACTGTGTCGCGGCCATCTCAGCCCATCTCCTCGACCAGCCTGGTCAGTTCGTCGCTCATCGGTTCCACCGGAATCTCCTCCACGACCATCTCTCCGTCCGCCCCTCTGGCGGCCCGGATGATCACCTTGCCGAAACGCTCGTCCTTCTGCGGGTAGTCGTCGCGGAACTGGGCGCCGCGGCTCTCACGCCGCAGCAGGCCGGCACGGGCGACCGCCTCGGACACGACGAGCAGGGGGTGCAGGTCGAGCGCGGTGTGCCAGCCCGGGTTGTACTCCCGGTTGCCGGGCGCCGAGACGGCCTTCGCCCGGTCGCTCAACCGGCCGATCTCCTCGATCGCCTCCTCCAGCTCCGACTCGATGCGGACGATGCCGACCTTCTCCTGCATCAGATCCTGGAGTTCGTGCTGGATCTGGTACGGCCCTTCGCCGCCTTCCCGTTCAAGCGGCTCGAGAGCTTCCTTCATCCCTGCTTCGACCGCGGCCTGGTCGAGCCGGATGTCGCCTTGCTCACGGGCGAAGGCGGCCGCGTACTCGCCGGCCCGCTTGCCGAACACGAGCAGGTCGGACAGCGAGTTGCCGCCCAGCCGGTTCGCGCCGTGCAGTCCCGCAGCGCACTCGCCGGCGGCGTACAGGCCCGGCACGGTCGACATCTGGCTCTCGGCGTCCACCCGCACACCGCCCATCACGTAGTGGGTCGTCGGCCCGACCTCCATCCTCTCCTTCGTGATGTCGAGTCCGGCCAGTTCCTTGAACTGGTGGTACATCGACGGGAGCTTCTTCCTGATGTGCTCCTCGGAGTTGCTGATCTTCTCCTTGATCCAGGCGATGTCGAGATACACGCCGCCGTGGGGCGAGCCCTTGCCGGCCTTGATCTGGTCCACGATGCAGCGGGCGACATGGTCCCGGGTCAGGAGCTCCGGCGGACGCCGCGCGTCGCGGTCGCCGACGACGTAGCGCCAGCCCTCCTCCGCGCTGTCAGCCGTCTGATCCTTGTACAGAGGAGGAATGTCGTCGAACATGAAGCGCTCGCCGTCCGAGTTCAGCAGGATGCCGCCCTCGCCGCGCACGCCTTCCGTGACGAGAATGCCGCGGACGCTGGGCGGCCAGACCATCCCGGTCGGGTGGAACTGGACGAACTCCATGTCGATCAGGTCGGCGCCGGCGTCGTAGGCGAGGGTGTGGCCGTCGCCGGTGTACTCCCAACTGTTGCTGGTGATCTTGAAGGCCCGACCGATGCCGCCGGTGGCCAGCACGACCGCCTTCGCCCGGTAGACCCGGAACCGGCCGCGCTCGCGATCGTAGGCGAGCGCGCCGGCGACCCGGCCGTCGTCGAGCAGCAGCCGGAAGACCGTGTACTCCATGTGGAAGTCGATGCCCCGGTGGATGCCGTGATCCTGCAGCGTCCGGATCATCTCGAGCCCCGTGCGGTCGCCGACGTGGGCGAGCCGGGGATAGCGGTGGCCGCCGAAGTTCCGCTGCAGGATGCGGCCATCCTTCGTGCGGTCGAACAGGGCCCCCCAGGCTTCGAGCTCCAGCGCCCGCTCCGGCGCCTCCCTGGCGTGGATCTCGGCCATCTTCGGGTTGCTCAGGTACTGGCCGCCGCGCAGCGTGTCCGTGACGTGGACCTTCCAGTCGTCGCGCTCGTCCACGTTGCCGATAGCGGCCGCCATCCCGCCCTCGGCCATCACCGTATGCGCCTTGCCGAGCAGGGACTTGCAGATCACGCCGCAGGAGGCGCCCGCGGCCGAGGCTTCGATCGCGGCGCGCAGCCCGGCGCCGCCCGCGCCGACCACCAGCACGTCGTACTCGTAGGGTGTCTGGTCCATCAGAGGATCCTGAAGTCGGTCCAGACGCCCATCGAGCACAACCGGACGTAGATGTCGGAGAACGTGACCCAGATCAGGCTGAGCCAGGCCCAGGCCATGTGCTTGCGGTTCAGGCAGGAGACGCAGCGGTAGCAGGCGCTCTGGAACGGCCTCCCCGCCATCACGTTGCGAAAGCCGCCGATCACGTGGCGCGTCGAGTGGCAGCCCAGCGCGTAGCCGCTCAGCAGCAGCCAGTTGATCAGAAGGACGAAGCTGCCGATGCCGACGCCGAAGGCGTGGCCGCCGGAAGCCGTCTCGAACTCGAACGCCCGGTACACGTCGATCGGGAAGAAGACGAAGATCCACGCCATCATCGCGAACAGGAAGTAGCGGTGGATGTTCTGGACGATCAGCGGAAA
>JAJDZH010000023.1 GCA_022824725.1 Thermoanaerobaculia bacterium | reverse complement strand
AAGCCCCGTACCTGCAAGGGATTTCCCGACTCGATGCCCAGAACTTCGGGTTAGAGGCCATATCAGGCCGACAGATAGCAGTTCATCGCTTTAGTAGGCCGTATGTTGCCTCTTGCAATCTTGGCGTGCTGGCGGCATCATGGACTCGCTCGCGGAAGGGTTGCGAACGAAGGAGCGATTCATGGCAGAGGCTACACCGCGTCGAAACCTGACTTCCCGTGCCCTGCGGATCGAATTGGGGCGTCGTCTGGCGAAGCGGCGTTTGGCGAGGAACGTCACGCAGCAGGCTCTGGCCGAAGAGGCGGGAATCGGATTGCGAACGCTTCGTCGCATCGAGGCCGGCCATCCGTGCAGCCTGGACAGTTTTCTGCGGCTCGCGAGCGTGCTCGGCGTGGCGGAGGCTCTGCTGAGCACGGTGCCGTCGGGAGAGATCCGGCCCATCGAACGCGCGGACTCCGGCGGTCGCGAACGACAGCGTGCCCGTCGCCGGAGGGGTCGGCCGCCGAAGGAGCCGTGGTCGTGGGCCGAGGACCTGAATGATTGAAGTCAGCAGCGTGGTCCTGTGGGGCCGCCGCATCGGTGCGGTGGTCTGGGACGCCGGCCGGGGAGTCGGTGTCTTTCAATACGATCCCGCGTTCCTGTCGGCTGGCATCGAGGTGTCTCCGCTGGAGATGCCCGTTCGCGAAGGGACGTACGGCTTCCCGGCGCTCGGACGATCCTTCTTGGGCTTGCCGGGTCTCGTGGCGGACTCGTTGCCCGACCGTTTCGGCAACTTGCTCATCGATGCCTGGCTGGCACAGAACGAACGGAGTCCCAAGAGCTTCAACCCGGTGGACCGACTCTGCTATGTCGGTACCCGTGGGATGGGGGCGTTGGAGTACCAACCTGCGGCGCGCATGGGAAACCGGCGTGAGGAAGTCGAGATCGCTCGACTCGTCGACCTCGCGAATCGCGTCCTTGACGAGCGGATTCGACTGTCCGGTCGCCTTGACGACCCCGAGGCGCTCGAGGACATCCTCAGCGTAGGAACGTCCGCGGGCGGCGCCAGGGCGAAGGCGGTGCTCGCCTGGAACCGGGATACGGGAGAGTTTCACTCAGGCCAGGTCGACACGAAGGCCGGCTTCGAGCACTGGATCCTGAAGTTCGACGGCATCACCGGCAACCGCGACCGTGAGCTGGCGGATCCCTTGGGCTACGGCCGGATCGAGTACGCGTATCACCTGATGGCCCGTGACGCCGGAGTCGAGATGTTGGAGTGTCGCCTGGAAGTCGAAGGTGAACGGAGTCACTTCATGACCCGCCGGTTCGACCGGGACGCGGCCGGCAACAAGACGCACATGCAGTCCCTGGCGGCGTTGCGGCACTTCGACTACTACGATGCCGGGGCACACTCGTACGAGCAGGCGATGGAGACGATCCGCGAACTGGGGCTCGGGATGGTCGCGGTCGAGGAGCAGTATCGTCGGGCCGTCTTCAACGTCGTTGCACGGAACCAGGACGATCACGTGAAGAACATCTCGTTCCTGATGAACCGGGCCGGGGAATGGCGGCTGTCGCCAGCGTACGACGTGACGTACGCCTACAACCCGCGAGGCGCCTGGACCGGTCAACATCAGATGAGCCTGGCGGGCAAGCGCCGTGGCTTCGAACGGGCCGACCTGCTGCGGTTCGCGGACACTTCGGGGCTGAAGATGCCACGAGCTGCGCGGGTCATCGACCAGGTGCTCGAAGCCGTCGCCGACTGGCCTGGGTGTGCTGCGGAAGCAGGGGTCGGAAAGAGGGACGTGCAGCGGATCGGGAAGACCCATCGCCTTGGACTGCGATGAAGGGACCTCGTAGCACATTGTGGATGCGGCCCGCTGGTAGCCAGGAACCGGACCGATGAACCGCCTCGACAAGTGGCTGCAGGTGTCGCGGATGTTCCGCGCCCGCTCCAAGGCGGCCGCGGCGTGCTCCGCCGGCCGGGTCACGGTCAACGGCCAGCAGGCAAAGGCGCACCGCCAGCTCAAGGTCGGTGACCGGATCGAGTTCAGGATCCGCGACTGGAAGCGGATCCTCGTCGTCCGCGAACTGCGGGACAAGCCCCTGCCGAAGGCGGAGGCGCCGCGGCTCTACGAGGATCTGAGTCCGCCGAAGGCGGAACCGCGCAAGCGCGATCCCTTCCTGGTGGCGGAGCCGGCGTCAAGACGCCGCGGCGCCGGCCGTCCGACCAAGCGCGACCGGCGGCGGATCGACCGTCTGCGCTGACCGCGCCCTGTCGGAGCCGCGCTACAGTTCCGTCACTATGCCCACCAGATCGCCTTCGCTTCGAACCGGCGCCGTCCTCGTCCTAATCGGCTTCCTGATTCTCCTCGCGGCTGGCTGCACCGGTCCGCTGCCGGAGCGCTCCACGGGTCCCTCGGGCCCGGCCTACGACCCGGCGACTGACCCGCTCGTCAACCCGCCGACGCTGACCGAGCCGTACCCCTTCGACCGGCCGGAGGTCGTGGCCCGGGACGACACGCTGGTCCGCTACATGCTCGGCGATCCGCGGACGCTGAACCCGATCTTCGCCATCTTCTGGGAGGACTACTACCTCTCGGGCGCGCTGTTCCAGTCGCTGACGACGCGCAATGCGGACATGACGACGGTCTGGAACCAGACGATGGTCGAGGAAGGCGTGATGGCGGACGACTGGATGAGCGCTCGCGTGCGGGTCCGGCCCGGGCTGACCTGGCACGACGGCAAGCCGTGGACGATGCACGACCTGAAGTTCACCTACGACATGGTCGCCTCGGACGACGTGCCGGCGGCGATGTACAAGCACGACGTCGACCAGATCGAGCGGATCGACGTGATCGACGATCTGACGGTCGAGTTCCACTTCAAGGACGCCCTGGTCACGAACATGCTGGCGATGCGGGTGCCGCCGATTCCGCGCCACATCTGGAACAACGAGGAAGAGCTCGCGAACGACCCGACGATGCGAAGCAGCGAGTACTTCAACCACTACGCCCGCGAGGAGGTCATCGGCTCGGGGCCGTACAGGTTCGTGTCCTGGACGCTGACCGACCGGATCGTCGTCGACCGCTGGGACGACTTCCCGGACGCGGCCCGGATCGCGCCGTTCAGGCGGGTGATCTACCGGCCCCAGAGCGACCGCAACCTGGGGCTACTGCTCTTCAAGAAGGGCGAGCTCGACGAGTACTGGTTCACGCCGCAGCAGTTCGCCACCCAGAGCAACGACGAGGAGTTCGAGCGGGTCGGCATCAAGGGTTGGGCGCCGGCGCGGCGGATCTCGCGGATCGGCTGGAATCAGGACGGCAGCAACCCCTTCTTCACCGACGTGCGGGTGCGGCGCGCGATGACCCATGCCTACGACCAGAAGCGGGTGATCCGCGACGTCGCCTACGGCGTCTACCTGGAGACGGACCAGCTCTGGGACAAGGACCACATGGGCTACAACCCGGACGTGCCGAGGTACCCGTTCGACCTGGAGCGCGCCGGCGAGCTGCTCGACGAGGCCGGCTGGCTGCCGGACCCCGACGACGGCTGGCGCTACAAGGAGGTCGGCGGCGAGAAGGTGAAGTTCTCGTTCGAGCTGGAGATCGCCCAGACCTTCGCCGACGCGGTGAAGATGGCGGACATCTACCGCGAGGACCTGCGCAGCATCGGCGTCGAGCTGACGCTCCGCCAGTACGAGAACGCGACCCACGAGCAGCACCTGCTGGAACACGAGTTCCAGGCTCATGCCGACGCCGACGAGGTGACCACCGACCCGGACCAGTGGTCGATCCGGCTGCATTCGACGAGCTACGACAACGCCCGCAACTACGTCGGCTACAAGAGCGACCGGGTCGATGAGTTGCTGGAACGCGGCCGGCGCGAGTTCGACCCGGAGGCCCGCGCCGCGATCTACCGCGAGCTGGCCTACGTCGTCGCCGAGGACCAGCCGTTCACGATGATGTGGAACTACTCCGAGATCCGCGCCTTCAGCAAGCGCCTCCGCGGCGTCGAGTTCGCGCCCTCCGGCGTCTTCCTGTTCCAGCCGACCCCGCCTCCCGGCAGTGACTGGTGGACCAGCCCCGGCTGGTGGACGCACCGCGAGGACGTCGCCGCGTACGCCTCCGGCGGCTAGCAGTCCGGCGTCGGGGGTCGCTCGTTCAGAGCGCGCGGGGACCGCGTCGCGGGTGACGTTCGTTTAGCGGACTTGCCTTGCAGAAACTTGGAATGTAATGCAGAATGGATAGATGAACGCACAACCTCCCACCCGCTTGCCGGAGTCGAAGATCACTTCCCGGGGCCAGACGACCCTGCCGAAGGCCGTGCGCGAGGCGCTCGACCTGAAGGCGGGGGACCTGGTGCGCTACTTCATCTACGACGACGGGGAGGTACGCATCGCAAAGGTCCGGCCGCTCAGCCGGTTGTTCGGGATCCTGAAGTACGACGGACCGCCGGCGACCCTGGACGACATCGAGCGAGGCATCATCGAAGGGGCGTGTCGCAGCGCGCTGGGTGACGACTGGTCGCCGGAGGTGTTGGAGGAAGAGGACCGGGCCGCTGCCGGGGGCGCCGGTCGCAAGTGATCGCGCTGGACACGAACGTCCTTCTCCGGTTCTTCCTCCGGGACGACGAAGAGCAGGCGGAAGCGGCGGAGAGGTTGATGTTGCAGTTGACGCTGGTAGAGCCTGGCTTCATCAGCCGGGAGGTCCTGGTTGAGGTGGTCTGGGCGCTGGAGTACACCTACCGCTTCCGTCGCGAGCAAGTCGCGACGGTACTGACGGAGCTCCTGAATGTGGCTTCTGTCGAGATCGAGTGCGCGAGCGACGTGGCGGAGGCCACTGGTGGATATGGCCGCGGCGGCGCCGACTTCGCCGACCGCATGATCGCGGCCGCGGCACGCCGGGCCGGGGCCGTGCCGCTCCACACCTTCGACCGGAAGGCGGCGAGGCTGCCGGACGCTACTCTGCTGGAGACTCGCTAGCCCGTTTCTCGTTCGTGCGCGCGTACTCGAGGATGTTCAGCAGGCCGTAGTTGCCTTCGTGGCAGGCGTACTCGAAGATCGCCTGGTCCGACCGTTTCATCTCGACCCGTGCGCTCCAGGGGCGCTCGAAGGACTCCGGGTCGTCGATCGTGTACTCGTAGATGAGGGTCGTTTCGTCGAAGCGGGTGAAGCGCTCCGTGAGACGCATGTTGCCGCCTGAGCCGCCGAAGCTGATCCGGGGGTCGAAGTTCCGGGTCTCGACGACCAGGGTCTCGCCGTTCCAGTAGCCGCGTGAATCGCCCTTGAACTGGCGCAGGTGCTCGGGCAGCCGGGGTTGGTCGTCGAGCGGGACGATCCGGGTGTCGTGGACCATCTCGTTAAGGAGCGCCACGGTGTCCGGCGTGACCAGGATGAGCACGTTGTTGTTGTAGCCGCCGGGGTTCATCGGCGGGCCGGCGTTGAAGCCCATCAGGCAGCGCTCCCAGAGGTTCCGGTCTTCGGGGCCGGCCGGCGGGCTGGCGCGCAGGTCGCGCCGTTCCTGGGCGCGGCGCCGGCCGTCCTCGGTCATCGGCGGGATGCGACCGTTGGGCGGATCGAAGATCAGCGACGTGCGGCGCGACTCCTGCACGTGGCGCCCGTGGTCGAGCCAGTACGGTGCGTGGACGCTCGGGCTGCGCTTCTGGGCCTCGGCGCGGCGTGTGATCGTGTCCCGCTCGAACTGGGCCGCCTCTTCGGCGCTGAAGTACTCCTTGTCGGCGTGCGCGGAAGGGCGCTGGAGCGGCGTTGCGGTGGCGAAGTCCCACAGTCCGTCGAGGTCGCCGGGCGGAGTCCAGGTGGAACCGGCCTGCGCGCCGAGGGGCGGGTCAGCCGACGCCGCCAGGAGCAGGGCGACCGGAGCGAGCAGGCAGCTCAGTCTCTTGCTGGGGAACACCGTTTTCAGGATAGCGCCTGGCTTGCCCCAGTCAACCGGTCTTGACTAGCCTCCGCCGCCATGCCGCAACCGCTCACACTCGTCATCGGCAACAAGAACTACTCGTCCTGGTCGCTCCGGCCGTGGGCGCTCATGACCGAACTCGGCATCCCGTTCTCCGAACGGATGCTGAAGTTCGACTCGGAGGACTGGGAGGCGAACATCGACGCTCTGTCCCCCGCCCGGCTGGTGCCGGTGCTCTGGGAGGGCGAACCGGGCGCCGGCTTCGCGACGTTCGACACCTCGGCGATCGTCGAGCGGCTGAATGACCTCTATCCGGACCGAGGCGTCTGGCCCGCCAACGACCGGGCCCGGTCTCGCGCCCGGTCCCTGGTCGCGAACTTCCACTCCGGCTACGGGGCGCTCCGCTCGGCGATGCCGATGAACATCCGCTCGCACCACCCGGGCAAGGGGCACGAGCCGGATGTTCTGGCCGAAATCGAACGGCTGTCCGCGTTCTGGCGCGACACGCGGGCGGAGTTCGGGAACCGCGGCCCCTACCTGTTCGGCAGCTTCTCGGCCGCGGACGCCTGTTTCCTGCCGGTCGCTTCGCGGTTCGCGACCTACGAGCCGCCGCTGCCGGCCGAGGCCCGGGAGTACTGCCGCGCGCTGCTCGACACGATGGCGATGCGCGAGTGGAGCAGGGCGGCGCGGCTGGAGACGGAGTTCGTGCCCGAGGACGAACCCTACGCCGATCCTCCCTGAGAGGACTCCCGGGACTCTCCGCCGGCGATCACGTCGACCTGGTCGGTCGGCGCATAGAAGTAGGACCCGGGCCGGAAGTCGTAGCCGAGGTCGCCGAGCAGACGGCGCTGACGCGGGGTGCAGCGCTCCAGGACTTCGGGCGTGGGCTCCGGGTCGTAGGTGCGCAGGAACAACTGGCAGTAGTTGTAGAGGATCGTCTTCCGGGCGCGCGGCGAGGCGTTCATCGAAGGACCGTGCCAGAGCGAGTGCGGAAACAGGATGCAGTCGCCGGCCTTCCCCTTGAGCTGCACCGCGCCCGGGGTCTTCGGGCCCGGCGCCGGGTAGGGGCGGTCCGGGAACGGCCGCATGTGGCTGCCCGGGAAGACGGTGAAGTTGCCGCAGTCCTCGTCCGTGATGTCGGAGAGCAGGTACATCCCCTTCATCGCCAGCGGCAGGCTGGTCTCGGTGACGCGGATGCGGCGGAGCGCCTCGCCGCCGTCCGTGTGCGTGTAGCCGGGCCACTTCGGGTTCGACGGACGGACGATCGCCTGGGTCATGCTGAGCACGACGTAGGGGCCCATGATGTCCGTGATCAGGTCGAAGACGGGAGACGCGTCCATCAGATCGAGGAACGCCTGGTCGTAGTGGAGCAGAACCCGGCGGTCCATGAAGCCCTCGGGGTCGCGGTCGACGGCGTGGTCCAGCCAGGCGTAGTGGCCGAGCGGGCCGTCGGGGTTCGGCTCCCAGCCGGGCAGTTGCCGAATGCGGTCGAGTTCGGCGTCGAAGAACTCGACCTGCTCAGGTGACAGCGCCTGCTCGACGCGGATGTAGCCGTCGATCGCCCACTGTTCGCGCTGCGCCTTGGTCAGTTTCTGCATGACGGTTTCCTCCTCCTGCGGATCTGGCTGCCCGCGTGGCCGCCCGTGTCGTTCCTGTTTCAATCGTGTCGCTAGAGAGTATGCCGGTCGTTGACAGCGGTCATTCGAGCGCCTCCGAGCCGTCGCGGACGCGTTCGGCGGCGTCCTGGGCCTCCCGCCTGCGGTCCTCGGTTCCCGGGTGGCTCGCCAGCCAGTTCGGAACGCCGGAGTCGGCGTGGGCCTCTTCAAGGCGCTGGAGGATGTCTCCGAGTCGGGTCGGCGGGATGTCGTTCCGAAGGAGGTACTCGATGGCGAACTGGTCGGCCTGGCGTTCGAACGTGCGCGAGTAGCGCTGGGCGAGCAGTTGGTCCGGTCCCAGGATGGACAGCGCCGCGACGGACGCATCGCCGGTGAAGGCGGTCCAGATGATGAGCATCGAGGAAGTCTGGGCCAGTCCGCGCATCACGTGCCGGCCGGCCACGTGACCCACTTCGTGGGCCAGTACCGCGACGATCTCCTCGTCGTGTTCGGCCAGCGCGACCAGTTCATCCGTGAGAACGACGGTGTTTCCCGGCAGGGCGAAGGCGTTTGGTCCCAGACCGGGCGCGGAGAAGAACTGGAGGTCCAGGTCCTCGAGGCCCGCCTCCCGACCCATCGCTTCTGCAACGGCCCGGAGTTCGCTCCGGCGGCTTGGCTCGAGTTCCGACGGATCGAGGATTCCGACTATGGGGAGCATCGCCAGCAGGTTGTCGCCGATGACCGCCTCGGCC
>JAJDZH010000168.1 GCA_022824725.1 Thermoanaerobaculia bacterium | reverse complement strand
CGCTTCTTGATGCCCGCCTTCTGGCGATTGCGGACAAGCCAGCGGAGAAGCCTCGACTCGTTGATGCCGACGACGAGGTCGTCGAGCGCTTCGTAGATGGCGGGGTCGTTGATCAGGCGGGCCGCGGTGCCGTCTCCCTCCGCGACCTGATTCAGCGTCGAGTTCAGCCGCTTGAGGAGCTGCTCGACCTCGGTGGTCAGCGATTCGCCCAGGTCCTCGTCGTTCAGAAGCCGGGGCAGGAGGCCGTCCGCATCGCGCAGGTCGGCGGTGATCTGGCGGAGATCCGCGGCGGCGACCTCGGTGTCCGCCAGGGTGGTCTCGAAGCGGGCCTTCAGCTCGCCGTCATGCAGTAACGCCGGCGCCAGGCCGTCGCCTTCCCGCAGGAGTCTCAGGGTCTCGTCCAGTTCCTCGATCGAGGAAGCGATCCGGTCGCCCATCTCACGGTCGGTGAGCAGCCGCCCGAGGACTCCGTCGCCTGCCTCGATCTGATCGGCCACACGCTCGACCGATTCGAGCGTGCTGATCACCGTGTCGGTGATGCGCTTGTCTTCGCGGGCGGCGACCAGTTCGCCGAGCAGGCCCTCGCCGCGCTCCATGCGGGCGAGGATGTTCGACAGCGAGCGGGCCGTCGCCACCGCATGGTCGACCACGTCCGCTCCGCTGGCGATCAGCTCGTCGACGTCGGTCGGCAGGGCCGTCGGAATCTCCTCGCCGGGATTCAGGAGGACGGCTTCGGGCGAACCCGAGGTGATCTCCACGTACTTGTCGCCCAGAAGACCCAGGGTCTTGAGGCGCGCCAGGGAATCCCGGCGCAGCCGGCCCGCATAGCGGCGTTCGACGCTGATCCGCACCTCCAGCAGTTCGCTGTCCGGGTCTTCGCTGAGCAGGATGCGGTCGACCCTGCCGACGGTCACGCCGTTCAGCTGGACCGGGTTTCCCTCGACCAGCCCGGCGGCGTTCGGGAACATGGTGCGGTAGCTGTTGGTGGGCGTGAACAGGGCGCTCTGCTCGCCGATCGCGAAGATGAAGGCGGCAAGCGCGACGACGGCCGCGAGTACGGTCAGACCCACCCTGATGGTGTTCGAGTCACGCTGCATCGATGTTCTCCTGTGCCGGGCCGAACCGACCTTCGAGGAAGGCGCGGAGCGCGGGGTCTGTGCTCTGTTCCGCTTCCTCCCAGCAACCGAGGAACCGGAAGCGTCCGTCGTGAAGCAGTGCGAGGCGGTCGCCGACGTGGCGGGCCAGGCGAATGTCGTGCGTGACCACGACCGAAGTCGTTCCGAGATCGTCCCTGGTGTTCCTGATGAGACGGGAGATGGTCGCCGCGGTGACCGGGTCGAGGCCGGCGGTCGGCTCGTCGAACAGGACGACCTCGGGTTCCAGGACGAGCGAGCGGGCGAGCGCGACCCGTTTCTTCATGCCGCCCGACAGCGCCGCGGGCATGCGGTCTTCGATCCCGGACAGTCCGACCCATGCGAGCGCCGCGGCCACACGCTCGCGAACCTCCTCCTCGCTCACCCGCTCGTGCTCGCGAAGGGGAAAGGCGACGTTCTCGAGCACGTCGAAGGAGTCGAACAGGGCGCCCGACTGAAACAGCATCGCGATCCGCCGGCGCACCGCGAACAGCTCGCGCTCCGTCAGTTGGACGAGGTCCGTTCCCTCGAACAGCACTTCGCCTCCCTCGGCCGGGTCGAGTCCGTTGAGTTGCCGCAGCGTGAGGCTCTTGCCGGAGCCGGAACGGCCCAGGACGACCAGGCACTCGCCGCGCAGAACGTCGAAACTCAGGTCGTCGAGTACGGCGCGATCGCCGAAGCGACGGCAGAGACCGCGCACGACGTAGAGCGGTTCCCGCACGTTCTGGCTGCCGGCGGGTTCAGATGAGGACATGGAACAGCTTGGTCAGAAAGAAATCAGATACCAGCACCATGATGGAAGCCCAGACTACGGTGCGTGTGGTGGCGTGCCCGACGCCTTCGGCGCCGCCGCTGGCCGTCAGTCCGTTGTGGCAACCGATGATCGCGATGAAGCAGGCGAAGAAAACCGACTTTCCGAGGCCGTTGAAGACGTCTTCCATCGTGAGGGTCTGCACGACGTCGTTGATGTACAGGCCGACGGAGAGGTTCAACTGGTTCACAGCGACGAACAGGCCGCCGAGAATGCCCAGCAGGTCGCCGAGGACGGTGAGAGCGGGCAACATGATCAGAGTCGCCGCCAGCTTCGGAACGACCAGCTTCTTTATGGGATCCGCGGCCATCGAACGCATGGCGTCGACCTGCTCGGTGACCTTCATCGTGCCGAGTTCCGCGGTCATTCCGGAGCCGATCCGGCCGCCGACGATGAGGGCCACGAGGACGGGGCCGAGTTCACGGGTCAACGACTTGGAGACCACGCTGCCGATGTAGTACTTCACTCCGAGCTCGGGCAGGCTGTACGCGGTCTGAAGGGCCAGCACCATGCCCGTAAACAGAGTCGTGACCGACGCGACACCGAGCGAACTGACGCCTAGGTGTCCCATCTGACTTAGCCATGACCGATACTCGTACGGCGGTCTGACGAGGGCGGCGATTCCGCGCGCAGTCAGTAACCAGATGGCCCCAACCTCTCGCAAGGGGGCCTTGAAATCGATCAGAATCCTGTGTCCAGCCTGTTGCATCTGCCCGGGAGAAGGGTCTGTTGGAACCGCCCCTCGTGGTTGGGTGCTTGGTGTAGCTTCGGCCAACTCACGGCACCGAGCAGAACCTTGTCGATCCGGAACCCCACGAACCTGCGCCGCACGACGCGGCGCGGCAAGTCTACGGCGAAAGCGCCCGCGGAGGGCTTGAACGCCTGGTCGGTGGCGCTGGCCACGCTGACGGGAAATGTGTACCTGTTTCTGGGCAGCGCCGTGATGGGCGTCGCCGCGGCCATCGCCTCCTGGTTCCCGGGCCGTGACTGGGCCGGGGTCCAGGCTCGCCTCTGGGCTCGGGGGTTGCTCCGGTCGAGCGGTGTTCGCCTCGAGCTCAGCTACGCCGGGGGCAGCCACGCGGCCTGGCGCGACCGGATCGGCGACCGGCCGGTGGTCTACATGGCGAACCACCGGAGCCTGTACGACATCGCGGCGCTGCTGGCGATCCTGGACCTGCCGGTCCGCTTCCTGGCCAAGCGCAGCCTGTTCCGCCTGCCGTTCTTCGGCTGGGGGCTCAGGGCGGCCGGCTTCGTGCCGGTGGACCGGGAGGATCGGAGTCGGGCCGGCGAGACGTTCGCCGCCGCCACCGGGTTGCTGGCGTCCGGCGTTTCCCTGGTCGTGTTCCCCGAGGAGACGCGCGGCTCCGGCCCGCGGATGAGGCCGTTTCAGCGGGGCGGGTTCCTGCTCGCGCTGAAGGGCCGGGCCCTGATCGCGCCATTGGGCATCCGGGGAACGGCCCACATCAGGCAGAAGGGCGACCTCGTGGTCCGGCCGCAGACCGTCGAGCTGATCTTCGGCGAGGTCGTTGATCCGGCCAGCGTCGGGGTACGGGGGCGCCGGTCCTTCATGCGCGATGTCGAGCAGCGGGTTGGCCGGCTGGCGGGGTTGAAGACCGCCGCCGAAGCGGGAGAAACGGATGGCTGAAGCGATCGAGAGCAGGGTACGCGAGTGCCTCCGGACCGTCACCTTCCCGGGGATGAAACGCGACATCGTGTCGTTCGGCTTCGTTCAGCGGGTCGCGGTCACCGGTGGCGACGTGGTGGTGGATCTGCGGGTCCCGACGCGGGATCCGGAGGCCGCGACGGAGATCAGGCGCCGCATCGTGGATGCCGTGGGAAGCCTGGACGGTGTGTCCGACGTACAGGTCTCGCTCGAGGTGGCGACCGCGCCGGCGCCGGCGACGGCGCGCGACCCCTCGCTGCTGCCGGGCGTGTCCCACGTGGTCGCCGTGGCCAGCGGCAAGGGCGGCGTGGGCAAGTCGACGGTGGCAACCAACCTGAGCGCCGCGATGGCGGCCCAGGGCTTGCGGGTCGGGCTGCTCGACGCGGACATCTACGGCCCGTCCATCCCCCTGATGTTCGGCATCAACCGCAGGCCGGAGATCGTGAAGGGGAAGATCCAGCCCTTCGAGCGCCACGGCGTGCGGGTCATGTCCCTCGGCTTCCTTCTCGATCCGGACACGCCCGTGATCTGGCGGGGCCCCATGGTGATGAAGGCGCTGGGCCAGTTGCTCGGCGACGTGGACTGGGGCCGGCTCGACTACCTGCTGCTCGACCTCCCGCCCGGCACCGGGGACGCGGCGCTGACGCTGTCGCAGAAGTTGCCCTTGTCCGGCGCGGTCATCGTCTCGACGCCGCAGGACGTGGCGCTGATCGACGCCCGCAAGGGGCTCGCCATGTTCCGCAAGGTCGAAGTGCCGGTGCTGGGGATGGTCGAGAACATGTCGACCTTCGTCTGCCCTCACTGCGGCGAGACGACCGACGTCTTCAAACGCGGCGGCGTCGAGCGGACGGCCGAGTTGCTCGACTGCGAGGTTCTTGGAGCGATTCCGCTGGACGGCGCCCTGGTGCGGGGCAGCGACGACGGGTTGCCGATCGTGGTCTCCGACGCCGGCGGCCCCCACGCGGAGATCTTCCGCGGCATCGCGGCGGCGGTCGAGCGGCGGCTGCTGGAGGTGGCCTCCGAACGGCCGACTCTGACGATCGTCTAGGGATCCGGCTTTCGAACTCATGCCTGTCGCCGTGATCGCCGATGCCCACCTGGGCGGTCCCGGGGGCAGCGGGGAAGATCTGGCCGAGCAGCTCGGCGCGCTCGACCCCGGTCGCTGCGCCCGGGTGCTGTTCCTGGGCGACCTGTTCCATCTCTGGATCGGATCGCGACGCTTCGAAACGCCCGAGATTCGCCGGCTCGCGGCGGCCATCCGGGGCCTCAGGCAGCGAGGAATCCGGGTCTCTTACGTGGAGGGGAACCGCGACTTCTTTCTGGCAGACGGCGCTTACGGCGACCTCTTCGACGACTGCGGCCGGGAAGTCGGCTTCGACGCCGGAGGCGCGAGGTACCTCGCGGTTCACGGCGACGGGCTGAATCCGCGCGACTGGCGCTACCTCTGCTGGCGGCGTCTGTCGAAGAACGCGGTCAGCCGGTGGTTGACGTTCCGCTTGCCGCGATCGACAGGCCGCCGTCTCGTCGCGTCCACGGAGCGGGGCCTGGCGCGAACCAACCGTGAGCACAGGGCCCGGATCCCGGGCGCCGTCATCCGGCGCTACGCGGCGCGCCGGCTGGCCGAAGGCAACGACGTGCTGCTGCTCGGACACTTCCATGCCGCCCGCCGCTGGACCGTGGGTGACGGCGAAGTGCGGATCGCTGACGCCTGGTATCACGATCGGAAGTTGCTGTGGCTGGGCTGACGGCTCCGCTTCCCGATCCGTACCCCGTCCGCCGCGCAGCGGGGGTTTCGGGCGTGGTTGAGCCGCCCGGTTCGAAGAGCATCTCGCACCGCGCCCTGAACCTGGCCTTGATCGGGCGGCAGCCCGCGACGATGGAGAACCTGCTGGAGGCCGACGACATCGCGGCTTTCCGCGCCGCGCTCGTGGCGATGGGCTGGCGCGTCCGTTCCGTTGCGGGCTCGGGGCTGCGGGTGGAGCCGGGGCAGGAGGACGGCGCTGAAGAAGCCGTGCGGCTCGATTGCCGGAGCGCCGGGACCTTGCTGCGACTGCTGGTCGCCACCTGCGCGGTGACCCCGGGCGAGTGGATTCTCGACGGCTCCCCCCGGTTGCGCGAACGGCCGATCGGCCCTCTGGTCGCGGCCCTCCGGCAGCTCGGCGCCGGGATCGAGGAGCTCGGCCGGCCGGGCTGCGCCCCGGTCCGGATCCGGGGCGGAAGGCTGACCGGCGGCCGGGTCGAGATCGACGCCGGCGAATCGAGCCAGTACGTGTCCGCGCTGCTCATGGCGGCGCTCAACGCGGAGGGCCCGATCGAACTCCTGGCGCCGGTTCTCGTCTCTAGTCCGTATGTGGACACAACTCTCGAAGTCATGGCCGATTTCGGCGCTCCGGTAGAGGTGCGCCGGGACGGCGAAGCGCGCGAGTTCCGGGTGGAACCGCGCAAACCCGAACTGGCTGACGGCCGCTATCGCGTCGCGGGCGACGATTCGGCCGCCGCCTATCCCGCGGCCGCAGCCGCGATCTGCGGCGGCTCCGTGCGCCTGCGCGGCCTCGCGCCCGCGTCGACTCAGGGCGACCGCGCCTTCCTGGGGCTCCTCGAGCGCATGGGCGCCAGGGTTCAGGCCACGAGCGAGGAGATTCGGGTGGAGGCGGGCGCCGCCCTGACCGCGGTCGACTGCGACCTCTCGGCGATGCCCGACCAGGTGCCGACGCTCGCCGCCGTGGCGGCCTTCGCCAACGGCACGACCTGGATCCGGAACGTGGCGCACCTGAGGATCAAGGAGAGCGACCGGCTGGCCGCCGTGGCGACCGAGTTGCGGCGCGCCGGCGCAACCGTCGACGAACTGGAGGACGACCTGCGGATCGAGGGCAATCCCGGCCTCGTCGCTCCGCCCCGCTCGCCGCGAGTTTCGATCGACACCTACGACGACCACCGCATCGCGATGAGCATGGCCCTGGTGGGAATGCGCCGGGGAGGCCTCTCCATTCGGCGCCCGGAGGTCGTTGGCAAGTCCTACCCGGGCTTCTGGGCCGACCTGGAGGAGATCCGGCGATGACACGCATTCTTCGCATCCGTCACCAGTCGCTTCAACCGGTTCCCAAGGGCAGGGGGGCAACCGATCTGAACGAGATCGTCGCGACAGACCGCGATCGGGCCGCGTTCCTGCTTCAGGGCGCGGCCCTGTTGGCTCATGTACGGGCGGCCGGGTGGCGGCTCGAGGACTGGCAGGAGCTTCGTGTCGATGCTGGGGGCGTCCTCCGGATTCCCCCGGCGTCGGTGCAGGCCGTGCGTGACGACCGGCTGCCGCAGGCCCTGTTGAGGCAACTCGTCGTGCTCCTGTTCGGAAGCGAGAGCGCCCCCGGTCGAAGCTCTGTTCGGGCGGTGCTTCGGCCCCTCTTCGAGACCTGGCGAGACGAACTGCTGCCTGTTTCCGGAAACCGGATGGTTGCCGACATTCTGGCTCGGGCGCCCTTTCTGTTGGATCACAAGTTCAGAGCCGCGCGCGCCTCCCTCTTCGCGGTCCTGGAGGATCGGGACGGCGAGCGGGTGGCGGTTGCCGGGCAGTCCCGGTGGCGGCGGATTCTGGCGGGCATGGACGGCGGTGAACGCCGCCGCATCGTTGCGGGCGGCGATGCGGCGCGGTCGTACTGGCAACGTGTCAGGGACTCCGACGTCGAGTCTCCGCCGCCCGACGCACCGGAGGGCCGGTCGGCGCTGGCCCGCCTCCTCCTCGAAGACGGCCGCTTCGAGGCCGCTCTGAGGCTGGTCAAGGACTCCCGGCGAACGGACGACATCCTGGTGCGCCTCCGGGCTCAGCTTCGGCTGGGTCGGACGGTTGCCGCGCGCCGCAGTCTGAGCACGTTGGAGAAGCGGTCGCTCTCGGGCCGGCGCGCACTGGAACAGTGCGAACTGGCGATTGGAATCCAGGCGGCTGCGGGGCGTTCGGATCAGCTTCGGAGCTGGTCGGAGAGGGTGCTCGATGCCCCGACCGGTCCCCGGGAGGCGCACGGTCGAGCCCTGTGCGCGCTGGCGAAGTGGGAGCTCGGCGAACTCGACGCCATGGCCAGTCTGCTGGAACCCGCGGTTGAGGAGCCGGAACAGTGGATGGACGTCATGGCGAGGGCTCGCCTCGCTGCGGCGAACGGTCGGTTCAGTGAGGCGGAACGACTGCTGGCCGACGGTCTCAGGCGCCTCAGGGAGCGTCTGCCCGTGTACGAGCGCGCTCTCCTGTGGAACGAGTTGGCGACGGTTCGACTGGCCGTGAACGACTTTGCCGCCGCCGAGCGCGCGGCGCGCATCGCGGTGGGGCTGTTCCGGCGTTGCGATGGACCTGCCGGGAAAGCCGCCGCGCACGGAAAGCTGTCGGAGATCCGGATTCGGACCGGACAGTTTACGGGAGTCCCCGAGACGATCGAGAATCTGCGTCGGGAGAGCCTGATGGCGGGCAGCGCCCCCGGAGTCGTGGAGGCGCGCCTGCTCGAAGCGCGTCTCTTCGTGTCGTTGGGCCGCTGGGAATCGGTGCTGGAGTGCTGCGAAACCGCTCTGGAGAATCTGCGCGGGAGGCGAACGGGGTGGCGTCAGCTCCGCTCGCTGCGCCTGCTCTCGGCTCGTGCCCTGGTTCAGCTCGGACGTGGCGAGGAGGCGGTGGAGGAACTCTCGGAGGCGCTCGCACGTCCTCTCGCTGTCTGGACGCCGGCGGAAGTGGACGACTTGTCGCCCCTGCTGCTGCTTGCCGGACTCCGCGACGAGGCGCGCGCGGTCGCGGTCGGTGCTGCGCGGGAGGGATTCTGGGGGGCGATCGGCGAGAAGCGGTCACCGAGCGCCGCGGACTGGCGGCAAGTCGAGGCGCAAGGCCCCTTCCGCGCCGCGCTCACTGTTCACGACCTGGTCTGTCTCGGGGTCGAAACGGTTCCGGTGGACCTGGTGGCCAGCGCCGTGCGCATCCTCTCGGCCGCCGGCGCTGAAGCGCTCGTCCAGCGTGTGGATGGCGCGCGCACCGGTCCCTGGCGGGCTCTTCGGCTCTTTCTGGCCACGCCCGACCCCGATGCCGACGCCTATCGGATCCTGATGGCCGCGGCCGGCCATCCGGAGGCCCGGCTCGCGGTTCATGGCTCCGCGGGCGGCTTTGGCTCTCTGGATGCAAGCGGGGAAGTCCTGCTCCAGGGTCCAGGCGGCGGCGACCGGTTCGCGGTCGACGCGGCGGCGGGACGACTCGTGCTCAGCGTGAAGGGAATCGATGAACCTGCCCGGGCGTTGGCGGCCGCGGTCGCGACCCGCCTGTCGGCCTCGGCGCGCCGCCGGCGCGGGGCCTCCGAACTCGCGGAGCCCAGGAGGGCCGCCGCCACCGGCATGGTGGGGAAGAGCAAGGCTCTGCTGGACGTCCAGGTCCGGATCGACAAGTTCGCGGCCCACGACCTGCCGGTGTTGATTCTCGGCGAGTCGGGGACCGGCAAGGAACTCCTGGCGCGCCAGCTCCACCGGTCGAGCCCCCGGGCCTCCCGGCCCTGGTTGGCCGTGAACTGCGCGGCGCTGCCTGACGGCCTGCTTCTGTCCGACCTGTTCGGCCACCGTCGGGGTGCGTTCACCGGCGCCGACAGTGATCGGGTGGGAGTGTTCGAGAGCGCGGACGGCGGTACCGTGTTTCTCGACGAGATCGGAGAGCTGCCGTGGGCGGCCCAGGGCATGCTCCTGCGCCTGTTGCAGGAGGGCGAGATGCGACGCGTCGGTGAGAGCCGGACGCGGCGGCTCGATTTCCGGCTCGTCTCCGCGACCCACAAGGACCTCGCAGGAATGGTGAAGGCCGGCGAGTTCCGCCAGGATCTCTACTACCGCCTCAGGGTTGCGTATGTGGAAGCACCACCGTTGCGTGAGCGCGAAGAGGACGTGATGTTGCTTGCGCACCACTTCCTGGAGACGTCCGGCGCGCTTGGAGAGGACCTGAAGTTCAGCGACGAGGCACGCGCGAGGATTCGCAACTACTCCTGGCCCGGCAACGTCAGAGAGTTGAAGAACGCTATCGATGGCGCGGTGGCGCTCGCCGAGGGCCCCGAAATCTCCGTTGACATGCTCGGACTGCCGGAAGAGCCGGTCGAGGAAGCCGCGCCTCAACAAAGCGGCTACCACTGGAAGATGGAGCAGTACCGGCGTCGACTGATCGGCAAGGCGCTCGAAGAGTCCGGCGGCAACCAGGCCAAGGCCGCCCGCGCTCTTGGAATCAGCCGGCAGGCCCTGTCGTACCTGGTGCGAAAGCTCAACTACGAGCCTCTGACGGAAGACTGATCGTTCTCGCGTTACGGGCCGTCGGTTCCGGTCTTCTGCTATGGTCGCGCTTCGATTGTGATCTTCCTGTAAGGGAACGAACCGGAGCGCCAAAGGGCGGCGCAAGGAGAACTTCGTGAGTGCAGCGGCTGCTGGAAGAAGGAAACTGTTGACGTTGGGCGAAGTCGCCAGTCGGGCCGGTGTGTCGATGGCGACGGCGCTGAGGTACAAGAAGCTGTACCAGGACCGGATTTCGTCGGAGGGGACGGGGCGCAGGCAGCGCTACCCGATCGTGGCCGTCAAGGAGTTCAAGGCGCTCAAGAACGAACGCTCAACGAAGCGCCGGGGGAAGAAGAAGGCCGCCACGCAAGCGGCGGGAACCCAGGCGAAGGGCGCGGCTGGCGGTCCGTCCCTGTTGACGCTCTCCAGCATCAGCCAGCAGACGAAGATCTCCTATCCGACGTTGCAGCGTTACGTCCGGCTGTTTGGCGATCGGATACCGTCCGAGGGTGAGGGCCGCAAGCGGCGTTATCACCCGGATTCCGTGGCGGTGTTCCGCGAGCTTCGTGCGGAGAGCAAGCCGGGCCGCAAGCCGAAGGCGGCGCCGGCGGCGAAGTCGCCGGCACCAAAGAAGTCGCCGGCCCGGAAGAAGCGGAAGGCTCCGGCGGCGAAGGCTCAGCCCGCCGCTCCGAAGCTCCTGACGCTTACCGCGGTCGGCGAGCAGACGGGCATCTCCGGTCCGACGCTACAGCGCTACCTCAAGTTGTACGGAGACCGGATACCGCACGAGGGCGAGGGCCGCAAGCGGCGGTACCACCCGGAGGCGGTGGCGGTCTTCAACGAGATCCGCTCCCAGAGCCGGCGCGGCCGGAAGCCGAAGGCCAAGGTTGCCAAGGTGACGAAGGCGCCGGTGCGGAGAAAGAGAAAGGCGAAGGCCGCCAAGGTGCGGCGCCAGCCGGCGGCCGCGGCGGCCGGCAGCGTCGAGGCGCGGCTGGCGGCGCTCGAGGCCCAGGTAAGCCTGGTGCTGCAGAAGCTGGACCAGCCGATCACGGTCACGCTCAATCGCTGAGGTGGTCCCAGCCGCCGGTTGCGAGAGGTTCGATCGTTCCGTCGACCCGGCGCAGCCTCAGCCCTGGCTGGGCCGTGATGCGGCCGATCGGCCGGCACCCGGGATGTTGCAAGCCGGCGTCGGGCGGCAGGGTGAACAGAAGAACGTAATCTTCGCCCCCGGCGAGAACCAGCTCGAGCGGCTCGCGGCCCAGGTGGCCGGCCAGGCGGCGGGCGTCGGCGCGGAGGGCGAGCGCGGCTTCCTCGAGTTCGCAGCCGACGCCGCTGCGCCGGCAGAGACGCGCCGCGTCCATGGCCAGGCCGTCCGATAGGTCGATGGCGGCGCCGGCTGGCGATCGCCGGCCCAGCAGCAGGCCCAGTTCGATCTGCGGCCGCGGTTCCAGGTGGCGGCGAAGGACCCGGCTGGCGACCCGAGCCAGCCCGTCGGGTAGCCCCTCCGGCAGGTTGGCGCGGCGCCGCGCGATCCGGGCGCCGAGGCGGACCAGGTCCAGGCCCAGGGCTGACTCGCCGATCGGCCCGCCTATCCAGAGCCGGTCGTCGGGGCGAGCCGCGTCGCGGGTCAGGGCGGCGCCATCCGCCGTTATCTTGCCGACCACGGTGAGACTGGCGTCCAGCCGGCCCGGCGTGGTCGGCCTGGCCGTGTCGCCGCCGATCAGTTCGATCTCGTAGCGGCGGCCGGCGCGGACGAGGGCGGCAAGGAAACGACGGGCGGCGTCCTCATCGTCGATGCCGAGTGCTACGAGCATCCACCGCGGTACGGCCCCGGTGGCGGCGAGATCCGAGAGACTGACGGCGAGCAGTCGCCGGGCGGCGGCCGCGGGATCGAGATCGACCGGAATGTGGACGCCGGCACGTTGCGTGTCGACGCTGAACGCGTACTGCCGCCCGCCGAGCGTGAGGAGGACGGCGTCGTCGCCGATTCGATCTCCGGCGCCCGCGAAGCCCGCGAGCCAGGCGATCAGCCGGTCTTCGCCGCCGGCCATGACCGCTCGTGCTCCGGACCGAGCAGCGCGGCTTCCATTACCTGATCGACGTGCTCGACGAACAGGAGTTCAAGACCTCGCGTCACGGCGGCCGGTATCTCGGGAAGGTCCCGCCGGTTTCGTTCCGGGAGGACGACCTTGCGAATTCCGGCGCCGCGCGCGGCCAGCAGCTTCTCCTTGAGGCCGCCGACCGGAAGCACTTCGCCGCGCAGCGTGATCTCGCCGGTCATCGCGACCTTGTGATCGATCATGCGGCCGCTGCAGACCGAGACGATGGCCGCGGCGATCGTGACGCCCGCCGACGGCCCGTCTTTCGGTACGGAACCGGCGGGGACATGAATGTGAAGGTCGTGGTTACGGAAGAAATCATGCCCTCCGGCGCCCGGACCGGGGGCGTACGTGGTGCGGGCGCAACTCAGAGCTGCCTGGGCCGATTCCTTCATGACGTCGCCGAGCTGGCCGGTGAGGATGAGCTTGCCTCTGCCCTCCGGCGCCGCGACTTCGATCAGCATGAGATCCCCGCCGGAGGCGGTCCAGGCGAGTCCGGTCGCCACGCCTACCCGGTCGCGGTCGAGCAGTTCCTCGCTGAAGTGACGCGGTTGCCCGACCAGGTTCTTCAGCCGGGCCGGCGTCACCTTCAGTTCCCGGCCATCGCCTCGCGCTACGCGTACAGCCGCCTTGCGGCAGAGCGTTGCGAGTTCGCGTTCGAGATTGCGTACGCCGGCCTCTTTCGTGTAGCCGCGAATGAGGCGGCGAAGCGCGGGGGTCGTGATGGTCAGGGCGCCGGCTGGCAGACCGTTCTCGTCCGTGGCTTTCGGTAACAGGTGCCGGCGCGCGATCAGGACCTTTTCGTCTTCGGTGTAGCCGGAGAGTCGCAGCACCTCGAGGCGATCGAGGAAGGCGGGCTGAATGGGTTCGAGCAGATTGGCCGTGGCGATGAACAGCACGCGTGAAAGGTCGTACTCGACTCCCAGGTAGTGGTCCCTGAAGGTCGAGTTCTGCTCGGGATCCAGTACTTCGAGCAGCGCGGAAGCCGGATCGCCCCGGTAGTCGGCGCCCAGCTTGTCGATCTCGTCGAGCATGAAGACGGGATTGCCGGTTCCGGCCTGATTCAGGCCCTGAATGATGCGGCCCGGCAACGAACCGACGTACGTGCGCCGGTGGCCGCGGATCTCGCCCTCGTCGCGGACGCCGCCGAGCGAAATGCGAACGAACTTGCGGTCGATCGCGCGCGCTATGGAACGGCCGAGCGACGTCTTGCCGACCCCCGGCGGGCCGACCAGGCAGAGGATGGGACCCTTGGCGTCGGGCTTGAGCCGCCTGACCGCCAGGTACTCGAGAATCCGCTCCTTGACCCGGTCCAGGTCGTAGTGATCCTCATCGAGCACGCCGCGGGCCCGGTCGAGGTCGATTCGATCCTCGCTCAGCGTCGCCCACGGGAGGCCGGTCAGCCAGTCGAGGTGGGTGCGGATGGTCGCGTTCTCGGCGCTGTCGGGAGAGCTTCGCTCGAGCCGTCTGACCTGGCGCTCGACTTCGGCGGCCGCCTCCTCGCTCAGTCCCTTCTCCTCGATGGCTTGCACGTACCTCTGGATGTCTCCGTGGAGGTCGTCGCCCTCGCCAAGCTCGTCCAGGATCGCGCGCTGCTGCTGGCGAAGGAAGTACTCGCGCTGGCTGCGGTCCATCTCGCTCCGGGCCTGGGCGGAGATGCGCTGCTGCATGCTCAGGAGCTCGATCTCCCGGGTCAGCAGGTCGCCCACCTTCCGCAGCCGCTGGATCGGCGGCGTCGTCTCCAGCACGAGCTGGGCTTCGTCCGCCCGCAGGTCGAGGTTGCTGGCCGCCAGGTCCGCCAGCCGGCCCGGGTGATCGAGATTCGCGGCGATCACCATGACCTCGGAGGAGATGTCCTTGCCCAGGTTGACAGCCGTCTCGAGACCTTCCTTGACGCTGCGTACCAGGGCTTCCGCCTCGAGCCCGTGGTGAGGTTCGCCGGTCTCGTCCACTTCTTCGACACGGGCTCGAAGGAAGGGCTCGGTCTGGCTCAGGTAGCGCAGGCGGGCCCTGGCGAGACCCTGGATCAGGATCCGCACCCGGCCGTCGGGCAGCTTCAGCATCCGCATGATCTGGGCGGCGGTGCCGATCTCGTGAAGGTCGTCCTCCCCCGGCTCCTCGATCGACCCGTCGCGCTGGGGGGCGAGCAGGATGACCCGGTCGCCGTTCAGCGCGTCCTCGACCGCGAGCATGCTCGGGTCGCGGCTGATCGAAAGCGGCAGGATGATGTAGGGGAAGATGACCGCGTCCTTGAGCGGCAGCACCGGCAGGACGTCGGGCAGCAGGATCGCGTCCGCCTGCTCATCGACCGGGTTCTGGGCCATGGGGTCACGCTACCAGCCCGAAGAACCCTGCGGGGCCGTCTGCGGATGCCGCGGTTCAGTCCTTGCGCGACGCTTCGAGGAGTACCCGCAGCTCTTCCATGAACTCGTCCACGTCCTCGAACTTCCGGTAGACGGAGGCGAAGCGGACGTAGGCCACCTGGTCGAGCGTCTTCAGGCGGTCGATGACGAAGTTGCCCAGTTCCGAAGTGGAGATCTCCCGGTCCTCCTTGCGGTGAAGCAGGGCTTCGGCCTCGTCGACGATCTCTTCCAGCGCCGGCAGGCCGACCGGCCGCTTCTCGCAGGCCTTGAGGAGGCCGCCGAGGAGCTTCTGGCGGTCGAACTCCTGGCGGCGGCCGTCCGACTTGACGACCCGGTAGGCGATGTTCTCGATCTGTTCGTAGGAAGTGAACCTGCGGCCGCAGCTCAGGCACTCCCGCCGGCGCCTGACCGTCTCCCCGCCGCGGACGTCGCGCGAGTCGACCACGCGGTCATCGTTGGCGCCGCAGAATGGACATCTCATGCCGACCCCGGAACGCTACCACCGGGTAGAATGCCGCTCCCATGAGCCGCGTCAACGACCAGCTCAGCGACCGGGACCGCGAGATTCTGCGGGAGGTGATCCAGACGTACCTGTCGTCGGGTGAACCCGTGTCCTCGCGGAGGGTCGCGAAGGACCGCCAGGTCCAGTTGTCCGCCGCCACGATCCGCAACGTGATGGCGGACCTGGAGGACATGGGCTACCTGCGCCAGCCGCACGTCTCGGCGGGTCGGCTGCCGACCGAGGCCGGCTTCCACCTCTTCATCGACGACCTGATGTCGGCGCAGGTGGTGAGCGACGACGACCGGCGGCTGATCGACGACCGGCTGACGACCGCCGGGAGCACCGGCCAGGAACTGACCGAGGAGGCGTCGCGGCTGCTGTCGCAGCTCTCCCACCACGTCGGCGTCGTCCTGACTCCCGCCCTCGGTTCGGCGGTGATGAAGGCGATCGAGTTCGTGCCGCTCAGCGGTCGCAAGGTGCTCTGCGTGGTGGTCGCCGAGACAGGCTTCGTCGAGAACAAGCTCGTGGTCACGGACGAGCCGATCCCGCGCGAAGACCTCGTGCGCATCTCGAACTATCTGACCGAGAACTACAGCGGACGGTCCCTCTTCGAGATCCGGGAGGAACTGCTGCGGCTGATGAGCGACGAGCGCGCCCGGCTCGACGAGCTGCTGCGGCGGGCGATCGAGCTCGCCCGCGACGGCATGAACATCGGCCACGCACCGTCGCTCGTGGTGGACGGGACGCACAGCCTGTTCGATGCGGGGCCCGGCATGTCGCGGATCGAGGGGATGTTCCAGATGTTCGCCGAGCGCGCCCGGCTGGCCGGTCTGCTCAACCGCTGCCTCGACGCGGACGGCGTGCGGGTGGTCCTGGGCCAGGATTCGAGGCTGACCGAGGAGCTCGGCTTCGGCCTCGTCGTGCGGAGTTACAAGGCGGGCGACGGCGTCGCCGGGTCGGTCGCGGTCGTCGGGCCGGCGCGCATGGAATATCCGCGGATGGTGCCCCTGGTGAACTACCTGGGCGAACGCCTGTCCGAGGCTCTGACCCGACGGCTGTAACAGGGACTCAAGAGATGACGATCGAGGCGAAGGAGAGCCCGGACTCTCATGTGGAGGACCAGGGCCGCGACGGGAAGCTCGCGGGCGAGGAGACCCCGGCGGATCGTGACGACGGCGCGGCGGATGTCGAGAGCGAGCTTCGGACCGAACTCGCCGCGGCGAGCGAGGAAGTCGACCGGCTGCGGCGCGCCGCGGCCGAGTTCGACAACCTGCGCAAGCGCGCCGAGCGGGAGCGGCTCGAGTCGCGCTGGAACACGGCCGCCGGCCCGCTGCGCGAGTTCCTCGGCGTGGTCGACAACCTGGACCGTGCGCTTCAGGCCGAGGCGTCGGCGGACGATCTTCGCGCCGGCGTCGAGATGATCCGGCGTCAGATGGCGGATCTCCTGCGACGGTTCGCCGTCGAGCCGGTGGAAGGCGTGAACGCCCCCTTCGATCCGAACGTTCACCAGGCGGTGGCGCGGGAAGAGAGCGCCGAGGTCGAGGAGCCCACCGTCGTGCAGGAGTTGCAGACCGGCTACATGATGGAGTCGCGGCTGCTGCGCGCGGCGATGGTCCGGGTCGCCGTTCCGGCCGCGCCGGCGGCTTCCCGGGAAGCGGGCGTCGAGGAGGACGCCGGTGCCGAGGCGGACGCGGCGACGGGCGGCGGCGCCTGAGGCACGTGATGCCGCGCGACTACTACGAGGTCCTGGGCCTCGACCGTTCGGCAACCCTGCAGGAGATCAAGTCGGCGTATCGCAAGCTGGCCGTCCGCTACCACCCCGATCGCAACCCGGGCGACAGCGCCGCCGAGGAGAAGTTCAAGGAGGCGGCCGACGCGTACGCCGTGCTCTCGGATGCCGACAAGCGCCAGGACTACGACCGCTTCGGGCACCAGGCCACTCCGGGCGGCGGCGGCTTCGACCCCACGATCTTCGCCGACTTCTCCGACATCCTGGGAGACGTCTTCGGCTTCGGCGGTCGGACCGGCGGCCGCCGCCGGCGCGCGGGCGCGGATCTTCGCTACGACCTGCGGATCTCGTTCGAGGAGGCGGCCTTCGGAGTGGAGCCGAAGCTGCGCATTCCGCGGCTCGAGCGCTGCGACACCTGCGGAGGCAGCGGCGCGGCGCCCGGGACCGGTCCCATCACCTGCCGGATGTGCGGCGGCCGCGGTCAGGTCCAGTACAGCCAGGGCTTCTTCTCCGTCGCTCGCACCTGTCCCGACTGCCGCGGAGCGGGGAGCGTCATTCGGGATCCCTGCGGCGACTGCCGGGGCCAGGGGCGGAGCGAGCGGCAGCGCTCGATCCAGGTTCGGGTGCCTGCCGGCGTCGATACCGGATCCCGCCTCCGGCTGCCAGGCGAGGGGGAGCACGGCCGGAACGGCGGCCCGCCAGGCGACCTCTACGTGGTGATCGGAGTCGAGCCGCACGAACGATTCAGCCGGCGCGACGCTGACGTCCTGAGCTCGGTCACGATCGGCTTTCCGCAGGCGGTCCTCGGTTGCACGGTGGAGGTGGAGACGCTCCACGGCACGACCGAGCTGGACGTTCCGCCGGCGACCGAGCACGGTTCGGCCTTCGTGCTGCGGTCCGAGGGCATTCCCCGGATCGATGGCCGCGGCCGCGGGAACCACATTGTCGAGGTGCGGCTCAACGTGCCGGCGCCGCGGGACCTCTCCGAGGATGAGCTCGAGCACCTGCGGGCGCTGGCCGAACTGTCCGGCGACGGCGGCGGCACGATCCGCGACGAGCGGGGCCTGTTCAGCCGGGTGAAGGACCTCTTCTCCGGACACGAGCCGGACACGGATCCCGCGGCCGGCGGCGGGAAGGCGGAGCGAGGTTCCGAGGCCTGAACCCTCGGACATGATCCATTTGCTGGCCGAAGCCCGTGATCTCGCCCGTGGAACGGTCGAGGTCGAAGGCGCCGACTACCGCCATCTGTTCCGTGCGCGCCGGCTGAAGGTCGGCGACCGGCTGCGCCTCGTCGACGGCCGCGGCGCGGCTCGCTGGTCGGTGGTGGACCAGGTGACCGCGCGGCGGGCGGTGCTGCGAGTCGGGGAAGCGGCGCCGGTGTTCGAGCCGCCCCGGCGCGTGGCGCTGTTCGTGGCCGCCGTGCGGCCGGAGCGGGCGGCCTGGCTGGTCGAGAAGGCGACGGAACTGGGGTTGCGCGAACTGCGGTGGCTCGTCTCGGAGCGCACCAGCCGTTCCTTGCCGGAACGGGCTCTGGAGCGTCAGCGCCGGGTCGCGAAGTCGGCGCTCGAACAGAGCGGCGGCGCCTGGCTGCCCGAGATCGGCAAGCCCGTCCCGCTCGAAGAGGCGCCGATCGGGGCCGGGTCGGTGGCGCTGCATCCCGGCGCCGCGACGCCGTTCCTGGCCGTCGCGGGATCGGCGGAAGCGGTCGTGGTCGGGCCCGAGGGCGGGTTCAGCGAGCGGGAGATGGAGGAACTGGCCGGGCGCGGCGCGATTCCGGCGCACCTCGGACCCCGCGTGCTGCGGACAGAGACGGCCGCCGTGGCCGCGCTCGCCGTTGCCCTGACCGGGACGCCGTGACGGCGCTATCCTCCGCTGGAGGAATGACGTGCGGAACGCCCAATCCACTCGAGCAACGTCCAATCGAAAGCAGGCGCCGAAGCCGGCGTACGACCGCGCGCTCGATCTGCTGGCGCGGCGCGCGCACTTCGCGGCCGAACTGGGGGCGAAGCTCAGGCAGCGTGGCTACACGGAGGCCGAGGTGGAGAGCGCGGTCGAACGGCTGACCGATGGCGGTCACCTGAACGAAGGCGAAACCGCGCACATGCTCGTGCGGTCGCTCAAGCGCCGTGGCTACGGTCGGCGGCGGCTCGAACTCGATCTGCGGAGGCGTGGCGCGGACGAAGCGGCGGCCAGTGCGGCGCTCGAGACGGTGGACGACGAGGACGAACAGGAGCGGGCAGCGGGCGTGGCGGCCCGCTTCCGGTCGAGTCATCCTTCCCGCGATACCGCCGCCCTGGCCCGGCACCTGGAACGGCGGGGCTTCCTTCCCCGTACTATTGGCGCCGTCCTGTTCGACGCGGCCGACGACGCGGTGGCGCAAAGCGCTTCCGCAGGAAGCGGCAGGAAGAAGCAGCGGATCCAGGGCCAGAGCTCATGTTGAGTCGGGACATCAGGCGCAGCTTCATCGACTTCTACGCCGGCCGCGGACACGCGGAGGTGGCGAGTTCGCCCCTCGTGCCGCGGGACGATCCGACCCTGCTGTTCGTCAATGCCGGGATGGTCCAGTTCAAGAACTACTTCCTCGGCGTCGAGCAGCCGGACTCGCCGCGCGCGGTGACCTCGCAGAAGTGTCTCAGGGTGTCCGGCAAGCACAACGACCTGGAGAACGTCGGGCCCAGTCCCCGGCACCACACGTTCTTCGAGATGCTGGGTAACTTCTCCTTCGGCGACTACTTCAAGGAAGAGGCGATCGCGTCGGCCTGGGAGCTCGTGACGGGTGTCTGGGGCTTGCCGCCCGAGCACCTCTTCGCCACGGTGTTCCGGGAGGACGACGAGGCGGCGGACCTCTGGGTGCGGTTGTCCGGGTTGCCGCCTGAGCGGGTTCTGCGCTGTGGCGAGAAGGACAACTTCTGGGCCATGGGCGACACCGGGCCCTGCGGCCCGTGCAGCGAGATCTTCGTCGATACCGCGCCGGAACTGCCCGAAGTCGGCTTCGACGAAGGATCGGACTCGGGCCGCTATCTCGAGATCTGGAACCTCGTCTTCATGCAGTTCGAGCGCCACGAGGACGGCCGTAGCGAGCCGCTGCCGAACCCGTCGATCGACACCGGCGCGGGGCTCGAACGGGTTGCCGCCGTGCTCCAGGGCGTCGACTCGAACTACGACACGGACCTGTTCGGCACGATTCTGACCGCGGTGGCCGGGACGGCGGGGAGCGAGTACGGCCGCGATCCGGAGGCGGACGTGTCCATGCGGGTCGTGGCCGACCACCTCCGGGCGGTCGGCTTCCTGTTGGCGGACGGGGTCCTGCCGAGCAACGAGGGCCGCGGCTACGTGCTGCGCCGGCTTCTTCGTCGCGCATCGCGCCACGGCATGAAGCTCGGCTTCGAGGAGCCGTTCCTGGCCTCGCTCCTGCCCTCGCTCGAGGAGACCTTCGCCGGCCACTACCCGGAACTCGAGGCGGCGCGCGAACCGTCGTCGGCGACGGTGACCGCCGAGGAGACGCGGTTCCTGGAGACGGTCGCGATTGGCGCCGGCAAGGTCCAGCAGGCGATCGAGGAGGCCCGGGCCGGAGGCGGGTCGGTGCTCGGCGGCGAGGCGGCGTTCCGCCTCTACGACACGTTCGGCCTGCCGATCGAGACGGTTCGGGAGATCGCGGAGGAGGAACAGTTCACGATCGACGAGGAGGGCTTCGAGGCGGCGCTGGCGGAGCAGCGCGAGCGCTCGCGGGCCGTGAAGACGGACTCGGTCCGGGCCTCGGTGACACTCGCTCCTGCTGCGCGCGGAGTTCAAGTTCGAAGCACGGAGTTCGTGGGCTACGGCGCTCTGGAAGCGGAAACGTGGGCGGTTGCGATCGCGTCCGGCGATGGGGAACCGGCTCGGGAGTTGACGGACGAGGGTCTTGTCGTCTTCGACCGTACTCCCTTCTACGCCGAGGCAGGAGGACAGGTCGGTGATGTCGGCTTGGTGAAAGGACCCGACGGTGAGGCGCGGGTCGTGGACACACAGCGCCAAGGTCTCTACATCGTCCACGAACTGGAAGTCGTGGACGGTGCGATCGAACTCGGCGCCGATGTCGAACTGCACGTAGACCGCGAGAAGAGAGAAGCCGCCCAGCGCCACCACACGGCCACCCACCTTCTCCACGCCGCCCTGCGCCAGCATCTCGGCCCGGGCGTGCGCCAGGCCGGTTCCCTGGTCCATCCGGACCGGCTACGGTTCGACTTCACGCACGGGGCCCCCGTTACCGAAGAGCAGCAGGAGGCGATCGAGGACACGGTCAACGAGTGGGTGCGACGCGCCGTACCTTTGGAGATCAGCGAGCGCTCGTACGAGGAGGCGGTCGCGGCCGGCGCGATGGCCCTCTTCGGCGAGAAGTACGGCGACCGGGTGCGCACGGTCGAGGTGCCCGGCTTCAGTCTCGAGCTCTGCGGCGGCTGCCACGTTCGGAACACGGGCGAGATCGGCTCCGTGACCCTGGCCGGCGAGCGCGGCGTGGCCGCGGGCGTGCGCCGCATCGAGGCGCTCGCCGGCGACCGCGCGGAGCGCCTGCACCGGGACCGGGCCCGTCTGCTGTCGACGCTCGAGTCGGAGATCGGCGCCTCGGGC